>JANQFB010000408.1 GCA_028278085.1 Chitinophagales bacterium
TACCGCCTCCGAATATGCGGGTCCGGGAGATGGCTTTATTATCAGCAGGGCCGACATCGTACAAAATTCAGGACTGAACTATGATACGACCGGCGCGAACATCACCTGGGATTTTTCTACGCTAACACCGCTGACACAGATCGTCGATTCTTTCTTCGATCCTTTTGGGACTGCCCATTATGCAGGTTTTTATACCGACTGTTACCTCAAATGTTATGATACCTGCTTCCTGGATACCTGTACCGCAGGATTTTTTGCCTGTTTGGGTATTTGCGACAATGACTGCCGGAATTATTGTAACCAGGAATTTGCCAACCTCACCAACCTGGGACACCCCTTGCTGGATACCATCGACCTGGGGGTAGTGCGGATCACCGATATGTACAATTTTTTCAAAACAACCTCCACTACCCACGTCAATACCATGCTGGGATTTAAGCTGGAAGAACCGCAAACCGGGCTGGCAGCAACAGAGCTGGTCGAATATACGAATCCCGATACGGTGTATCGCTTCCCGCTACAATACGGCAATACCGATAATAATTCAAGCAGTTTTGACCTGGTGATCGATTTCGCCCCGTTTTATGAATTTTCATTCGCCTATTTGCACCGGCAGCACCGGAGTAATGAAGTGGAGGGCTGGGGCACCCTGATCACGCCTTATGGCAGCTTCGACAGTACGCTTAAAGTAAAAACCATTTTGCATGTGATGGATACGGTGGTATGGAATGATACAGCTATTACACTGGCATCACTGGTCGGTGAAAGCCTGGCGCCAGACTCTATTATCGAGTATAAATGGTTTCATAAAGATCTCGGCATCCCCCTGGTTACGGTTCGGGGCTTTATCCTGGATGGCAATACCTTTTTGCTGGGGATCGACTATATCGATTCTTTAAGATGTTTTGAGCCCTCCGCATTTTTTGGGACCTTACCCATCCTGGAGACATTCCTGGATTCCACCGATACCGCCCAGGTTAATTGTTACAGCCTTTCCCTCAATGCGGATTCCCTGTCCTGGAATTTCGACGACCCGGCCAGCGGTGCTGCCAATTTCTCCGGCGAGCAAAATCCCGTGCACTATTATACCAGCTCAGGTACCTATAGCATCAGCCTGACAGCTTGCAATACCAGTCCGGAATGCACCCAGTTGAAATGTGATACCTTTGTGTTACCCTTCCTGGTGATCGATACCAGCGAGGTCCTGGCCAGCTTTTTTTCCACACCCACCTTTCCCTGTTCGGGGGATACGGTGTTCTTCACGAATACATCGGTAAAAGACACGGCCTGGTTCTGGGATTTCGGAGATACGACAACGCTCGCAGATACTTCTATATTAGCCGATCCATTTTATATCTATCCCAGCGTCGGAACCTATGAAGTGATGTTGATCGCTTATAACAGTATTTCCTCGGATACGGTCCGTAAAACGGTAAACATAGAAGGGCTCGTCAATACGAGTTTTTCCTGGTCCGACACGGTAACCCGTGTACCTATACAGTTTAACAATACCACTATCGGCACGGATTCGAACTCCTTTTTTATCTGGACATTCTCCGGCGGATCTCCAAATATTTTACTGTCGTTCGAAGAGCATCCGGTGGTAACCTTTAACCAGCCCGGAATGGTCAATGTCTGTATGACGGCCTGGAATTCCGCAGGCTGCAGCGAAACCGTTTGTGATTCGATCCGCATTTTCGAATGCCTCGATGCCGGGCTCATGATCGCACCGGCGAAATTGAATTACTGTACATCCGACAGCCTGATCTTAACGAATCAAACCACAACGGAGATCTCTGCAACTGCCACTTACCATTGGCTGGTCAATGGAATGCTTTATGCCGTATCCCCCGATACGGGCATACGCTTTGATTCTGCAGGAACCTATACCATTACTTTAGCTGCCGGGAATGGCGTTTGTACGGATACGATCAGCCAAACCGTAACCGTGAGGGATTTTGCCAGCATTTACGCGGGAAAAGACACCGCCATCTGTGCAGGCGATACCGTAGCCCTGATGCCTCAATTCGACGACGGTAATCAAACCTCCTATTTTGTGGGCTGGACTCCCTCGGATAGTCTAAGCAGTACCACCATATTCAATCCTCTTGCATTTCCGGGGGTCTCCACTGATTATATTATCAGTGTGACATTTATTCTCGGCGCCTGCAACGGTATCGGAACCATCCGGGATACGATCCGAATAGAAGTTAACGATCAACCGCCGGTGGCAGGATTCAGTATCCAGCAAAACCAGGCAACGGTTGTGCTCATCGATACTTCTCAAAGCACCACAGGCCGGTGGTATGATTTTGGCGACGGACAAACCGATACGGCCCGGCATCCGGTCCATACCTATACGGATACGGGAACTTACGTAATCACCCAATATGTGTCTAATGCCTGTGATACGGACAGTGTTTCTCAAATCGTGACTATAAATTGCACCCCTGGTTTGCAAGCAGATTTCAGTTTGCAGGGGGATACCCTTTGCCTGGACGATACACTGATGGTAACTAACTTATCAACCGGCGCTGATCAGTATGTATGGGATTTTGGAGATGGAACCATGAGCACAGATCCCATGCCCACCGGTAAAACATATGACTCATCGGGTAGTTACCAGATCATGCTCACAGCATCAGATACTTTGAATTGCCAGGATATGACGTTCGATACCGTTCATGTTCTTGGGATACCTGTTGCAGACTTTAACATTCCATCATACAGTACGTTGGATATATCTTTCATCGATCAGTCCACAAATGCCACCAGTTGGTATTGGAATTTTGGGGACGGGTATACTTCCACCGAGCAACATCCGGTTCATACCTATGGGCAAAATGCCGTTTATGTTATTACGCTAAAGGTTAGCAGCCCCTGTGGAGAGGATTCGATATCAAGGGAAGAAAATATACATCTCTTTCATATCGGGGAGGCATCCGTATCCCCTGAATTTAGCATTCAGCCAAATCCATATATCGGAACAACTGTTATAAGCGTTGAATTGATCCGATCGACTTTCCTGGGGATCCAGGTATTCGATATAATGGGTCGCCACGTAACCACATTGGCGGATGATGAACTTGGCCCTGGTAAATATCAATATGCTTTCAGCGCCAGGGAGCTGGATTATCCGGCCGGTATTTATCTGTTAAGATGGAAAATTGATCATCAAAACTTCACCACCAGGCTTGTGGAGTTGAAATAAGATACGTCAATAATTTTGCTGATAAAATCAGGCGATGATCATATGAATTTGCCATAAGGCTCAACCGGTTCAGCCAAAACGAGGTCTTAATTATAGAAGCGAAACAATAAGATAATCATCAATTATATTATACCTTAATCATTTTGCATCTGCTAATCAATCCTTAGGACAATCTAATTCATTGAATTTATGTAGATTTTGTCCTAATTTTGCAATTGTTCAATTCACCCTTAAAATAAACGGATATGAGTTTGAGAATTACCCTGTTGACCTTAGTTCTTTTTACCTTCACACAGGTTCGATCGCAGGTCACTTTTGAAGTGGATACATCGAACGGATGTGGCCCCTTAACCGTTAACTTCACCCTGACAGGAACCGGCGGAGCTTTCGGCTTCAACTGGGATTTCGGAGATGGCAACGATACGTTTACCATCGGACCGGCAAATGTCAGCCACACTTATATGTTTCCGGGAGACTTCCAGGCTGTTTTGGCCGGCGTCGACGCTCAATTCCAATTAGTGGGATTCGATGTAATGGACATCACACTTTTCGGACTCTCCGGAATGAGAGTGGGCGGTGAGGTCAATGACACGGTTTGCCCGACCGATGAGCTGATATTCGAAGCTGATGGTACCGGCGACAGTGTAAGATGGGATTTTGGGGATGGCAATTTCTCTAATGACGAATTTACAACCCATTCCTATGCTGCACCCGGACCTTATAATGTTGAACTGATCCTTTACAGTATTTGCGGGCAGGACACTTTAAACCAGGTGTTGATCGCTTCCAATAATGCCAAACCCGAGGCCTTTGTGGGCTTTTATCCGCAGGAAGTCTGTCCCGGAGAATTGGTCAATTTCGGCCCGGGTCAATATATTGAAAACCACGACTATGAATGGGATTTCGACGATGGCAATGATGCGTCGGAGCCGTTTCCGGAGCACCGATACGGGCAAA
>JANQFB010000495.1 GCA_028278085.1 Chitinophagales bacterium
GTTAGAGCTTTGCGTTGATGATCCGGCTTCCTAGGCGTGATCCTTCAAATTTCCAAAAAATATCCTAAGAATCCGGGAATTCCGGCCAACAGTTATCCCCTAAAAAAGGTGAAATGTGGATAAGTCAAAAAAATTATTGTACGACCTTTTCGGCAGGTTTCAATAATTCCAGTTTTCCCTTGCGGGAGCGTACATCTTCCCAGTTTTGAATGTCGAAGGTAATACAGGCCACTTCTGTGGTTTGCATATTTTCGATCTTTGAACGGGTGAGGAGGTTGGTTAGGTTGGTGATCGTTGGGTTATGGCCGATGATCATGAGGGAATCATATTCCGGTTTGGTGGCCATGATGATATTCAATAAGGTTTCTTTATTGGATTCATAGATCTTGCTATCCATCAGGATCCTTTGTGCCGGGTATTCCAGCACACGGGCAAAGATGGTCGCGGTATGGACCGCCCTGATAGCCGGGCTGCAAGTAATATGATCCGGGAAAATACCCTTTTCCCGGAGTTGGTTAGCCATGAGAAAGGTGTCTCCGATCCGGTCGGCTTTCAACGGCCGGTCGATATCCTGCACACCTTTTTCCTTCCAGGTGGCTTTGGTATGTCTTACCAAATATAACTTTTTCATGTCGTTGTATCCTTATAGCCTAATAATCAAAGCTTATACAAAGGTACAAAAATAAACGGTATGGGTATATAATTAAATCGGGCAATTTCAGCCGGATTTTTGCCCGGAAATAACCGCAGCACTGGCTTTTCACCCGGCTGAGGATACAAAAAACCGGTATCCTTGCCGTTAAATTGGTAACTTTGGTTCGGGTGATGCTGTTCCCGGAATGATCATGCATGTATTGAGGGTATACCGCTTTGTTATCTATCCCTTCCTGGTAATATGGATAGGGACCCTCTTTAGCAGTGGTTGTCGAAAGGGGCCGGAAGATCCTTTCCTCTCCCTCAGAAGCCGGAAAGCCCGTCTTACCGGGGATTGGAATGTCGTATCAGGATACGGATTCGAGAAAACGATCGTATCCGGATGGCATGATTTTTTCGATCTGGGCTTGAATGATTCCACGGCGGTAAGCATGGTTTTCGACGGTGAATGGATCGCCTTTGATACCAGCGGTAATTTTGTGGCGCCCGAACGTTCCCAATTAAGTATCCGTTGTACCTTTCGTAAAAACGGGATTTTTCGTAAGACGGTTACCACCCAGGATACAACCGAGAATGTGTTCGATTCTCATTTTACTCTAACCTATGCCGAACAGCTTACCGTCGGCCGCTGGAATTTCCTGCAAGGGAACGGTGATGTGAAAAACAAGCAACACCTCTTGCTTCAAAACGATACCATCACGACCTATTACCGGATCAGCAGGTTTCCCCTTCACGGTCCCCCGGTTCCGGCAGTGGATTCCACCGTCGTGATCACCTCGGATAGCACGCAGGGGGAAATATATGAGCTGTACCGGCTGGCGAATAAAGAGATCATCTATCAAACCACCCGGAATAGCTCGCTGACCACCACCGAAGAAGAATGGGATCCCGATCAGAAAAAATATGTCAAAGTGGATATTACCCGCTCGCACTTCAAGGAGCGAACTTTTACCATGCTGAAGGAATAAACTATCTCAGGAGATGTTAACCGTATCGAATTTGACTGTACAGTTTGGCGGCAGGGAATTGTTCAAGAACATTTCATTCCTGATCAATCCCAAAGACCGTATTGGCCTGGTGGGAAAAAACGGGGTGGGAAAAACAACCCTCATGAACCTGATCAGCGGTCAGCAACAGCCCGACCAGGGACAGGTTGTTATGAGTAAAGGTAAAACGATCGGCTATCTTCCCCAGGAGGTCCGGATGACCTCGGATAAAACGATCTATGAAGAAACCCTTACCGCGTTTAAAGAAGTCAGGGCACTTGAAAAGGAGATCGAATCCATTAACCGGGAGATCGCCGGGGTATCCGATTTCTCCTCCGATGCCTATCATGATCTGCTTGACCGGCTGACGGAAAAGCACGAGCAGTTCAATATGTTGGGCGGTTTTACCATGGAAAAGCATGTCGGCAAGATCCTGGGGGGCCTGGGCTTTGAAGAAAGCGACCTGCAACGGCCGATGAAAGAATTCAGCGGGGGCTGGCAAATGCGGATCGAGTTGGCCAAACTCTTGCTGAAGATGCCGGACCTGCTTCTGCTGGATGAGCCGACGAACCACCTGGACATTGAATCCATCCTGTGGCTCGAAGATTTTTTTATCCACTACCCGGGGGCTATCATGATGGTGTCCCACGATAAAATGTTCCTGGATCATGTTACCAACCGCACCATCGAGATCGTTTTCGGCAAGATCTATGATTACAAGGTGCCTTATACCCAATATTTCGAGTTGCGGGAAGAACGGCTGGAATCGCAGAAGTCGGCGCAAAAGAATCAGCAAAAATATATTGAAACCACCGAAAGGCTGATCAATAAGTTCAGAGCGAAAAATACCAAGGCCTCTTTTGCCCAATCCCTGATCAAAAAGCTGGATAAACTGGAAAAGATCGAGCTGGATGAGCTGGATGAACAAACCATCCGTTTCCGCTTCCCACCGGCACCCCGCAGCGGCAAGATCGTGCTCACGGCGAAAGACCTCCGGAAGGCCTACGGACAGAACCTGGTGTTGGAAAACCTGCAGTTTACCATTACCCAGGGAGAACGGATCGCCTTTGTAGGCAGGAACGGAGAGGGTAAATCCACCCTGGTGAAGATGATCAACGGCGATGTGGAATATGGAGGCCGGTTGCAACCGGGGCATAATATCGAATTGGGCTATTATGCCCAGATCCAGGAGAAAACCCTCGACAGTAACCTGACCGTACTGCAAACCATCGAGGATGAAGCTACCGGTGCAGACGGACGTGGAACAAGGAGTCGTTTACCCATGCGCAGTCCAATGAGGTGGTTGGCGCTGACGGCGATCGGGCTTTGCCTGATCCTCGTGCAGGCGCTGCAGTACCAGACCGCCGAGCTGGACGAGCTTCGACGCCAGAACCGGTCCCACTACAAGGCCATCGCCTCGGTGGAATCGGAGCTGGAGTCGTTGCGTGTCGAAACCAGCGTTCGCGACGTTCTGGACGCCAACAACATCAACGTAGCCCGTCACCGCCAGCGCGAGATCGCGCGCAGCATCATCGAAGTCAGCCGTCACTACGAGCTCGAACCGGAGCTCATTCTGGCGATGATC
>JANQFB010000506.1 GCA_028278085.1 Chitinophagales bacterium
ATGACAATGATCGGGATGTGTTAATTACTGGAAAAAAGACTTCCAGTACAATTATCTCGAAACTTTATGCCAATGATGGGAACGGTAATTATACAGCAGTAACAGGAACGCCTTTTGAAGCGGTCTATAGCAGCTCCATCGCTTTTGCAGATATCGATAATGATAACGACATGGATGTGTTAATTACCGGGAGGAATAGTGCCTTACAAGGGACCTCAAAACTATATGCCAATGATGGAAACGGTAATTTTGCTTTAGTAACAGGAACTCCTTTTGAAGCGGTTTACGCGGGTTCCATCGCATTTGCAGACATCGATAATGACAATGACCAGGATGTGTTGCTTACAGGAACAAATGCTGCCTACCAAGGTATCTCAAAGCTTTACACTAATGATGGGAGTGGTAATTTTGCTTTAGTAACAGGGACTCCCTTCGAGGGAGTTGATGTAAGTGATATCGCCTTCGCAGACATCGATAACGACAATGATCAGGATGTATTAATAACGGGGGCTGGGAATGTTACTATTTACATCGCAAAACTTTACGTCAATGATGGGAACGGGAACTTTAGTGAGCTTACAGGCTCTTCCTTAACTGGTGTAACCCATAGTGCTGTTGCATTTGCAGATGTTGATAAGGACAACGATCAGGATGTTCTTATTACAGGATTAATAGGATATCTTCAACAGATCTCGGAACTCTATATTAATGATGGGAACGGAAACTTTATATTAGAATCAGGAACCCCCTTTGACGGAGTTTCAACCGGTGGTGTGGCTTTTGCTAATGTGGATAATGATACCTATCCGGATGTGCTCTTGACCGGGTTTAATGACGCATATCAGGTCATTGCCAACTTATACCGTAATACCTCTTGTATCCCTGGCTTGTCGACACATGCCCTAACTACCTGTAACTCGTACACCTGGATTGATGGGAACACTTATACCTCGAGCAACAATACGGCTACCTTTATCATTTATGGTGGATCTGCGAATGGATGCGATAGTATTATAACGCTGAATTTAACGATCAACTCCAACACCGGTACAGATGTCATTGCTGCTTGTGATGCCTATACCTGGATAGATGGAAATACTTATACATCCAACAACTATTCGGCTACCCATACTTTGACTAATACGATGGGCTGTGATTCCATCATTACGCTTAATTTGACCCTAACCCATGCTAGTACAGGTACCGATATAATCACCGCCTGTGACACTTATACCTGGATAGATGGGAATACTTACACGGCCAGCAACAACTCAGCGACACACACTTTAACCAATGCTTCGGGCTGTGATTCTATTGTTACGCTTAACTTAATGTTAAACCATTCTACAACTGGCCCTGATGTAATTACTGCATGTGATACTTATACCTGGATAGATGGGAATACCTACACGGCCAGTAACCACTCAGCGACACACATTTTAACCAATGCTTCGGGCTGTGATTCTATCGTTACATTGGACTTAACCGTAAATAGTTCTGCTACTGGTACCGATGTAATTACTGCATGTGATACTTATACCTGGATAGATGGGAATACCTACACGGCCAGCAACCATTCAGCGATACACACTTTAACCAATACAGCAGGCTGTGATTCTATCGTTACATTGGACTTAACCGTAAATAGTTCTGCTACTGGTACCGATGTAATTACCGCTTGTGATTCCCATACCTGGATAGATGGTAACAATTATACGGCCAGTAACAATACGGCTACCCATACTTTGACAACTGGAACAGGCTGTGACTCTGTTGTATCATTAGCTTTAACCATTGATACAGTTAATGTAAATGTAACGATGACGGGTAATAGCATTACAGCAAATGAAACAGGAGGCACCTATCAGTGGTTATCCTGTGACCTTAGTTACGCCATCATTAGTGGAGAGACCGCACAAAGTTTCACCCCTTCTTCAAATGGAGATTATGCAGTGGAAGTAATAAAAAATGCTTGCAGAGATACCTCAGCATGTATTAGCATTTCATCCGTAAGTATAACAGAAAATACCTTTAGTCAGAGGGTGTCCATCTTTCCCAACCCAAACAAAGGACTTATAAAAATTGATTTAGGCAACTTAAAGGAAGTATCATTAAAATTATTTAGTCTCAGTGGCAAGTTGTTGCACCATGAACAAAAGATCACCGGTTCAGATTATCAACTCGAATTAAATGGAGCACCTGGTTTTTACTTCCTTGAACTCAGTTCCAATGGGGTGAAGCAGTTTTACAAAGTGGTCAAAAATTAACGATTTCTCAACATGGGCCAAAAAGGATGATCCCATCAAAAGGTCAACCATTTCCGGCTTCCGGGAATTTGGTAATCTGATAGGTGAAAGTTTACTTTACACTTAAGTATTTGTTTGTTTTATAAGCCGTTGCTTTGGCATTCAATGGATCGGATCTTTGTTGTCTTATTGATAGGGTTATTCTCTACCGTGCTGTTTGCTCAAAAGCCTGCCTATATCAACTATACCGTCGAATCGGGGCTACCCAGCAATGAGACCTATTCCATATTTGAAGATTCCAAAGGGTATATCTGGATCGCTACTGACCGGGAGTCTCCAGGTTCAACGGCTATATATTCGACAATTTCACCACGGCAGATGGGCTTTCTTCCAATAATATAAATGATGTATGCATATGGAACGATTCCGTTTATGCAGCTACCAATTGCGGCTTGAATGCCTTTCCGAAAAACTGGACCAGGAAGGCTGTAACTCCACCGATATACATTACCGGCATCCGGATTAACAATACAGACACCCTGGTACAGGAACATTATGAGTTAAAGGCTGGCCAGAATACCCTAAAAATTAACTTCATCGGCCTATCTTATGCTGATGTTAACCACCTGAAATATAAATACAGATTAATGGGAGCTGATACCTTCTATGATTTTACAACCCTATGTAGAGAATACCATTTGGCATGTTGATCACCAGGGAGCGATTGGAACTTTTAAATCAGGCCAGAAACAAGGAAATGAAGGTTTCCGTAGTCGATAAAAAGGATGCAGTAGGTAATGTACTTGGGACAAGGGTAGAATTGCTGCTTTCAGAGCATTAAGTCAAAGTTGAGCAAATGATCAAAGCAATATTAGTAGATGATGAAAAAAAATCCCGGGAAAACCTGGAGGCCTTTCTAAACCGGTTAGGTGGAAAAGTTGAAATAATCGGGGAAGCGGAAAATGCAGATCGCGCCTTTGAGGAAATAAAAGATAAACAGCCGCATCTGGTTTTTTTAGATGTGGAGATGCCGGGTGGAAGCGGGTTTGATCTGCTTTCCAGATTTGATGAATTGAAGTTTGAGGTGATATTCGTAACCGCCTATAGCCACTATGCCATCAATGCCATTAAATTCTCCGCATTGGGTTATATTACGAAACCCATAAATATTGAAGAGCTAACCGAAGCAGTGGATAAGGCTATCAAGACCCATGAAGATAAGAACAAGACTCAGGTCGACGCCAAACTCATGCATGAGTTGATCGATAGCCTTAAGGGAAAAGAAAAACTCAGGAAGCTCTTTATACCGGAAATGTCCGGTTTTACGGTACTGGAAACTAAAACTATTTTGTATTGTAAATCCGAAGGTAACTATACCGAGATCATTACGGAGGAAGAAAAGATCGTTTGCTCAAAATCCCTGAAAGACTTCCAGGAAGCTTTGCCTGCCGAAAATTTTTATCGAATTAATAAATCCTACATCATCAACTCCGGTTATATCTATAAATACAGAAAAGGATCGGGAGGTACCGTGGTTATGACCAATAAGCACGAAATTGATGTTCCCCGCAGGAGTAAGGAGGAGTTTATGAAGTTTATGGATCAAAGCAGGCGATCATCATAACTGATCAGCTACCGAACCTGCTTCAAGATCTACCATTCCTACAATTAACCCTGCCATACAGGTATTCTGAAAATTTGGTATCCGCTATTCAGATAGCTTTGTTGTTGACGAAAATATTTTTTAACGAAAAAGCTAAGAAAATGATGAACATCAAATTAATGGTTATGGCAGGTTTGGGTCTGTTACCGATCACCGGGTTTACCCAAGGAATTTTATCCAATGCTCAGGCTCCCGCTAATCCAAATGATGACCAAATATGGATAATTAATTCACAAGGAGTAGGCAATACCCCGGCAAGTATACACCTTGGGATCGGAACGGATAACCCAAGCCTCTCCCATGTATTAAACACCGACGGAGATCTGCTTTTTGAAGGGTTGCAGCCAGGAACGCCTAATCATAACAGGGTCCTGGTCGTTGATGCGCTTGGTGACGTAAAATGGGAACCCCTCCCGGTGGTTCCGCCTGCAAATCCCCCCGATGCCGATTGGTTTGAAGAAGGTACCAACACTGCACCGGATGATATTGACGATAATATTTGGACCAATCATAACGTGCAGATCAATAATGGCAATTTGTTTGTTAGTGGTCTCAATCCACCGGCTAATAACATTACCGGATTAGTGGCAGGGAACACCTCGTATTTTTTGTGGGATCCGGCAACCCGGTCCCTCCGTGCAGGTAGAAATGAGGGAGCAGATTGGGATAACCGGGCTTTATATTCCTTCGCTTTTGGCCGGAATGCCAACGCGACCCGCAACCATGCCATTTCCTTTGGCTTCAATTCAAGTGCTGCAGGACGGGCTTCTTATGCTTTTGGAAATAACAGTAGCACGCTGAGGGCTAATGCATTTGCCATGGGGACAGATGCCGTATCTACCGGACTAAATACTTACGCTATAGGACGGGGGGCTAGTGCTTCAAGTGACGACGCCTATGCCTTAGGAACCCGGAGTATTGCAGCCAGCGCTAGCGGTATTGCCATTGGAACGGAAGCCAGAGTAGATGCCGCGGATCAGGAAGGCATTGCGATTGGATTTAGATCCAATTCAAACCGGTTTGGCGTGGCCATCGGTCAAAGAACCACCATCAATGGCGGTGGTGGGGTGGCCATAGGCTCCAGGGCAACTGCCGGTCAGAGTTCCTTTTCCGGTGGAGAAATGAGTTTGACCACAGGTATTGATGCTGTGGCAATAGGGTTCACTGCTGAAGCGGCAAATCGTGGGGTTTCGATAGGAGCCGCTACCATCTCCACGGATAATGCCACTGCTTTGGGCCAATCCAGTCGGGCCATCGGGGCCAATTCCATCGCCATCGGTTTGAATTCCCTTTCAACCCGTGCATCTGCGATAGCTGTCGGAGAGGGCGCCAATGCCACCGCGGCCCGGTCTATGGCCTTCGGATTTAACAGCGAGGCCACCATTGAAGAGGCCATAGCCATCGGTCATGATATCCAAAACGCCAATAATTTTAGCCTGTTAGTTGGTTTTAGAGGAGAACCTTGTTTTATCATTGAAGGAGACCTTACCCCGGATCAAATACCCCATAGTGAAGTCGGTATCAATACCACTAACCCTAACAATGCATTGGAAGTTGTCAGGAATACAGGACCGATAATCGATCCGAATGGCGTGAGCGGTTTAAGATTGACCAATCTAAATGCGGCCAGTAATGTACAGCCCAATACCAGGAACAGATTGTTAAGTGTCAATAATGCCGGTGATGTAATCCTGGTGGATGCCTGCGATATAAATTGCGCACCTGCCGCGCTGTCAAAAGTAGCCGACACCGATCAGGAGATCCGGGAATTAAAAGACCGGATCGCTGCGCTGGAATCCATGCTTAAAAGTTATGGTTTGGAAGAAGAGAAAGAGCAGGGGATAGAAGTAAACGTTAAAAACACACCAAAACTGGAACAGAACATCCCCAATCCGTTTCATACCACGACCTCTATTTCCTATGAGTTAAGTGAATCCAGCGATGTTGTCCTGGAGGTTTTTGACAAAAATGGTCAATCCATTGCCGTTCTGGTGAACGCTTCAAAAATGGCTGGTCAACACACCACCGAGTGGACGCCTGAAGATCTGTCTTCCGGGTTATATTCGTACATACTGAAAGTCAATGGGGAAATGGTTGCTAAAAAAGCACTTTACCTGAAGTAGATGGATCAGGTTTATATGCCCTAAAAATAATGCATCCCGGATAGAGCACTTTCCATTCCGAACCGGTGAATGTTGACAAAACCAATCCATTGCAGAGCATTGATCTGTGGTGGGTTGGTTTATTTTTTTCGGGGAATCCGGCTGGAAAGTTGTGGAACCCGATATTTGGTTATCAACAGGCTATATCATCCACTTTGGGTATATACCGGTACAAGGAAGATCAAAGGGAACTCAAGTTCTTTCATTCCTGAGTGATTTTGAGTCCCCCAATCAGTCCGTAGTCCCTTGCCCGCCGGGCAAGGGACTACGGACTGTATTAATATCCTAACACTCACCCGACCCCCAACAGTCCGTAGCCTGAAGCCTGGCTTGCTGGGCAAGCGACTACGGACTTGTCAGATCCTAAAAGGAACTACCTGGTCAGCATCATCGTTCTGGTCAATTCATCAGCTATAAATATTTGCCCGTCAGCATTTTCCGTCCGCACATCATATTTTTTATTAATAAGATCCTTGAATCTTTAAATTACAGCAATATCACTTATAATAAAACAAAACTATTTGTAAAGGAGGATTGAATTTTTTTCTTAACTATAAATTTTTACAACAATGAAGACTTTAAATGCAACGACCAACAAAATTGGCTTTCTCAAAACAAGCCTGCGCAATGCCGCCAGCTATATTTTAATATTGCTGAGCCTTTGTTTTATCCATGCTTCCGTTTTTGCACAGAGCAGTAGTAGCAAGAGCAGTAGATCCAGTAGTTCGGATGATGATGTAATTTTAGTAGATGAGAACAGTAGCGCAAATGTCGGTATTGGAACGAGTAATCCCACAGAAAAATTAACAGTGGATGGAGATATGAGGGTAACGGATGTGTTAAAAGTAGGGACCGGCACTATACAAATTGGTGCAACCGCACCAGGAATTGCAGATGATATTTCAACTGATGGAGCTGCTCCTTTAACGATACAAGGGAACGGATTGAATAACGATACCCATATTAACCCTGCGGGTGGGTCTGTCGGTATCGGGATAACAACGCTCAATAGCAAATTAGGGGTTAGCAGCAACCAATTTGGTACCCTTGCTCACTTTCGCAATAGTCATTTATCCGGGGGACAGATCAGGGCAGTAAGCGGTTTAGTAACCTCTCCCGGACCAGGATCTACAGGTATTGCCGAAGCAGTGGTTGGAAATGTGATCAGGAATAATGTGAATGCAACTAACGTTGGTGTGCTTGGTCTGGCTACGGGTTCCGGTCCTCAAATCGTTAACTATGGACTCAGGGGGCAATCTACGACTACCGCCGGCAATGGTGCTCGAATAGGATATGGTGTATGGGCAAGATCCGATGGGGATGCTCAAACCAATGCAGGAATCTATGCAACCACTATTGGCCCCGGAGGACTGAACAACCTGGCTGCCCATCTTGATGGCAAAGTTAGAATTGAAGATGGATCAGAGGCCAATGGGTTTGTTTTAGTGTCAGATGCAGACGGTGTGGCCACCTGGACGGATCCTGCCACTATTATTGGCGGTACTGATATGGACTGGACCCTTGTACCTGCAAGCAATTCCATGCACAATACCAACCTCAATTACAGGGTGGGCATTGGCACAAACATGCCCGATGCAGGCCTGCATGTTGAGCATGATGACGGAGCCTTGTTCACCGGAACGCTATTTTCAGGGAGTATCCCTGCCACTGGTCCCGGTACCCGGATGATGTGGTACCCAGGGAAAGCTGCTTTCCGGGCCGGGACTGTTAATGGTTCCGAATGGGACGACCCTAATGTCGGCATTGCATCTTTTGCCTGTGGAGGTTTTACGATTGCTTCGGGAGAAGCAGCCGTAGCAACAGGTATTGGTTCAGTTGCTTCAGGTGCCTGGTCGATCGCTATGGGGCAAGTATGTGAAGCACAAGGAAATGGTTCCGTTGCCATTGGATTGGGAAGTATTGCCTTTTCTAACGATGAAATGGTAGTCGGTACCTATAACAGTGATTATGTGCCAACAGGACTCCCTACCGATCGGTTATTTTCTGTTGGCAATGGAACAAATATTGGCAGCAAGTCTAATGCCATAACAATTTTAAAGAACGGAAATATGGGTATCGGCACGGAAACGCCCAACGATGTGCTGGAGATCGCTGGCGCCCCAAACCGGAGTGGACTGCGCTTCACCAACCTTAATTCCTCCAGCCCGACCATTACCCCAAACATCGATGTTGACTGCAACAAAGTGCTGAGTTTGGATGACAATGGAGAAGTGCTTTTGTTGGACCTCACCACTTGCCTCAGCTCTTCGAAAATGAACAATTCCGAAATAGAGCAAGAACTGGCCGAAACCCGTAGCCAATTGGAAGCCTTACAAGCTGAGATGGCCAATTTAAAAGCCTGTCTTGACGAGGTAAGCAATTGCCAGTCTATCGCTCCGGGCTCTACCCAGACAGACTTACAGCAAAACCAGCCCAACCCATTCAGTAGTACAACAACGATCCGCTATCACCTTTCAGAGCGTGGCCAGGCCATGGTGAATGTTTTTGACAGCATGGGGACGTTAGTAACAACACTCGTCAACGAAATTCAAACTCAAGGCGACCATGCCATTGAATGGGATGCATCCAACTTGCCTTCAGGTGTTTATATCTATACCCTGTCGGTTGAAGGCAAAGAAATGTTCAAAAGAGCAGTCCACATCAAGTAGTGAAACCGATTTTCAGGATTACTTTTTTAGATTTAATAATAGAGCAGCCTGTTCAGGCTGCTCTATTATTTTATAGCTTTAGTATAGGCAAACAGACCGTAGTCTGCAGCCCGGCATAGCGGGCAAGCGACTACGGACATGCCAAGATACGATACATGAATTTCCAATCAAAGGATCCCCGCCTTCAGCTCAAACGAGCTTTTCCCGATCTCATAACCGTCCTGGTAGATCTCCACTTCGTAATAACCGGGTGAGAATGGTGTATCCTGGTCCCAGTAGATACAAACGCGTTTCCGTTGACGGTCGTATTGGGTAGCGCCTTTGACGGTATATTGCCGCTGCTCACCCGACTCGGCAAGGGTTAAGGTGCCGGAGCCTGAAATGCGTGGCAAAAACCGTGAAGATGAACTGACCGTGGGACGTATGACGGGCACC
>JANQFB010000536.1 GCA_028278085.1 Chitinophagales bacterium
TATCATAAAGTGCCTGAGTTCATAATACCGGGCAGGATTGAAGGGAGGCCGATTATGAGACCGGAAATCACGAGGATCTATGAATTCCGGATCGCGCCATTCGGTTGGTACCGGATCCCCGTTTTCATAAGCCCTTCCCGTAACAGGGTTGACGATAGCCGTATTTTTATTATTGAGCACGTTGGTAACTTCGAGGGTAAGGGCAAGCTGTGTTTTTTTCAAGGTGAACCATTTCTTGTAATTGGTATTTAGCCAAAAACCCGGACGCGACAATTTCGAAAAGCGGTTTTCGGGATCGCTGTCGACTTCATAGATCGGTCTGCCGGAGGTGGGTTCGTCACCTATATATATATAAGGAGTATACCTTCTGCCGGTCCGGAATACAGCTTCCACATAAAGCGACATCAGGTTAAAGCCTTTTTTACCCCATAAGCCTTCTTTACGGTTCAGGGTGAAAACGGTAAATGCTTTTAAATCCAGCGGAGAATCCCAGGCCAGCGGCGTTTCTTTGGTCGACTCCCGGTTACCGGTCGCCAGGATCTCTTTCAGGGATTCGGATGAAGAAGAACTTTGACCGGAGGCAATACTGTAGGAACCGGAGATCTGGCCGTTGAACCATTTGCCGATCCTTTTAATATAGGCCACCTCGAGGCCCCGCACCCTGGCATAATCGGAATTGATCCGGATCGTCCGGTTAACCTCCCGTCCGGTAAAATCTTCCACTAATATGCTGGTGGAAGTAATAAAGTCATATTTATCTTTCCAAAAAGCCGTTACGTTCAAAGCATCATTAGAGGTGATTTGTGACTTGAGACCGAGTTCATAGGAAATATCGACTTCGGGGTTCAGGTTAGGATTGCCCAGATTGCTCAAGGTGGATTGATCCGTAAAAAACGGGTTCAGGCCAGTATATATAAAGGTAGGATGGGGTAATTTGGTGGAGTGGCCATAATTAAAATGCATCACCTGGTTCTCCCGGATCGGAAACGATGCGGACACCTTGGGCAACATCCGTAGCTTCACCCGCCGGTTGCCCAGGCCAATGGTCTGATCCATATACTGTTGGCGGATCTCATCCCTGATGGGAGCGGTCGAGTCTTTTACCGCATCATCCACAAATTTTCCCGGCAGCCAATATTCCAGCCGTGTACCGATATGGGCGATCAGGCCCCTGAACTTGATCTTATCCTCCACAAAAAATGCGCCTTTAACAGGTTTCACTCTCCAGACTTCACTCAAGTCGCCCAAGCGGAAGGTTTGTGACAACTCACCGCTGGCCAGCGGAAGCGGCGCGCCTATCCAGGGCCGGCTGATATCGATCCACTGCATATCCTGGTGCTTGAATTCCGTTCCGAAGATCAGCCGATTCAGGGCATCTTTCGAATAAACAGTGCCGCTGGCCTGTACGGTATATTCTTCCACATAATGATCATGCCAAAGGGTCGCAATACCGCCGTTGTTGTACAGCCCCGGGCCGGGATTAACAAAAACAATGCTATCGTTCGGGTTAAAATATTCTACGGGATTTTCGACGATAGACCTGGGTTCGAATTCGGAATCCACCACCCTTGGCCGCCAATCCCGGCCGTTGGCATCTGCTCTCAGGTGGACGAACAGCCTGGAAGCGGAAACCTTATAGGAAAATTTATTGCTGGTCGTATGTTGCCATTGAACTGTTTCCAGGTTAGTATCATGGGTATAGGTGTTGGCATTATCCGGTTGGAGCTCAAAGTCATATTGATATCCCGGCCGGAAAGATACCTCGTTGCCGGTGATCCTTAACATATTCCGGTCCTGGTTGATATTGATCGCCTTGACATAGGATACCATGAGCTTTTTCCGGGGGTTGAACTCATAATTGAATTTGAGCATGCCGTTCCAGCGATTATCCTGGTAGGGGGTAAGAAAGGGGCGGTTTTTACTGATAAAATCGAGGGTATCGCTGTACAGCGATGAATACAACTGATCGGCCGGTTTTTTCATGAACAGGTCCGAAAAATTCAGGTTCACCGAAGTATAAAACTTCAGTTTGCCGGGTAAGATCTTTTTGAGCAGTTTGGTAGGGCCCCCCATACCGAATTCAAAGACCTGTTGGTTAAAGGAGGCATCCCAATCCTTGGTAAATCCGAGATTATCTCTTTTATGGCTGAAATCCAGGGCAAATTTGTCGCCGCCGCTGCGCGTTTTGGTGTTAACGACCCCGGAGGTGGCGTCACCGAACTCCACACCGGCGCCACCGGTCGTTACTTCGATCTTATTCACCGCATTCGAACCCAGGTCGATCCCAAACCCTGTTCCGGCCAGCGGATCCTGGGCAGAAACCCCGTCGATATAGAAACCGGTTTCATAAGATCTTCCACCCCTGATATGGACCCCCTCCGCGTTTTGAACCACACCGGTCTGGGTATTGAGGATACTCTGGATCTGCCTGACCGGCGCTGCCTCGATAATGTCGGAGCTAATGGTCGATTGCGTTTTGGAATCTTCAATGTCTACCAGGGGCTTTTCACCGATCACCACGATCTCTTCATCGAGGGTCAGGGTAGTGGTGCCCAGTTCAACATTCATCACCTTAACTTCCCCTTCATTGAACTTGATCCCGGTAAATACCTTCTTTTCATAGCCGATATAGCTGAACTCTACGATGTATTCTCCTGCAGGAATATCCCTGATCTCATAATCACCGTCGAGGCCGCTGGCAGCGCCAAGGGATGTCCCTTTGATAAAAACATTTACACCGATCAGTGTGATCCCTTCATCGGCATCGGTAATTACACCTTTCAGGGTGGCTTTCTGGGCCAGCAGGGTAGCCGAACAAAGGATGCAGCAGAACAGGGCTTTGATCTTCATAGCTCCCTAAAATTATAATTTATTTAGGGAATTGTGCAGGCATGTGTTTTCCCTTTTCCTGTTCATAGATGCAAAAAGTGAAGGCCTTCGTCATAATCTTGGTCCATATGCTTCAGGATAGCCTGGTACTCGTCATGGTTAGCCACAAAATCCGCGGTGGATACATCGATCACCAGGATCTTTAATTTCGCCTGTTTTTTGAAATAGTTGAAATACATATCCTGGATGCTTTGCAGGTAGTCGTCGGTAATATTGGTTTCAAAAGACCGGCCCCGCTTTTTAATGTTCTGCTGTAACCTTTCAATTGGCGCATGAAGGTATACCAGCAGATCAGGCTGGGGAAGGGTGGGATTGATGATGTTGAATAAGGTGGTATAGAGCCTGTATTCATCGGCGGGCAGGTTCACCATTGCGAATAACAGGGATTTGATGAAAAGATAATCGGAAATGGTGAAGGTCCGGAACAATTCCGGGGAAGGCAGGCTTTGTTGCAATTGCTTATACCTTTCTGCCATGAAGAACAGTTCCAGCGGAAAAGCATATTTGGCTGGGTTGTTATAAAACTTCGGTAAAAAAGGGTTGTCGGCAAATTCTTCCAGGATCAGTTTCCCCGAAAGATCCTGGCTGAGTTTTGTTGCGAGGGAAGTTTTACCCGAGCCGATATTGCCTTCAACGGTGATAAATTTGTAACGCATCGGAAGAGGATGAAATACATTCGACAGCCAATGGATCCTTCGATTCGGTTATTAAGGTTTGAATATCCTTCCCGGATACGGGATGAATAAAATCCGGGTGGATCTCCTGCAAGGGGACCAACGCGAATTTTCTGTTCGGAAGCTCGTGATGGGGTATGGTTAAGCTTTCATCGTCCAGAACCAGGTCATTATAGGCTAAAATATCGATATCGATGGAACGCGGACCCCATTTTTGATAGCGTTTCCGGCCCAGGCTTTTTTCAATGTCATCGATGGCTGCCAGTACGGCATAGACATCCAAAGCGGTAGCCACCTGCAAGGCCTGGTTCAGAAAAACCGGTTGATCCGGGATACCCCAGGCCTCGGTGCGGTAGATCCCGGAAACTTTTAAGACCGTCCCGATATGCCGGCCGATAGCCTTGTTGGCTTCGTCGAGATTGACGCTTTTGTTGCCGATATTACTGCCTGTTAGGAGATAAACAATGTTGTCGTCGCTCACGAAGGCAAAGCTAACAATTCCTTAAAAATTACTATAATTGCAAAGCACGATGTAACCTTATTTTTATCCACATTTTTTCAATCGATACATGGAATGAAATCATTTTTTAAATATGTCCTTGCGACCATAACCGGCGTGTTGATCGCTTGTTTTTTTGTTGGCTTGATCAGCTTTCTGATCATCGTGGGGATTGCCTCAGCCATACAAGATAGCGAAACCGTAAGTGTTGAACCAAACACCGTGATCAAGTTTGATCTGAACTATAGTATTCCGGAACGCACACAGCGGAATTCATTACGGCAGATCGATCTGTTATCCTTCGAAACCAAACCGATGACCGGTTTGAACGATCTGTTAAAAAACTTAAAGAAAGCCAGTGCCGATAAGAATATTAAGGGAATATACCTGAACCTCGGCATGGCCACCAACGGATGGGCAACCCTCGAAGAATTGAGGAATGCTATCATCGAGTTCAAAGCTTCCGGAAAGTTTGTGGTCGCCTATGGTGAGATATACACCCAAAAGGTGTATTATTTGGCTTCAGTGGCCGATAAGATATACCTGAATCCTACCGGTATGTTGGATTTTTCAGGTTTAAGCGCCGAGATCATGTTTTTTCAGCATACCCTGGAAAAGCTCGACATCGAACCACAAATATTTTATGCCGGCAAATTCAAAAGCGCCACCGAACCCTTCCGCCTCGATAAAATGAGCGAAGAGAACAAAGAGCAAACAGTATCCTTTCTGGGCGATATCTTTCACCACTTTAAGCATGGTATTGCCGACGCCAGAAAAATGGATGAAGCCATGCTGGATAGCATTGCCGATCACCTGATGGTCAGGCATCCCGAAGATGCCAAAGACCTGGGCCTGGTCGACGACCTTTACTACAAAGACCAGGTTTGGGGACATTTGAAAGAAACCCTGGGCCTGGAAGAGGAAGAAGAGATCAAATTCCTGTCCATGCATCGCTATACCAGGGCCCCGGATCCTGCCAGGGTAAGCGCCCGCGACAGGATAGCCGTTATTTACGGGCAAGGAAATATTGTCAG
>JANQFB010000542.1 GCA_028278085.1 Chitinophagales bacterium
CTCCAGGATGATGATGTCGCCGGGAACCAATTCTTCGGAAGGCAAGGTGATCAGCTTTCCGGCTCTCAGCACTTTTGCTGTTTTGACGATCAGCTCCTGTAAAGCGGAGATGGCCTTTTCCGCGCGGAACTCCTGTGAGAACCCGATGCTGGCATTGATGATCACCACAGCGATGATCACCCAGGTATCGACCACCTGGCCCGCCACCCAGGATATGATGGCCGCAAGGATCAGGATGATAACCAGCCAGCTTTTGAATTGTTTGAGCAATAAATAAAACGGAGAGACAGATCTACCCACCGGCAGTTGATTGGGGCCATATTGGCTTAGCCGTTTGGCCGCCTCCTCGACGGACAATCCCTGGTCACGGGCATCCAGGGCTTTCAGGATGGTATCCGTATCCAGTGAATGGGGATCAGCAATCTTCATAGCAGCAGGGATGTGCAACGGTATTCGGCTCCGAAAAAAGTTAATAATAGACTATCCGCATGAATCCGGAAATGAGCAATATCAGTTTATGAAAAGATTTTCGTTGTTGTCCTTGCCATAGCTGCGACTTACTTTTAACACCCATCAATTAAATGTTATCTCGTGCTGGAGCTCTTCCTTTTGATACTCGGACTGGCAGGTTTATGGTTAGGGACGGAATTGGTGATCACAGGGGCGGTGAACATTGCCGATTATTTTGAGCTTTCCCAGGTATTCGTTGGTATTGCTATTTTAGCCATAGGTACGGATCTGCCTGAAATTGTGATTGCCATCAATGCCTCCTTGCAGCATGCCATGGAGCAGGTGGATACCTCGGGGATCGTGATCGGCAATGCCATCGGCAGTTGTTTCAGCCAAATAAGCGCTGTTATGGGCATAGCCGGATTACTGGGCTTGCTGACCCTAACCAAACGCCATGTGCTGGAAGATGGTTTCATGCTGATGGGGTCGGTTTTGCTGCTTATTCTCCTGGGATATGACGGTCATTTAAGCAGGATAGAAGGCGTTGTGCTGATCCTGGTGTATTTGATCTATTATTTCACCTTGCTGTATCAGCAAAGGATCGGTGAAAAGCTGAAAAAGAAAGTAGGCAAGCGTATTCATAAAGATATCTTCCTCTTGGTAACCGGTATGGTCCTGGTGATCTTTACGGCTGAACTGGTGGTGGACAATGCGGTGAAGTTCGCGGAAGACCTGGGCGTCAAACAATCGTTTGTGGGTATTATTTTGATCGGCCTGGGTACCAGCCTGCCGGAGTTAGCCTTATCGCTGAATGCCGCCCGGAAGAGGGCCCAAGGGCTATCGGTCGGTAACCTGATTGGCAGCAATATCTTCGATCTGCTGATACCGGTCGGTTTGGGGGCCACCATCGCCGAGCTCCGGTTTGAGCAAAGCCTGGTATGGTTTGACCTACCTTGTTTGTTTGGGTTGTCGTTGCTGGTGCTGTATTTCCTGCAGAAGAAAAGAGGCCTGCAAAGAACAGAAGCCCTGACGCTTATCGGAATCTTCAGCGGTTATGCCTTTCTTAAATTATTGGGGCTGTAACTTGTTTTCCCGCTGCTGATAAGCATCAATGGCCGGTAATACCAGGTCTTTAATTTCCGGAACAGTAGCTTTATCGAAATTTCCGACGATCTCCTCGATCACCTGTTGTGGCGACTTATACACCGACTTGAAAATGCTGAGATTCTCTTTTACCCCGATCAAAACCACCGGGTTGGCTCCGGTATGTGCGCCCAATAACTTATCGATTTCCCGGAAGTATTGTTCCCACCGGGAATGATCGATCTTAGATTCCTCGTTGTTGTACAGGGAATGCGGTGAAGCACGATGAACCTGGTACTCATTTTCAAAATCTTTCGGAAAATGCTGATCCTTGATCTCTGTTAGCTCCCTTCCTTTTCCCGAGAACAACCTGGTATGATTTCTGCTGAGCAGCACCACGGTATAAGGGGTCATTTTATTCAGGTTTTCCCGGATGTGGGAAACGTTAAATACCTTATCTATACTTATGTTATCGGATACCGGGAAGGGGAAGGACACTAGTCTGGAGTATCCCGGCGAAACATAAAAGCCTAAACCCTGGGGTAAATGGTCCCAATCTACCTGCTCGATCAGCGATCGCATCGAATCGATCAGTTCCGTCGACACTGTTTCGTCATAGCCCGCTTGCAGAGATTTTGAGACCTGGTTCAGGCTGTTTTTTAATTCCAGTTGGATCTTTTCTTTATCCGCAAAAGATTTCATGGCGGTTGAAACCACCATAGCCACGCAGGGTTCCTTTTGATGGTTTATGATCTCGGTTAATAAGGCAGGATTCATGTGGATTATTTTTTAGCAGGCATTGCCAATAAGGGTATTTCCGTATGGAAGACCATTTTCCTGGTAATGCTTTGATGAAAAATACGTTCGAATAGGTTTAGCTTGTGAGAAACCATGGCCACCAGGGCAGCGTTTTTTTCTTTGACAAATGATTCGATAGCCTGGGGAATATCTTTATCGTAGATCGTGTGATAACTGTGTTCGATGTCCTTGAAAAAGGCGTCTAATTTATCTTTTGGAAATGGCTTTGCTTCCTCCTCTGAAACATGTAATAACAGGACATGTGATCCATATTTCCGGGCTATTTCCAACAACACTGTCAGGTCGTCTTCTTTCAATTCTTCTGCATCATCGATGGCCAGGACGATCGTTTCCGGGGCCTTGAACGGCGCTTGTTCGGGTACGGCCAATACCGGGCAATTCACATGTCTGACCGCTGTGGCTGTCCGGCTTCCGATCAACACTTCCTCCAGGCCGGAGGCTCCCTGCGTACCCATCACAACCAGATCGATATTTCCCTCGTTAACGGTCTTTTTGACCATTGCGATCAATTCCTCGGTCATGTAGGCCGTTTCAAATTCAAAATTGTTATCCGGAAAATGACTGTGGATCCTTTCGATCAAGACATTAAAATGCCGTTCCGCATTTTCACCCCTGATATCCCGCATGGATAAAGGCATTTCATGATAGGTGAAAGGGATATAATAGGTATGCAGCAAAGTGAACTTACAGGCTTCGTCACCAAAAAGCGATAGGCCGTAGAATATGGCGTTACTGGCATTTTCTGAAAAATCCGTTGGCAGTAAGATCCGTTTTTTGATCATAGCTTTAATTTTCCGGTAAAAGTATCTTACCCCGGAAGAAACTACAATTGGCATGATCATAAAAAAGACTGATAAATATCACCTTTATGAAATAATCGCAATCATCGCTTTGATCACTCATTCCTGCCCATTTTTGTATCATACATTACTTTTTTTAAAAACCTAAAAAAATTACACCATGAAATTAACAAGAAGAAACGAAGGTGGCTGGTTTCCCAGCCTGCGCAGCAACTTTCCCGAGTTCTTTGATACGGACCGGTTTTTCGATACACCCATTTTCAAGAGTGAATGGCAGCCGGCCGTGAACATCAAAGAAAATGACGACAGCTTTGAGATCGAAGTGGCAGCCCCGGGATTAACCAAAAAGGATTTTAATGTTACCATGGATGAGGGTGTTCTTACCATTTCCAGCGAAAAGAAAGAGGAAAAGGAGGAAAAGGAAGAAAACTATACGCGCAAGGAATTCAGCTATAGTTCCTTCAGGCGGTCATTCGCCCTGCCCGAAAATGTCGATAAAGACAAGATCAAAGCCCGGTACGACGACGGTATTCTGAATGTTACCCTTCAGAAAAACGCGGTTGTTACCAAGGAAAAAGCCAAGGAGATCTCCATTTCATAGGAGCGAATTAACTTCCGGTCGCCGCATACCAGGAGGCTGTTCATTCGCCGGCTTCGTTTGCGCTATGTTAGTGAAACGAAACCGGCCGATGAGCGGCCTTTTTTGTTGTTACCACTACCTTGGCAAAGGATCAGGAGACCAGTTTTCGATGCCCGGCCATATGCTTAACACCTGTTCATATGCAGGAGCATGCCTAAAAATGGTCGGCAAAATATGTATGGAGGATATCCTTGAGCAATTCCTCTGTCAAAGGTTTATTCTTATAGTCATCGATGCCGTTAATTGTTCTTGCTTTTGCTTCATCATCGGGGTTAAGGGAAGTGGTTAGCATGATGATAACAATTTTTCCTTTTTGCACCTCATCCAGGTTGTTATAGGCTTGCATAAATTCGAAGCCATTCATTTTAGGCATATTGATATCGAGTAGAATAAGGTCAGGGCGGGGATGTTCACCATCCTCTTTGGAGGTTAAATACTCCAGGGCCTCCAATGCCGTCAGTTTGCTCACCACCTTATCCGCACAATCGACCTCTTCGATAACTTCCTGGTTCAGATAATTGGTAGGTTCATCATCATCGATTAATAGGATACAATTCAGCTTTCTTTTCATGAATCCCCGATTTTAGTTGATATGGTAAAATAAAAGGTGCTTCCCGTATTCTGCACCGAATCTACCCAAAGCCGGCCTCCATGCATTTCAACTATTTTACGGCAATGCGCAAGACCTATG
>JANQFB010000563.1 GCA_028278085.1 Chitinophagales bacterium
TCCGAAATAACAGGCCTTTTCAGATCCAGTGAGGTAACCCGGTTCAATTGTTCGATAAAATAATCAGCCAGGTATACGGAAGCTACCACCTCCGGACCATGGACAAAAAAGAATACCTGTTCGATCCCCAGATCCATCCATGATCTTATGCGATCGGCCCAAGCCTCCAGGCGGTCGAGGTCAATGGGATCGACATTGTTACCGACAAAGCGGATGGTGGCCCGGGGTGTGGTCAGCCGTTGATGCAAAACGTCTCTCCTGCCGGCTACATCGGTGATCACTGTTCCGATTCGATGTTCTTCCAATACTCCGAAAACCGCTTCCCTGGCGGCCTGGGAGCGGAAGAATTCCGGATCCCTGAACTCTATGGCCAAGGGTATATCTGCCGGGAAATACTTTACAAAATCTTCCAATCGCCCGGAGCGGTGCGGCGCAAAGGTGGCCGGCAATTGTAAGAAACCGGTTCCCAGCCTGTGGCCGAAATGGCGCATATGCCGTGCAAAAACTTCCACCACATCCTGTACCTGGTGCAACGACCGGTTGTGGCTGATCTCCCCCGGAAGCTTGGGGCAGAAACGGAAATCTTCCGGCACGGTATCCTTCCACCTTTTGACTGTTTGTTCGGTCGGAATATTATAAAAGGTGGAATTCAGTTCGATCGTGTTGAACTGCCGGGAATAATAATGCAGGAATTGGGCCGGTCTTGTTTTGGGCGGGTAGATCTTGCCGATATAAGCCTCATCGCCCCAAACCGGGCATCCGACATAAACCTCGGTTGGCGTTTTCCGCCCGGATGCCGACAAGAGACTAATGGTCGATGGATCATTTTCCGGGAAGGAAAAGTCTACTGTAGTGATATCGATCAACTTTCCAAAATCCATGTCTGATCCCGCATTTTCGGGCCATCGTTCGAGGACGATCCATTAATAAATCCCAATATAAGAAAGAAAATCCACATCAACATCCCTTATTTAAATTTTTAAGTGAGATAACCAAAGAAATTTATCTCATTTATAGATACTTGTAAAATCAATCTAATTTTACCCAAATTTTATTTGGCGGCTATTTTTGACCCTGATCCGGTGAATTTTGTTGGTCAGATGGGTTTGAATAGCCATAAAAAGTTCATAAATTTGCTCAAACATTAGTGCTATGAAAGCTATGATCAATTCACCCCGTTTCTGGATACTGACCATTATGATAATTGTAACTGCATTGAGCAGGCTTTTACCTCATCCGCCGAACTTCACCCCTATTGCGGCCATAGCCTTGTTTGGAGCAGCTTATTTTAAAAACAAAAAAATGGCCTTTATTATCCCGATAACGGCGATGTTTGTCAGCGACCTGATCATCGGCATGCACAATACTTTACTTTTCGTATACCTGGCGTTTGTATTGGTCGGAGTACTGGGTTTCCAGTTAAGAGGACGGGTGAAAACGATCAATGTTATCGGCTCCTCACTCGCTGCTTCTGTTGTGTTTTTCCTGATCACAAACTTCGGCAGTTGGCTGGCCTACGACATGTATTCCAAAGATCTGGCCGGATTGCTGAATTGTTATACGGCAGCTATCCCCTTCTTCCGCAACACCGTTCTCGGTGACCTCTTCTTTGTGGGCGTATTGATCGGTGGCTTTGAATTGCTGCAATACCGCTTTCCCAAATTGGCACGGGTTAAGGTTTGAGCATCAAGCGGTCCTTTTTTCCAGCCTTGATACTTATGCTTAATTTTCCCGAGTATGAAAGTAAAAGTCACCGGGAATGATGCCTGTTTTGAAGCTGCTTTTCAGGGATAGATCTTTATTGCGGTAGATAAACACGGTACCCTGTTGGATATAATCCCCGGCATCGGAGACAAAAATATCATTATTTTCGGGATCCAGGCCCAGTCCATAAAAGATCCTGTCAACTTCCGGAATGATCGCATTTGCCGGAAGGGCCGTGGCTTCTACGCTCATTTCATAGACGCCTTCGTTCAGGAAATACAATTTATCCCGGCTGCCGTTCATGACCAATCGATTCGGTGAGGTTGTTTTACCAGGGAAACGAAGGCTTATGTCAACCGCTAAACTGTCGGTGCTGATCTTTTCCAGCGCCGGAAAATCCTCTTCTATCCCGCCGTTACAGAGCACCCAAAGCTTGTCGTTGGCGTCTAGCTGCATGTTCACCGGGCTTCTGCTGACCGGGATACTGTCGAGCAAGGTATCTACCTTGGTATCGAAAACCAGTACCAGGTCCCGATCGACATTGGCGACAAATGCCTTGCCTGCTGTTACCACTATCTGTTCGGTCCAGCCGGAAACAGCAATATGTTTAGCAATTTGCCTTTCCAGCAGATCGACCACTGCTATCGCATCGGCATAAAGGTCGGAAACATAGGCTTTGGTGTTGCTCACGGCAACCAGGTACCTCGGCGATGTGAAACCTTGAATGGTCCCTTTGGCCGAAAGGTTTTCGAGGTCGACGATTTCTACCTTCTGTGAATTGTTGACCACTATATAGCCCTGTCCGTCAACAACGGCCATGGATTGAGGGATGTCACCCAATGGAAAGCCGTTCTGTTGCTCAAAGACATGCTGTGAAACCTGGCCTGATCCCGGATCATAAGAGGTTACCGAACCATTTCCGCCCATGAAATTGCCTTCATTGATCACATATACCACCCGTTCGGACGGGGTTTCGGTAGGCATTCCGCCGCGGTTATTGCCTCCGGGGTTGGTAGGTCTCGGGCCAACATTGCCATCCTTATGACAAGCCATAAAGATACTTACGATCAGCAGCCAGCAATAATGACACTTATTCATTTGGGTTACTTTTTTGATAGTTGATAATCAGGCTGAAACCATAATGCCTGCCCGGCATGGCTCTCCAGGCGATCACCTGGTATGGGGTATCCCATACATTGCTCACTGTGAATTGCAGCCTTACGTTCAACAATGACCATGCAAAAACTTTGCCAATTGAAAAATTTGCCAGGGTAAAATCCGGCAGGTACCAGGAATTATCGGTTGTAATGAAACGATCGCCATTATAGATCTGCTCATACCGGGCAAAGAGCCCTTTTCGACTGGCGCTTACAACAGAAAATCCCTTATGGCGTGGAACATAGATCAATTGTTTGTCCAAAATATCGCCGAGTTGCGGAGGCGCCTCTTTATTGGTGGCCAGGGTATAACTATAGCCGCCTTTCCAACGCCAAAGCATATCCGCGATCTCGACCTGTCCCGACAGGAAGCCTTCGAAACCCCTGGCCAGTACTTGTTTTACATTTTGAGCTTCCCACCAGGCCGCATTCACCGGCTGCCAAAGGATCCAATTGTCGATCTGCTGGTAATAGCCTGCTACATCGACCTCCAGGGCAGCACGCTTCCCAGCGCGGGTCCATTTTAACCCGGTTTCCGACTGCCACCCGGTTTCCGGTTCCAGTTGAAGGTTTCCGCCCGGCACCCAGTACAGATCGTTCAGGGTAGGCACCCGGTAGTTCTTACCGGCTTCTACCCGCCAATGGAGCGCTTCTGACAACTGCCATCGCAGGCTTCCGTTATAGAGCAACTGGAAGGGCTGATCCAAATACCATTCGCCCCTGGCAAACAGGTTAGCAAAAAAGGTTTCCTGTACGGCTGCTTTCCAACCGTTGACGACATAGAAATGATCCCGGTGCAACTTTCCCGCATAGCTTTGAGCGGTTGCTTTTTCATCTGTGTACCCGGCTGCTAAATGCATCAGCCAAAAAGGGCCCGGACTATATTTCAGCTCTGTCTGCAAAAAATCGACAGATGCCCGGTTAACCGCCTCAATACCGGCTACCGCATCATTATAAGCGATCATTTCATCCGTATGCCCGTACCTGGCCGTCAGCATCGTGTTATGGCTGACATAACGCCACTCCAGTAAGTACCGGCCATGTTCGTCCTGCTGATTCGCATCGCTGAAGGCTGTTGTCATCAGCGGCGGGATCTGCCGGTCACTTTGCTGGTACCAGGTCCGGATGGCCAAATGGTGGCGTTTACCGAGGATATAGTCCAGGTCTTGCTGTACGCCGTATTGGTCGAACGCAGCATTTACCTGGATCTCCTCCGGCCTTTCAGGTTTGGCAATGTTGCGGTAGGAAAAATCATTTAGCGCGGTAGTGGAATAGATCCTGCTCTTTCCCTGCCAATGCTGATCTCCGTAAGTTACCGCACCGATGCTCCGGTAATCGGCAAAACTTCCGGCCGTTTGGGTCCATTCCAGGTCCAGCCGGTTGTTAAAATCCGGCCGGTTGAACAAAGCAATGCTGCCGCCCAGGGCACCGCTACCCTGCTCCAGGTCGCCGCTTCCATAGGTCAGGCTGACCTCATCGATCAGCCCGACAGGTGTGAGGGCAAGGTCACTGATACCGTTCATCGATGAATTTATCGGGATACCGTTCCAGTATTGCCGGGTGTGGCCGGCGCCTGTTCCCCGGAACGACATGGTGGC
>JANQFB010000581.1 GCA_028278085.1 Chitinophagales bacterium
CTCTTAAAATCTCATCGAAAGAATCTGAACCATTCCCTCCATCATCTGGTGTTAATCAATGCCTTTGTGCCTCAATCCGACGAACACCAATCCATTACCGCCGAGGTTTTTGATTCCGGAGAATTCGACGTGCTGATCCGGCAAAAGGACGGCGGCCGGTATCTAACCTGGTCAAACCCCAAGAGCCAAATGCCACAGCATTTATCATATGGCTTTCATTTCATCGGCAAAGCCCTGCAATACCGGATCGATAGCACCATCCGTTTACCCTTGCCTTATCCAGAGGAGATCGCCCGTTATACCGAATACCGGAAAACACATCACTTCAGCGGCAATGGCTGGAACCTCTTGAAGACCCTACAAGGCGCATTTAACCGGGCCACAAGGTTACCGGCTATTTCCGGACGTTCTTCCTATGACTATTTCCCACAGACCGATCATTATGATCAAAATACGCTGTTCATTGATCTGCTGCGCTCCAAAGGAATTCCGGCCCGCTATGTGAACGGTATCATCCTCGAAGAAGGTATTTCCGGCAAATGGCAGCAATGGACCGAAGCCTATGTCAACGGTAGCTGGATCCCGTTCGACCCGGGTAATGGCATTTTTGCGGCGATCCCGGATAACTACCTGAAGCTATGCGAGGGCGATCTCGGATTAGTCGAGGCTTTAAACGTGGATATGATGGTTACCTATCATGCCGGTGAAAACCTCACCCTGAATCCTACTTTAATCGCCAAATTGGAGCATTTGCCTTTCAATGCGGTCGGCGCCTGGCAGGCATTTGAAAAAACCGGGATCTCATTCGACATGCTGAAGATCATTTTATTATTGCCCCTGGCGGCCTTTATCGTAGCGCTGTGCCGGAATGTTATCGGCATCAAAACATTTGGGATCTTCTTACCTGCATTGATCGCTATGGCTTCCATTCAAACCGGTTTTCTCTGGGGAATTTTAGCCTTTGTCGTTGTGATCGTGGTCATCGGCGGACTGCACTATCCCCTGGAAAGATGGCATATCCTGCAGATCCCTAAAATGTCGATCATGCTGGCTGCGGTAGTGGTGATCTTTTTGGGTGTGGCCATGATCGGCCTGCAAACCGGCCTAACATCCCTGGTGTATTTAACCCTTTTCCCCATTGTGGTCGTTACGATCACTGCCGAACGGTTTGCCCGGTCGCTGGAAGAAGAAGGCCTGAAAGATACGCTGAAACAAGCGCTACAAACCCTGCTTGTAGCCGGTATTACTTTTTTAGTGCTGGATTCCACTTCCATGGAATCTTTGTTCCTCAGCTTTCCGGAATTGATCTTGGTGATCGTCAGCCTGAATTTGCTCCTGGGCAAATGGATCGGCCTGAGGATTACCGAAGTCAGTCGTTTTAAATGGTTAATCCGATAATCCATCCTCATGAAATTTATCAAAGATATCCTGGCCCTCCAGGAACGTGTCATCGGTATGAATGCCAGAAACCACCAACTGGTTTATCCCAACAATCCCAGGAAGTACTATATCCTGGCTAATGATAAAGTGCAGAGCAAAGCCATCCTGGTACAACATAACATTCCCACCCCCCAAACATACCAGGTCATAACGGCCACGCGTGATATCCGGTCGTGTTGGCAAACGCTGGAAACGTTGAATGCCGTATGTATCAAGCCGGCCATGGGCAGTGGCGGCGGTGGTATCCTGATCCTGAAAAAGGAGGAGCGGGGACAATGGACAAAACCCTCCGGTGCGGTGATGGAACGAAAAGATATCGAGGCTCACCTGGCCAATATCCTTTTTGGGATGTATTCTTCAGGGGCCAGTGATAAAGTTATATTGGAATATTGCCTGCATCCGCACCCTTTTTTCACGGAGATCTATTCGGATGGCGTTCCTGATTTCCGGATCATCATGCTCGATCAAAAGCCTGTGCTGGCGATGCTCCGGATGCCAAACGACCGTTCCGATGGGAAAGCCAACCTCCATATGGGAGCCCTGGGGATCGGTATCGATATGAGCACCGGCAGGTTGGGATCGGGATTCGATGGCCGGCAATATGTCGATCACCACCCGGATACCGGTGTATTATTTGCCGGTAAGCCATTGCCCGAATGGGAAAAGACCTTGTCCATGGCCCTGGAAACGGCCAAACTGTTCCCCTTGAATTATCTCGGTATCGATATTGTGTATGACCGGGATTCGGGGCCAATGGTTATCGAGATCAATGCCCGCCCGGGTATCGAAATTCAAAATGTCAATCAAAAGGGTCTAAGATCCCTGCTCGACGGTTGATCAATGTATATGCCCGTTCCACCAATTTTTCCAGTTCAAAAAAAAATTTTATTTCCCGTAGGGGGTAGCCGGAAATTATCCGTCTTATTCCTGAGGCATTGCTTATATGACCTGTTGCCTGAAAATATAAAAACGAAAATCTCATTTATTCATTTTAAAAAGACAGGTCATGAAAATCTTATCCGGTATCAGCCGAACCTTTATTCCTTTCACTTTTTTATTACTGATCATCGTCACCGGGGTATGCTATATGGATAGCCTGGCATTTCAGAAGAAGTCAACGCCCGAGACCATTGAAGTCAGGGGTCCCGAAAAAATGATCGTTGACCGTAGTGATAGCAACTGCTGCGGCGATAATTATTTGCTTCCTTGATCCAACCACAAAAAACCACTCATGAATCCGAAACACAATCACTTATTGGGATGGGTATGCGTGCTATTGCTTGGCGCCATCCTGTCCGCAAACGGCCAGACCAGTTATACCTTGTCAGCCAAATACACCACCGGAAAAGCACACAATTTATTTTATGCCCCGGATGAAGTTATTTCCAAAAAAGGGTTCCGTTTTCCAACAGACACACTGATCCACAGCGATCTTTTTCACCGGGCCGATCTGATCTTCCGGCTGAAAAATAAGATGGGGAAACGCCATTACTGGCAATTCTATCATAATACCAGGGTCATCCGGTACATGAACATCGACCAGGCTAACCAGAGCCGGTATATCGTCAGGCCCAGTTATGCGTTCAAGATCAGCAAAAAGTTAAAAGCCGGCGCTACTATCACGGGAGCAAGGGTTAATAAGCTGGCGGTTAATGTATTGGGAGATGAATTGTTGAAAAACTATGCGCACTACCACCTGTCCGGTCAGCTCCGATTGATCGTCAAACCTTTCCGGGGTAACCTGACCATCTTCAAAGCGGCCCGTGGAATAAAGGAATATGACCGGAAAGCCGATGAAGTTACCCTAACCCATGAATATACGTTCCTCGAAGGGAAGATCAGTCAAAAAGTGGGGCGACATGACCGGATGAGGGCTTCTATCTCTCTTACCAACAGGGATTATACGGAATGGATCATAGCACCCATGCCGGAAGATCCGTTGCTGGATATCCCTCCCGATAGTGTGGCCGTAAGCTGGCGTTATATCCACACCCAGTTTTCCTACCGGAAAGACCTTTTTTCCCGTGGATATATTACCCCATATTTCAAATGGCAACAGAAAGAAGATATGTCGGGTGGTGATTTTTCCTATTTCGCAACCCGGTTAGGCGTGAAACTTGGGATGTCATTTGGAAAGATGGAGATCCTGCTGAATGGTTACCGGGAAATACGGACCTTCGCCGACCGCCTGGCCAGGCAGCTTGATGGTGAGGAAGGGCCACAGTTGATCTACCGGTACTACCGCATTCAATGTATGCCCCGTTTCCACATCAGCGAAAGCCTGACCGTTATGACGGGTGTGGAATATCTTCGGCGGATGACCAATACCTCGGATCTGAGCAGGAAATACAGAAGACCGTTTATGCACTACAGGGTTTTCGCCGGTATCCACTACCGGCTTGACGGAAAAATTTGATTCTATGGCTTAGTTCGCCGTAGCAGCAATACCATTGTATCCATAACTATACTTTACCAGCGTTCGGTATGATCAATTGCTCACTTCTTGCTGCGAAGGCGAACTGTTTTTTTTGACGTTCACGAAAGGTTGAAGTTTGGCGGCTTCAACCTTTTTTACCGCTGATATCCCTTTTACAATTTATTAAGGGTCGAAATAGTTTTCCTTTAGGATAAACTCAATTTTTCCTTTTAAATCTGGTAAGATTTCCTGGATGGTTGTCCAAACTATGGCATAATCAACCGCGATATAGTCATGAATGAGTTTATCCCGCATTCCAGCCATATTCTTCCACGCTATATTAGGGTATTTGCTTTTGGTTTTGTTGGAAATATTTTTAGCGGCCTCACCGATAATCTCAAAATTCCTGACTACAGCATCCTTTATGAGTTGACTCTCGTAAAATTCCGGTTCTGTTACATTTGCTGAATAATCTAATATTTGATCGATGGATTTTTGAATATGCATCAAATATACATGATCGGTTTTGCTCATTCCTATGCAATTTGCTTGAGATCCTTCTCCACAAAACTTTTAATCAATGGGCTTAAGGCATTTTCAGTAACCAGATCTACCTTTATTCCCAGGGATTCGGTTAATGCTTGTTCAAGCCCTACCAGTTCCAATAAATTTATTCTTTTGCCAAACTTTACCAAAAGGTCCAGGTCGCTGGTGTCAAGTTGCTCGCCTCGGGCGTATGAGCCAAATACACCAATATATTCAGGATCAAAAGGTGCGAGCGTTTGTTTAATAATTGTCGTTTGTGCAGCAGTGATCATGTACTATTTTGCTTATTGACACTAATATAATCTTTTTTTCACAACGCCACCCAATATCAATATTGACGGAAACCTTTAAATTAGCCTCACCTTGGATTCCCCGGATTTGTTTTCTCCATAATAATCCTACTTTAGCGCCAATGGCCACACCAGACAACGATATCAGAGACCTGCTGAAAGCCGACCGCAAAAAAGCGCTGACCATCCTTTTCACGGAAAATTATGAAGAGATGTGCCGCTCTGCCAATCGCATCGTGAGGGATCCGGCCACAGCCGAAGATATCGTTCAGGAAATATTTTTAAAATTTTATGACAACCGGCGGGAGATTGCTGTCAAAAGTTCGTTGAAAGGCTACTTGAAACGGATTGCTGTAAATGCCGCCATCGACCATTACCGCAAAAACCATAAAAATATAGCGGTAGATATTGATAATGCACCCGAAGTGGCAGCCACTGATCGTACCGATGCCGCCACCGGCGCCGCAGAGTTGGAAGCCTCGATCCGCGAGGCTATTGATGAGCTGCCCACCCATTGCCGCCTCGTATTTCTGCTGAAAAGGAAAGAAGGGTTGAGCAATAAAGAAATTGCTGAAAAACTGTCGATATCCGTAAAAACGGTGGAAAACCAAACCACCAAGGCAATGAAATTATTGCGGGAAAAGCTAAAAACGTTTTTATCCTGGGGCCTGCTGGTTGGGATATCCCGGTCACTCGAACAAATTTTTGTCACTATTTTCTGCTGAAACATAGGGGTTATGAAATTGGAATTCGTCTTAACCATAAACACCCTTAAAAAATGGCCTGGGATCGGATGAATCCTGACAAAAATTAAAAACGATGTCTACCATAAACTATACAGACCTGATCACCCGGAAACTAGCCGGTGAGCTTAGCGCCGATGAGGAAAAAACGCTGGCTTCCTGGATCGCTGCCGATCCGGAGCACCGGGAGATCTACCGGCAATATGAAAAGCTATGGCAGGAAGCTGCCGGCTATGATGTTGATTATCGACCGGATCTCACCGCAGGTTTGGAGCGTTTTCAGGCTGCCATGGAAAAAAAGCCCGCTAAAGTAGTCTCCATCCATAGGTTTAATATGGCTTATAAAATAGCGGCGATCATCATCGTGCTGGTCGGCGCATTTTATACCTATACCTTCCTTGATCCCTCCTATGACGGGGTGGAGGTGGCTACATTGGCCGGCGAAACGAAAATGATCCTCTTGCCGGATAGTACCGAAGTCTGGCTCAATCAAAAGTCGACCATTCGCTATGATTGGGATGTGGCTGCCAGAAGAGTCATCCTGGCGGGCGAAGCTTTTTTTGATGTCAGGAAAGTGGCCGGGAAAAAATTTCAGATCGAAGCTGCGGGTTCCCTGACCACCGTGTGGGGAACTTCTTTTAATGTCAAAGCCCGGGATGGATCGGACCTGGTTGAGGTAACAGTTGTGAGCGGTAAAGTTTCGCTGGCTCATAAGGATCAGGCCGGACTGCAGCAATTTTTGTTACCCGGTGATAAAGGCACCCTGGATAGGACGAGCCGTACCGTGAGCAAAACCAGGAACCGGAACCGCAATTTCTTGTTTTGGAAAAACCACAAACTTATTTTTGATAATGATAAATTAACCGCTATTATTGAAGAACTCGAACGTTTGTTCGATGTTGAGATCCAATTAAAAGATCCGGAATTGGGTAATTGCCGGTTTATCGGCACCATAGAATCTGTTGCGGTTGACGAAGTGCTGGAAATTCTCGGCACCCATATGAATATTAAGAGTGTCCGTAATGGCCGGCAATATGTTTTCGAGGGAGAAGGATGCACCGGATCCTAACCCGATCAGGAAGTTGCCCTGTTGAAAAAGTT
>JANQFB010000014.1 GCA_028278085.1 Chitinophagales bacterium
CCTCTCGGTATATAGGATAGGGTATGAACCATTTGAACGAAAACGGCGATCAGGGAAAGGATAAAAACCTGTTTAGCGATTTTCTTTTTCATTAGTAACAGAATGCCCGCCAGGGATCCGGCAATAACGGCCAATCCATAGGCAATTTCCGCCCATAAAGGATAATCGGCCAGGATTTCCAGTTGCAATGCTCTTTCCTTTTCCGGCAATGCCTGGAGGGTTTCTTCGGTAACCGTCATATGATGGAAAAAGGAGGCTAAACCCATCAGGTTCCATATCAATAAGATGATGCCGATCACCCAAAACCATGTGGGGATCTTTTGCGATTCGTTTGTCATATTTGTGATTTTTAGGTTTTGGCAAGGTTTTCTTTATCAAATGGGATAGTCGGGGTGCCATGAAGGCGGTGCGCCTGGCCATCGGTAATGTAGTAAAATTGTACGGCCTTTTTTAATCTTTCCGGTAATATTTCTGGGATTGCTGTTTGTCAAATCATTCTATGGTTCCGGCAAAGCAAAGGAGTAGCATTTGATAAGCAATTGGGTAACAAAGCTACCGTCCGGATGCCTGGCGCTGCGATCTTTTCCTTGCCATTATGAATTTCTCCAGCATTAAAGTTAATCCATAAAGAACCGGGCCTGCAATAAAGATCCTCACCATCGGATCTGTGTAAGCTGCGTTCATGGTGCTGAAAGTTACGTCGGAAACGGTGTAAACGAGAAAAAACTCGAACATCCTTGGCAGAAACATCAACATCGATAATATTGCAACAATTTTATGGGTTCGAAGCTGGTAAGGCAAATTAAACGCAAGGACAATAAGCGGATAGATCAGCATTAAATTATACCCAAAATGGGCATTCCAGGGTTTAAACGTGAATAACGCTCCAGGATCCAGCCTGTTTGTCCATAGTTGACTGACCATTAGAATATAGTTCAATCCTAAGCCAAGTATCAAGCCCAGCCCCAGCCAATATTGAATAAGCTTGAAGTCCTCTTTAAATATCGGTTTGGTTATGGCAAGATTCAATAGGGTGGCTATTAAAAAGCTGCTGATCAGTAATTCGGATAGTATTTTTATTAAATCCATTGGCTTTAGCATAGCAAAGATCAGCCGTTGGTGTTGATCTATTTATGTTTGAGGATGGCTATTCTTTTCTGCCAAAAATCTATCTGAACGATCGACTTTTCCAGGACATCATGGCCAATAAAACCGCTATGCCCGATCCCTGTTACTTCATTAAATGCTTTCAGATCAACGATGGTAACCGTATTGATCCGCTTGAATTCGTGATCCAGCAGTTCGAGTTTGGAGATCTTATGAAACTGTGTGATGATGGTATCTCCCGCAGCATCGATTTGAATAACTTTTGGTCGCTTTCTGATAGGTAAAGCCAATTCTTTTTGCAGTTTTTCGCTGATCAACGTTGATCCTGCCCCGGTGTCCAATATGAAATTCGGATATACCTTCCCGTTAATCCTTGCCGGCAGCAATATATGTAAGGAATTACCCGTAAAATCAAAATTGGTATAGGCCGATTCCAGGTATTCGGGGCAGCGATAACAAAAATGTAATTGCTTGTTGTGGTAGTCAATTCGAACGATATAGTCCTTGAAAAATTCATAACCCAACAATATATCATATCCTGCATTAGCCGGTAAGTTCGTAACAACTGCTTCTAAACTGTCCCATTTAGCCCCACCGGGAAGTTTAAAGGGAAATATCACAACATCCTTAATGTCTAGTTGATCATCTCCTCCTAACCCGCTTCCATATTTTACTTTGCCGATCACCTCGTAACCCCTATCAATAGATTCATCGATGGTGCAACCTTTGGATCCGGTGTCGAACTTGACCCTTGCCATGGTGGAATCGGGTAATCGAACCTGAAAAATTACCTGGTCATTAATAATGTCAAAATGAAGTACACTGGTTGACGGATATGCAACTGTGCTAAGCAATAAAGCCCATACTATTATGGTTAGCTTTCTCAATGCTATTCAAAGGGTGGGGGTTTAAATATAACATTTTTTGACAACTGCCCTCTTGATGCCCAGCTTGAATGTAAATGGTTAGTCGTTCATTCAAAGGTTCAAGCACCATGTGGGCATCCGCACTCTTTCAAATGGTTCATTTTACGAGTGGTGGTCAATGCTCTGGCATAAAATTATGGAAGGAAACCGAGTTGATCTTCATCCTTGGTTAGCCGGAAGATTACCCCTCCAGTCTTTTTTCAACAGTGATAAATAATGTTCATCCCAAAATTTTCCGTTTTTGAAAATTCTTTCTCTTAATCGTCCCTCTTCCCTGAACCCAAACTTCTTCAACAAATTCATTGATCTTTCATTACCCCCAAGCACCGGCGCTTCAATCCTGTTTAATTGCATGGTCATAAATCCATATTCCAAAACATCATTAAAGATCTCATTCATATAGCCCTGTCTCCAAAAGGCACTTCCGATCTCATACCCGACTTCGGCGCTGTGAGCCTGCTTATCCCATTTGTGAAATCCACAGGTCCCTATTAAAACAAGGTTACTTTTTTTGAAGATCCCCCAACGGTTTCCGTGTCCATTCCGATAAAGGTTTTCCATGAAATCTATTTCTTTGCCAATTTCTTCCAGGGTATTGATCGGATCGGTATCCGTGTAGTACATCGTCTTTTCGTCGGACCAGATGCTCAGCAAAGCTTCGGCATCGGAATGTGTTATTGCTCTGAGCAGTAACCGTTCGGTTTCGATATTTCTCAAGTGATATTCCAATGATTGGTTTAGTTCTGTCATAAGGCATATAACGGTTGGTTGAACAGCAGCGGTCAACGCTTCAATAAAGGTAATAGGAATTCCGCCAGATCGTGGGCTAACCGGCGATGTCCTTCCGGATTGGGGTGTAAATTATCCATAAACAGGAATTCGACCGGATCGGGATGCAGGCTGTAGTAGGCTTCAAACAGGGGGATCTTATTCGTTTTACAAAAGTCTGTCAATACACATCGATGCAGCCCGGAGTTCAGGTAGGTGGGATGGATAACTACCATGGGGATACCCAACCGTTGACAAATGTTCCGAAAGGCTTTTAAAATCGACACCCGTTCTTGTTCACTAACCCTTTGTCCGAGATTGTATTCGTTCAATTCCGTGCGGACCAGGCGGCCTTCTTTTTCGATGGCCAACCGACCGGCGGTATAACTCGGGTTTTGGATGCCAATATTGATAAACGGATTCCGGGCTTCATCCGAGCCCATCGTTTTAACCTTAGCAGCGGCATACCGATAATGCAAATAGGTTAGGAACATGGAGGAATTGATGATCCTTCTGATCACGCTGTTCCCGTTGGAATCATAAAGTTGCGCATCCGTGAGATCCGCATGGGTCTCATCCAGGCCATAATGGCGCAAGGTGGAAGGCATATAATCGTTGATCTCGAAATAGAGCAGCACCATGTCCGGCTGATAGCCTAAGCCATATAATTCCAGGTACTTCAGACCCTGAAAGGAGGAATAAGCCGAAAATCCGCAGTTGAGCACCTGGAAATTTCTTTGATGACCCATTTGCCGGTTTAAAGCCTGTTCCAGGAGAGCGGAGTAAGTGGCATCCTGCTCTACTCCGGCGCCAAAGGTGGTACTTTCCCCCAGCGACAGGATACGGAAATCCCCCGGCACTTTGGCTTTCAGGTCCGGCCCCCTGAACCCCTGGGCATTTATCCTAACCTGGACGCCATTCGGCTCCCGTACCACTGCATTGG
>JANQFB010000034.1 GCA_028278085.1 Chitinophagales bacterium
GCAGCCGAGGTGCCCTCTTTTTTATTGTCAATGAAATACCAGTGAATATATTCGGAGATCTTACTGGCTACAAGCGTTGTGCTGGCATAATGCTGGCCGCCGGTGAATCTTGTTTTTTTGAAAGATCCGACAAACAATACTTTTGTTTTTTGCTTCTCCATTAAAAGGGCTGAAAACTGTTAGCATCCGGAAGAAACCGGGTCGCCAGCTTAAAATGTCGGCATAGGATGTTGTGGGCCTTCACCTTATTTTCTTAAAAATATGTTGGCGAGCTTTAAGGCAGGCTTATAGAGTAGATTCCTTTTGAGAAAATCCTGCCAACCGCTGGTATTTTTATGATAGGACTTGTTGCGTTCTTTGAATTTCGCCAGATCCGCAGCTAGCTCCGGGCCATATATCCGCTGCTCTTCCGGGTACCGCTCTTTGATCACATAATCATACAGCTCCAGGTCGAGCCGGTTGGCCTCTTCCAGCAACTTCCGTTTGGCGGGATCCTTTAACAGCTCATTTTTAATGCGATTATCGGAGGCGATATTTTTCCGGATATAATGGATGTTGAACTGGGGGTCCTGCAATTTTTTTTGTAACAGCAGCAGTGATTCATCGAAATGTTCCATCAGTCCGACAAAAAAGAAATTGTCCCTGATCATGTCAATCGCTTTTTGAACATTTAGTTCCCCGGCGATCCGGTGGGTTTGAAAGTTATGGTACTTTTCCACTTTTATCCACTCTTCAAAAGCAATGGTCTTACCCATTTTCTGAAGCTGGTATTGGTAATGGGAAGCACAGCGGGCCAGGGGTTCCCGGAAAAAGGTGTAGTATTTGACCTCCGGGCACACGGACTCCAGATCCGTAAAGGCCACTACCCGGTGGCTGGCAATGCTTTTTAACCGGGGATATAACCTTTTGAGCATTTTGTAATCCTCGGCCGTAAAAAATTGCCGGTTGGTGGTAAACGGGGCGACAGTGCAATGATCCGTTCGATACGAATCTCTCAGGATCTGCTGCATGGTCATCCCGGCAGTTTTTTCAATATGCACAAATGCAATCATCTGATTTGGGCCTTCCACTGGCCGACAATCTTCGATCTGTCGAAATCAGCGGCTCTTTTTAGGGCAAATTTACTATATAATTCCCGGTCATTTTTATTCCCCATCATATTCCCGCAAACCCTTGCCCAGGAATCCTCTACGCCGGAATTCTCTCCGGCCATAACGGGCATGAGTATGCCAAAGGGGGTCTTTTCAGCCTCCGTGGTCTGAAAGGATACATCCGTTTCGGGCGCCAGGATCTCCCTCGGGCCTGAGGCACAGTCGGCCGAAACCACCGGGAGGCCGCAACACATTCCCTCCACCAGGGCATTGGGAAAGCCCTCACTCAGGGAAGGGAAAACAAATAAGCTCGCTTTGCTTAGAAAGTTGAAAGGGTCCTTGACAAATCCCAGAAAAAATACCTGGCAATCCTCTGTCAATTCATCTTTCTGCCAGGCCGCCCAGGTTTTCAGACCGAGGCTCCGGGCATAAGCCACAATTTCATCTTTCAAGCCCCCGTCGCCTATCAACACCAGCTTTAACCGGCTTTCTTGGGCCAGCATTTGCTTGAAACTCCTTAAAAAAGGAAGGTGCCCTTTCTGGTCGACCAGCCGGCCCAGGTAAGCAATGACCGGGTGCTGATAGATCCCTGACATGTCCGCGGGCACCGGCTCGTTCATTTTGTCGGTGATATACTGCGTATCGATAAAATTGTAAATGACTGCGATCTTTTCCGGTTTGATGCCGAAATTGTCGATCAGATCATTACCGGCTCCTTGGGAATTCACCACCACCTTATAGGCGCGATTATATAACAACCGGATCAGGACCTTGAAGACCCTGCCATAGGCTGTTCTGAAGATCAGGCTTTGGGATTTGTGCTCTCTGACGCTTAACACACATCTTTTGCCGCCGGAAAGGACGTTGATGAAATTTGCAGCCTCCATAAAGCTGAAACAGGTGTCGATCTGGTATTTTCTTTTGATCTGCCGGATCTTGTAGATCCGTTTCCAGAACTGCAAGAATTTGTTGAGCGGATTAGCGGTCGGAAAGGTTTCGAGATCGATCAGGGTTCCCCGGTAGGCATAAGGACTTGCCGTGGCCATGGTTTTGGTTTGATAGACCGCTATATATACCTCATATTCATCATCCAGGGCCAGGCTCAGATTGGCTGCCATCCTTTCCGCCCCACCCCGGCTCAATCCCTGGACAAAGATCAGGATCTTCTTTTTCATGTGCTCTATCCTACTTAGCTATGATGTAACTGCCTGTTGCCCGCGCTCTTTTTTGGTAAATATCGCCTTATACAGCACCGACCCTGCAAAAAAGATCAGCATGAAAAGAAAAACCCGTTTGTGAAAGGGAATTTGCGTCAAGAAACTGTTGCGGTGAATATAAAAGGCCCAAAAGCAAAAGAATATCAATACCGAGCCATACAGCGTCGGATTCCTGACCTGCATCAGGAGGCATCCGATGATCAGTACCGTGGCGTAAATGCCGATAAAAAACAACAAAAACGGCCAGTCGCCGGCGCTCCAGCATTCCGCCCATATATTATTGGCCATCCCTGCATCCACAAAAGGATAAAATTTTGGCTGGTAAAATTCATTGAACTGGTAGACTTTGATGCCCAATTCCTTGGTGAAAAACAATGGGCTGTAAATGATCGACGTCAGGTGCTCCAAACCCACATGAAAATTCTCTTTGATCACTTTATTCAACTGCGCCTGTACCCAGAAGGGCTCCGAGGAACCGATTATCGCCAGGGTATATTTCAAGCCGAATACATTGTTGTGGGCAATAAAATCCCAATTCCCGGTTTTCAGAGGAATTTTCAGGGAGTGGATGATAAAAGAAAAATAGCCGAAGAAAATGGCCAGGGCCATATATTTCCATTTACGGATCAGGCGTTGCGGGCCTTGATTATACAGGTGAATGATAAAAATGATCATCAATCCGATGATAAAATAATAACGGATAAAGGTCAGGTAATAGGTCAGGAAGAGCAGTAGCATGCAGACAGCGAAGGGCAGCCATTTCTTCCGGAGATAAGACAGTACCATCCCGATCAATGCCCCATAGGACCAAAAGATATAAACATGTCCGAAGCGGGCCAGCAGTTCGGCCTTATCGCCCGATCCGAGCGCAGGCCCTAATCTGATGATGGCCACGATAAAGCCCACCACGGCAATGGTGGTGGCAACCAGGTAGGTGTATTCAATACCGGGGATGTTGATGGTAAAAGGCCTGTCTTTATCGATAAATAGATCATACACTATCACGCCCAACAGGATGCCGATCAGCACGGCCATCATTACCGCGTAGGTTTCATCCAGGATGGGTACCGGCCGGTTGACCCAACCGACATACCGGCTTCTGCTGGGTTTGGGTTCCATCACATATCCCAACAGGCCCGGCATAAAATATACAACCGCGGAGAAAAAGGCCAGGGAAAAGAAATCGAAACGCCTTTTCTTGATCAGGAAATACAAGAAACCCACAAGGGTTACGATAAGAAAAGCCTGGTACATAATAATCAAAGAAGGGTAGGCAATATAATGCCTGAAAATGTTTTATTTAGCGCAAAAATACAAAAAGAATCTGCATCCCCGGGGCTGTCTATAAAAGATGGTCTGTTGACAAAAATTTGACGGATGTGTTTATTAACCCATCCCTACCCTTCCGGGGGAAGGGAATAGAGGTGTCAAATTTTTGTCTATTGAATCATTCACTTGCTTCCAGGCGGATGAAACTGCCGGAACGGCAGTCAATATTGGGTATAGGTCCATTTCACGAATTTGGCGGTCTTTTTCCGACGGGCCTGCAGATAGTTCCGGATGGTTCTGAGGAAGAAAAAGGGAAGCGATGTGCCCAATAAGCGGCCGATCGCGATCAGCACCTTTTCCTTGCCAGGGATAGCAGGCGTTTCCTTTTGCCGGGTAAAGCTGGTATTCTTCCGGAATCTGTCTTCCAGGCAGGAAGGATCAAAGCTCAAGTCAAGGAAGGCATATACTTTTTGGAGGGTTTCTTCCTTGCGGGATTTAAGATCTTCAAAGCGCACGAACAATATTTGCGGATGGCCGGCAAAGGAACTTTCGTAGCGATTGGCATAATAATGCCCGAAGACCGACGAAAAGACACTGCTGACCGACCCGATCTCTTTTAAGTTGCTATGGATATTTGCCTGGCTCGACCGGTAATTGTCCTCGAAGCCCCGTTGAATTAATACGAATTTAGCTTGTGGATAAGCCTGCAACAGTTTTTCGGTGAATAAACTATTGGTTTTCTGGATCCATCGGGAGGCGTTCATACGATGGGCATAGGCTGTCATCACCTCATCGAAGAAGGTATAATAATCGGACGGGGAAAGGCTGTCCAAGAAAGTCCGGTCGAGACCGGTGTATTTAAAAAAATAGGTTTGCGAAAAACAAGCCAAAAAGCCCAGCCAATTGTCGGGATTCTTCAGGTCACCGAAGAGCACCGGCATATTGTTAAACACGTTGGTTTCCAGGACACCATTGTGGATCTCACTCTGCACACAGGCCACATCGGGATGATTGGCGATCAGGTTGGTCAGCCACTTGGTACCTGAACGCTCCTTGCCCAGTACGATTATCTGGGATACGGAAGATTGGTTTGTATCGGACATATTACCGGGGTACTACCAAATATTTTTCAGATCGGATTTTTGATAGGTATGATCCCTTTCGGTATAATAACTCTGGCCATCGGCTTTTCTAAGTTTCAGGGGATTTTTTTTGGATATCCTTGACAACAAGGCTATCGGGAACAGGAATAGATAGAAGATCACGGATAGCAAGATCCGCGTGTTGATCCATCCCAGCACATGGGCCAGCTTAAACCAAAGGATCACGATCCATTTGCCGATAAAGGGCACAAACAAGCAAAGCACGCCGATCACACCTGCCGCATATAAAAACCCTTTCAAACCAAAGATAAAATACAAGACCAGCAGACCGGTTACGATCGTTAGCTGGGCTTTCAGTTCATTGATCTTTGTGGTATTACTATCTTTTTCCATTGGTATTCAATTTCGTTCTTGTTGTCAGATAGACTGAGCAAAATTGAATGATGAACAGGGAAAGATGAATGATGAAGTAAAACTTCCCCATTCAACCTTCATCATTCATCATTCATTATTCATTATTCAGTCCAATCATCCATATCTTAGGATCCTTTATTATCAATCCAGCACAAATTCCTCCTGCCAGTTGTCTTTTTCCAACCATTCCGGTTGCTCGGGTTTGATAAAAACATAATTATCGATCACCAGCACATCCATTTCCGTTCGCATGAAACAGCGATAGGCATCATCCGGATCACAGACGATCGGCTCTCCCCTGACATTAAAGCTGGTATTCACAATGATCCCGTAACCTGTCCTTTTTTTGAAGGCATCTATTAATTGCCAGTACCGGGGATTGGTTTCCCGGTGAACGGTCTGTATCCGGGCAGAAAAGTCGATATGGGTTATGGCCGGAAGGTCCGATCGCTTGAAATAGAGCTTTTCCTTCAAATTGCCGTGGTGATAATTTTCCGGTAAGGGATTTCTGCGGCTTTCCTGGACCGGCATCACCAGTAACATGTAGGGAGAAATACCTTGATGATCGAAATAAGTGGCACAATCTTCGGTCAAAACCGAGGGGGCAAAGGGGCGGAATGATTCCCGGTATTTGATCTTTAAATTCAATTTCTTTTGCATCTCCGGATTGCGGGGGTCTCCCAAAATGCTACGTCCTCCCAAGGCCCTCGGGCCAAACTCCATCTTACCCTGCATCCAGCCTATGGCCTTCCCTTCATCGATATATCCGGCCACCAGGTCACACAATGCTCCGAAATCCGGGTATCGTGTATACTTGGCCTTATACCGCCGCGCCATTTTTTCGACTTCCGCTCCTGCAAATTCCGGCCCCAGGTAGCTCCCCTGCATATAATCCATGTCGGTAGTGCCGGATCTCTCCTGTTCGAAATAGATATGATAAGCTGCCAGCGCAGCCCCTAAGGCGCCACCTGCATCACCGGCAGCCGGCTGGATGAAGATATCCTTGAAGGTACCGGAGCTCAATAATTTTCCATTGGCCACACAGTTCAATGCCACGCCGCCGGCCATGCATAAATGCTCCGATCCGGTGAGCCGCCGGGCTTCTTTGGCCATTAATCCCACAATTTCTTCGGTTACTTGCTGGATCGCCAGGCCCAGGTCACAATGATGCTGTTCCAGCTCCGATTCGGGTGAACGTTTGGGAAAACCAAATACTTGTTCCCATTTTTTTTCTTTCACCATTTTCAGGCCGGTGGCATAATTGAAATAGGACTGGTTCAACCAAACCGAACCGTCGTCATGGATATTGATCAGGTTATCTTTGATCAGTTGAATATACTTGCGCACACTTTCGGCTTCCGGATTGCCATATGGCGCCAGCCCCATCAGCTTATACTCCCCGGAGTTGACCCGGAATCCCAGGTAATACGTAAATGCCGAATACAAGAGCCCTACCGAATGCGGAAACTGTAATTCCTTGAGGATCTTTATATCCTTGCCCTTTCCATGACAGATGGAAGCGGTGGCCCATTCTCCCACACCGTCGATGGTCAGGATGGCTGATTCCTCAAAGCGGGAAGGATAAAAGGCACTGGCGGCATGCGACAGATGATGCTCGGGAAAGAGAAACCGGACCTTCTTTTTATCGAATGACTGCACCTTGCCCAACTCCGTATAGATCAGTCGTTTCAGGAACATTTTTTCATTCAGCCATACGGGAATGGCTTTGATAAAGGAAGCGATCCCTTTGGGGGCAAAGGCGTAATAGGTTTCCAGTAAGCGTTCGAATTTCAATAATGGCTTGTCATAAAAAGCAATGGCGTCGAGGTCATTGATCGATGTTCCCGCGTATTCCAGGCAAAACCTGACTGCATTGACGGGAAAGGATGCATCATGTTTTTTCCGGGTAAAACGCTCCTCCTGGGCGGCTGCCAGGATATGGCCGTCTTCGATGATGGCTGCAGCCGAATCATGATAAAAAGCCGATATGCCTAAGATCTTCATCTTGTAAAAGTAGCAATTATTTTATCCGTTGGTATTCAACTGTCAATTGTCGTATGGAATGCATGTAATATGATGTCAAAATTTTGACGGATGTGTTTATTGACCCATCCCTACTCCCTTCCGGGGGAAGGGAATTATGGTGTCAAAATTTTGACTTATTAATCATTGAGTTCCTTTTGAAATCACTTTTCCGTATTCCCGGTGGCGTCTTCCAGCCAGGCCTGGAACATGATCACATCCCACAAGGGTTTTCTGAGTTGATCGCCGCTGATCTTCTGATGTTCCTGCCAGAGCCTGGCCACATAATCCGTATTCAGGATCCCGTGTTGGCGGATCTTCGACGGTTCGACGAGATCATAAGCCCAATCCTTGAGCGGACCCCTCAACCAGGTGCCGAACGGAAACCCGAAACCCATTTTCGGCCGTTCTACCATCTCCACCGGAATATAGCGATATAACAGGTTTCTCAACAAAAATTTACCCTGGTTGTTTTTCAGTTTTAAGGACAGCGGAACCTGGCAGGCAAATTCCACCAATCG
>JANQFB010000056.1 GCA_028278085.1 Chitinophagales bacterium
CCACCACCAAGGGCACCATGGCGCTCATCAGCGCCAGGCCCACGCCCGAGAGTTGGTATTCGGGCAACACGTTCGTACTGATGAGCCGGACCTTTCTAATGTCTTTTTTGATCGCTGGCAGTTCATGGGAAGCCGAACATGATCTGCTGGTGAAATTTATAGTACAGCATAGGAACGGTAATGATCTGAACCTTAAATATGTGATCGCTCCGCACGATATTCATCCGGAAAAGATCGATCGTTTGGCCGCACAGATCGGTGGCGCTGTTCAACGGTATTCCCAGGCAGATGAGTCAGGACTCCAGCAGGCGGAGGTGTTGATCATCGACAATATCGGCTTGCTGAATGCCATCTATCGCTATGGGTTCATTGCCGTGATCGGCGGTGGTTTCAAGCAGAATATCCATAATATCCTGGAACCGGCAGCTTTCGGATTACCTGTTATATTTGGTCCTAAATACCGGGGATTCGGGGAGGCCGTAGACCTTATCGCATCGGGCGGCGCTTTCTGTGTACGGAATTACAAGGAATTCGAAGCAAAGGTCATGGATCTTGCCCGGGATTCGGAACAGCAGCATCAGGCCGGTGAGCAATGCCGCCAATATATCGACCGGAAAAAGGGAGCGACGGATGCGATCATGCAGCAGCTTCAATAAACGATGATCTCCGGGTCCGGAGTTTATTTAGCCGCGAATGCCGCTGCGCTCGATCCGGGATCAACAATGATCAATTTTTCCTGGTAGGCAACTTCCAGGGAGTTACTTCCCAAAACCACGTATACTCCGGGCGCCAGTTTCTGATTCGGATCAATGGCGGTTAAAAATTTATCATGCTCTTGCACCACCACGTTGGAAAAAACCTGTCGTCCGGTAATATCAAGAACCACGACCAATATTTCCTGGCCTACCGTTTCGGTATTGGTAAACTCAATGTTTACCGGGGAGCCGCTTACCGCCGGGTTAGGATAGACCTTTATCTCAATGGGCTGATCTGTAAGTCTTACATCGTTTCGTATGGTAACCACTGCAGTATACTCGAATTTTCCATCGAGATCGGTTTGCTTCAACCGGTAGTAGGAAAGCCCATACAAGGGAGCCTGGTCAATCATGTTATACAAAGAAGCTGTTTGGCTGTTGCCCGTGGCTTCTACTGTTCCGATGGGGTTGAAGTTTAAACCGTCAGCCGATCTTTCGACGGTAAAATAATCATTGTTGTATTCGCTGGCGGTTTCCCAGGTCAACTCTACGATATCACCGACTAATCCGGCTTCAAAATCGGTGAGTTCAATGGGCAGGATATTGTTACCATTACCGGAGCCAAAAGTAAATGGTCCGAATTCATTGAAGGTTCCATTGGCCGTTACGGTTCCCGCAACACCAGGGCCGACACCTCCGGTAGTTGCTTGCTGGCTATGATCTTTCCATTCGTTGTCTGTGGCATCGTCAAATCGTACCACACTAAAGGCAGCAGGCGATAGATCGGTGATCACACTAGTGGCAGCATTTTCCCAGTATAAGGTAACGGTTGGCTGTTTAGCTCCGGCAGTCCGTTCCAGCACCCAATGTTCGATGGTGCTCACATTGTTCAAACCCGGCTCCATATCTATCGTATTGACATATTTCTCATTGAAATATTCTCCCTCAATTGTGCTCGATCCGCCTCCGCCCATGCTGGCAATGGCTATACGGGCCCACCGGGAGCCTTTACCGACTGGGAATACAAAATTGTCATTACCTATTTTCCGCATCGGGCCGCTGACAAAGCTGGCCGATGATCCTTCCGTCGAAGTAACATTATCCGGAATGACGATAATGTTGGCAGCCGTGGTTTGGACGATGCCGTCCGTTAAGGTAAGGCTGTTATGGATGGTAACTAATCCTTCCGTAGCGAGTTGTGGAATGGTACCGAAGGTGTTATTGATCTGTACGTGTTCGTAATAAAAATCATCAGATCCGGCGCCGGCATCTTCCGCAACTATTTGGGCCGTACTTCCATCATATACCACCGTGGCATCATCATCACAGTCCAGGATCCCGTAATTATTGGGCGCAGCCTGCCTTGTGAAATTACCGGCGATGTAAAGGTAAGTGTCGTCGTTCATTTCGATCTCAACCCGTCCATCGGTTACCGCATTCATGAAAATGTGGGATTCTACGTCCAATATAGCGTCTTCATCCATTCGTATGTATAACCGGTCTGAATTGTTGGCGTCGCAATCCATAGTGATCGTACCACCGACCGATACGGAAGCATCTTCATCAATGGTGATATAGAGGTCATCCCCACCGGTGGCGCCATTATGATCAAGGGTCACATTTCCTGTAACATTGAGCTCCGGATCGCTGTTGTTGCTGTTATTCGCCAATCTTATCCGCAGATCATCTCCGCTGGACAAGGTGGCAGTGAGGTTTCCGGTAATGTTCAGGCTGGCGTCATCATCGATATCTATAGTAACATCATAGTTTCCGATGTGGTTAATATCGAAATTTCCGGTTACATTCCATTGGGCATCATCATCCAGATCGGCAGTAAAGCTATCCCCGTCACTGTCTTGTCCACCATCTTTGTTGATCAGTACATTGCCGGACACATTTAATTGGCCCTCATCTTCGAGCTGTATTTCATCACCTTCTTCTTCATCGGCATCTAACCAGTTAAAGGTAAAGTTGCCTGTTACATTCATGGATGTGTTATCATCTTCTATATTTAACCGGAGCCTTTCTTCCCGGTCATTGGATGCTACCCGGGTAAACGTGACATTACCCTGAACATCGATGGTGGAATTGTTATCCCGGATCTCGACATCTACATCATCTCCCTCATCCTCTGCTACCGCCCAAAGGTTTCCCGTTACAGTGAGTGTTCTGCCATCTTCAACCCTTAAACGGCCATCACTACTCCGATCATTGGTGATATACACAGTGGCTACGGTCACATTACCAGTGTTGGCATCGATATCTATCCGATATCCATCGATAACCACACTATCTCCCACAGCAGGGGTACAGGAGCATGACGCCCCGCCAGGGCTCACGGTCGACCATCGGTTGGTTTGATCCCAATCCCCGCTCTGGCGAGCATAGATGGTTGCGGCTTCGGTTGTGCTGCAGAAGAGTGAAACAAACAAAACTAGAATTGAAGGGGTCGAAAAGAGGGTTCTGTGAGCTTTCATTGTTTCCTGGGTTAAGGTGAGTGAATGCTCAATATTGAGCTAAGGTTAACGTGAGTCTGGGTAATTTGCCTAGTGCGTATCGGTGATTTACCTATTAACCTTAATACAATACGATGGGAAGTATAAAATGTTGCTATGAATGATTAAAAGGGCATTTTGATGATTAAACGGTCAATTTATGGTCAATTAATCAATATATTACAATGTTTAAATAACAGATAATCATTAAAATATAAATCACATATTTAAGCATATATACAATATTTACTTGATTATCAATTATTTACATCAAAGTTGGCTTCTCGGCATAGACGAGTGAATGGTTTTGGTTGTTGGAGTACGTAAATATTAGGTGCCACCCGGCACAGTCGAGTGGCTTGGTGGGTTTACACTAATGCTGCGTCTATGCCTTTTTCAACTCCCAGATATAGGCGGCTTCCGGGGTTTCATCCACCTGGACAAAATTGTTCTTTTCCAGCACTTTGTGAGAACCGATATTATCCAGAGGCGTAACCGCCCTGATGGCTTCACAGTTATCCTGGGAAAATGCCCATTGGATCATGGCGCCCAAACATTCGGTCATGTAGCCGTTGCCTTCATAGTTTTCATCGATCATAAAACCGATGTGTACGGTACCGCGTTCATTCGGTTGGCCGGCAAATCCGATCCCTCCGATGGTTTTATTGGCAGCTTTGAGAATGATCTCCCAGTTGGTGAACCACCAATATTCTTTTTCATGGCTGGACACATTTTTGATCCATTGATCGATCGCTTCTTTCAGCTCTTTCCGGGTGCCGGGGCTAAGCTTCATATTAGAGGGTTCGAGGCCCAGATGGTTTTCCATGATGGTCCTGCCTTTCTTCAATAGTTGCAGTGATCCCAGGTCCAATGGAAATATATTGAGTCTATTCGTTTCCAGTTCCACAGTCGGTGAAATTTTAACCCTGAAAATATGTATTGCCAGGATGGATTCCAAGTTTTTTATATTTTTAATTAACCAACCGCCCGGTTGTATGGATCTGCTCCCTGCCGGTTCAAATGGAAGGAGATTTTATAGCCTCCAGGCCCAGACCAGGTCGCTATGGTCGGTTAGCAGTTGAAATCCTTTTTCCTGCAGAAAGTTGACAAGGGCAGGCTTTTGTTGATCGTGGTCAACGCCCGGATGCGTTTCCAGGGCCAACACTTTGATCTTCGATAAAACCGTATCCGGACAACTGTAAAGGATCGGGTATTCGGCTCCTTCGCAATCCAGCTTTAAGAAATCAATGCTTGCCAACTGATGCCGTTCCATGATCGTCGCCAGTGAAACGGCAGGAACCTCCAGCGTATCACTCCCGGTATCTGTATCAAAAATAGAGGCTGCCGTGGTAAACTCGTCATTGGCATCGAATTGCAAGGTAAGGCTTCCATCCTGGTCGCTGACCGCCTCATTAAAGGGCTGGAGGTCGAAACCGGGATTCATCGCCTGCTGCGCTTTCAGCAGATCAAAATTCCGGGGGATCGGTTCGAAAGCCAATACTTTGGCACCCGGGCATTTATCCAGCATATACAAAGAAAAGTAGCCGGCATTCGCACCGACATCGATCATCGTAATATCCCTTTTTTGCCACAGCTCCTTCACCAGCTTACGGGTATAGTCTTCCGCAAAAAAGATCTCTTTGAAGGTTTGCATGAGCCGTTGGGGAACTGTTATCCTCACTCCCCCCCTGCCCTTGAATTCCATAACAGGAGGCCGGTGGATATGATATTTATACAAAAAGTAGGCGCCCCAATTGGATATGTTTTTGATTAGGTTTACGTATCGCATGTAGATAATTTTTCCGCTTTGCGATCACTGTTGTATCGCTCTGATCCGTTGCAGGAGTGGGGGGTGCGAATAATTAAAAAAGACATACCAGGGATGCGGTTGTAAGTTGCTGAGCTGGTTAACCGACAACTTTTTGAGGGCCTTGATCAACCAATGGCCATCATAGGTCTCGGCGGCAAAGCGGTCGGCTTCATACTCGTTTTTACGGGAATAAAGATTCATCAGGATCCCGGTAAGCATGGATACCGGGCTATAGAGCAAGGAGAAGGCCAGCAAACCCATGTGGAAACTGGGCTCATCGGCGCCTAAAGCATGCGATAGAACAGGGTTATTGACCAACCATCCCAGGATAAACAACAGGATCCCCGTTTGGATCAACGAAACAGCCATGCCTTTTTGCATGTGTTTCTTTTTATAGTGCCCGACCTCATGGGCCAAAACAGCCACCAACTCCTCGATAGAGTGATCTTTGATCAGGGTATCGAACAAAACGATCGTTTTCCGGCCACCCATACCACTGAAATAGGCATTGGCTTTGGACGACCGTTTGGAACCATCCATCACCATAATATTTTTGAGCGGGAAATTCACTTGATTGGCATAAACTTCGATAGCCTCCCGCAGGGGACCTTCCTCCAAGGGCTGCAGCTTATTGAAGATCGGAACGATGATACTGGTATAAAATAAGCTGAAACCCAGTGAAAATAGGGCTACCAGCACCCATGCATAGAGCCAGAACATAGCACCCGCTATATGATAAAACCATACCACCAGCGCCAGCATACCTCCTCCCAGCAAAATCATCAGGGCATAACCTTTCAACTTATCGCCGATAAAAGTGGCTACCGTCATCCGGTTAAACCCATACTTCTCTTCGATCACGAATATGCCGTATATGCTGAAGGGAAGGCCGATAATATCCGATGCGAACAGCAAGCCGCCGAAAAAGATGATCGGCACAAGGATATCATGATCAGTCAGGGTTTTCCTGATCCAATGGTCCCAGATAGCAAAGCCATCCCAAAACAGCATGCCCAGGATCAGGGCCAGGGAAATGGCACTCGAAAGTCTTCCCAATTTACCGGTGGCACGATCATACTGTTGGGATCTTTTGTACTTTTCTTCATCATAAAAATCCTTGAGCGCATCCGGCAGGTGTTCACTCCATTGAGCGTCGTTCAGGTAATCCAGCCAGCGATCGAGCAAGAAATCGAAAAGAATGAATGCGATGATCAGTGCAAAAAGGACTTGCTCCATAAGCCATGAATATGGGCGTAAAATTATTTCCTTTTCCGCAGCTATCCTACCGAGTGGAATGATTAAAGTTATCCACATCAATTTCAGGAGGGGTGGGCTCTTTCGTTCAATTCGCTTAAATTTGTATAATGAGTTTAAAGTCGTTGTTAGCCAAACCCTTCGCTAAACACATCGCCGGGCAGTTTAAGGTTTGGAATCATCATGCTATTGAGATCCAGGAAAACTTGCTGCGGAAGCACCTTAAAATTGCCCGTCATACTCATTTCGGTAAGGATCATCATTTTGACGAGATCAATTCCCATGGTGATTTTGTTCAGGCCGTTCCCAAAAGGGACTACGAACAGATCAAGCCCTATGTAGAACGGATCATTGAAGGTCATTCGGATGAACTCTGGCCGGGCAACCCGGTTTATTTTGCGAAAACTTCCGGTACAACCTCCGGTGTAAAATACATACCGATCACCAAATCGAGTTTGCCCAACCATATTCAAACCGCCCGCAATTCCCTCCTGCTTTATGTGGCTAAAACAGGGAATGCCGCCTTTATCAACGGTAAGATGATCTTCTTGTCCGGTAGTCCTAAAATGGAGCTCAAAGGATCGATCCTTACCGGCCGGCTCTCCGGGATCGTGAACCACCATGTGCCGGGATATTTGAAGAATAATCAGCTTCCTTCCTTTGAAACGAATTGTATTGCCGATTGGGAAACAAAAGTCGATCATATTGTCGACGAAACCGTGGGGCAAAACCTAACGCTGATCAGCGGTATTCCCCCCTGGGTTCAAATGTACTATGACAAACTGCAGTTAAAAACCGGTAAAACGATCAAGGAGATCTTCCCCAACCTTTCGCTTTTCGTGCATGGCGGTGTCAATTATGACCCCTACCGGCAAAAGCTGGAACAGTCTATGGGCAGTAAGATCGATACCATAGAAACCTACCCGGCCTCGGAAGGATTCATTGCCTTCCAGGACGACCAGGACGAGGAAGGATTGTTGCTGAACATTAATTCAGGGATCTTTTTTGAATTCATTGCCCTGGAAGATTATTTCAAGCCTGATCCCAAAAGAATCACCCTGAGGGATGTCGAGATCGGGGTGAACTATGCGATCATCCTGAATACCAATGCGGGATTATGGGGCTATGATATCGGCGATACGGTAAAATTTGTATCCAAATCCCCCCATCGCCTGGTGGTTACCGGCCGGACCAAACAGTTCATTTCCGCTTTTGGGGAACATGTGATCGCCGAAGAGATCGAACAGTCTATCATATCGGTTGCTCATCAAATGAATGTTGGTATTGTGGAGTTTACGGTTGCCCCGGAAGTCAATCCGTCTAACGGCGACTTACCTTATCATGAATGGTTCGTGGAATTCGATCAGTTACCTACCGATCTGGATAATTTTGCAGCCCTGGTCGATGAGCAGTTGGTGAACCGGAACAGCTATTACAAGGATCTTATCGATGGGAAAGTATTGCAGCGGCTTAAAATGGTACCTTTGCAAAAAGATGCTTTTCGCACCTATATGCAATCGATCGGCAAATTAGGCGGCCAGAATAAAGTACCCCGGTTATCGAACGACCGGAAGATCGTTACCGATCTGGCCCCCCTGACCTTAAAATATCAGAATCAAACCTAAATCCCTAAACATGGAACTTACAGCGAAAAAATGCGTCCCCTGCGAAGGCGGCATACCGGCAATCGAAGGGGCTGCTATCCAGGAATATAATAACCAGTTGAAAAAGCCCTGGGAAGTTGTGGAAGATAAAAAGATCAAACGCAAATTCGGCTTTAACAACTTTGTCGAAACCATGGCTTTTGTCAACCAGGTGGCTGACCTTGCCGAAACCGAAGGACATCATCCTGACCTCTTTGTGACCTACGCCAGTTGTACCGTAGAATTGTGGACCCACGCCATCAACGGACTCTCGGAAAATGACTTCATCCTGGCTGCCAAGGTCGATGAGATCCAGGGATCCTGAGACAGGCCACATATTCAAGTGACCCCGTTAAGGAGTATGGAAAACAATCAACCCAAACGTCATCTGGCAATTCTCGGTTCCACGGGATCTATCGGCACACAGGCCCTCGAAGTGGTAGCCGCCAATCCCGGCTTTTTCGAATTGGAAGTGCTCACCGCCAATACCCAGGCCGACCTTTTGATCCGACAGGCCAAAACTTTCCAACCGAATGCTGTTGTTATCGTTGATGAAACACAATATGACAAGGTAAGCTCGGCATTGGAAAAGGAACCGGTCAAAGTTTATGCCGGTGAAGCGGCCCTGGAGCAGGTGGTCGAATCCAACGCCATCGATATCGTATTAACTGCCCTGGTGGG
>JANQFB010000065.1 GCA_028278085.1 Chitinophagales bacterium
CCCGCAGCCAGTCCGGAGCCTGCACCTGTTGTTGCGGAAGCTGCCCCTACGGCTGCCGAACCGGCAACGATGGTAGCGGCTGCACCGGTGGCCACACCAACGCGGTCAAACGGCCGGTTCTACTCTCCTTTGGTTTTGAATATTGCCAAGAGCGAAAATATTTCCATGAGTGAGTTGGAACAAATGCCGGGAACCGGTAAGGAGGGACGGGTAACCAAGAAAGATATTCTCGCTTATATCAAAAACCGAACCCAGGAAACCCCGGCCGCATCACCCATAACGGCGCAACCTTCCGTTCAGCAAACCACGGCGCCGGCCATTCAATCAAACGGAAATGTGGAGATCGTTGAGATGGATCGCATGCGCAAGCTGATCGCTGAGCATATGGTCAGGTCGAAGCATACCTCTCCGCATGTTACTTCTTTTGTTGAAGCCGATGTTACCAATTTGGTCCTATGGCGCAACCGCATCAAACATGAGTTTGAAAAAAGAGAAGGCACCAAGATTACCTTTACACCGCTGTTCATAGAGGCGGTTGTCAAAGCGATCAAAGACTTTCCTATGATCAATTCTTCCCTCGACGGGGATCGGATTATCATCAAAAAAGATATCAATATCGGCATGGCAGCAGCTTTACCCTCCGGAAACCTGATCGTACCGGTGATCAAGCATGCCGACCAGTTGAACCTGACCGGCCTGGCTCACCAGGTCAATGATCTGGCATCCAGGGCCAGAAGCAATCAACTGAAGCCCGATGAGATCGATGGCGGAACCTTTACCCTGACTAATGTAGGAACCTTTGGCAATGCTATGGGAACCCCGATCATTAATCAGCCACAGGTGGCGATTTTAGCCACCGGATCGATCAAAAAGAAACCGGTCGTTTTGGAAACACCCCAAGGAGATACGATTGCGATCAGGCATATGATGTTCCTGTCGCATTCCTATGACCATCGCGTTATCGACGGTGCTTTGGGCGGTTCCTTTGTCCGTAAAGTAGCCGATTATTTGGAGCAATTTGATATGGACCGATCCGTCTGAGCCTGAGCGTACCTATTAGCGATACCTATTGATCCCGGCACTATTTTGCTCATAAGACATGCGATAATCCGATCCGGCAGTCCGTTCATTTTCGGTCGTTTTGACCCTGGTCGACAGGCTGGTTTTTGTTAATATCTAAGTGGCCTTAACTTCATGGAAATAGCATCATTTGACCCGATCATTTTCGGAAGTCAAATTAATGCTTAAAAACACTTCAAAAATTTTATTATTCAATTTAATTTTTTAACTTTTGGCGAAAATCGCTTCCACCTTGAAACCTGTTATGAAAGTAAGCCTGATCCTGATACTGCTCCTGCATAGTGTGGTTGGCAGTACATTTGCAAATGCGCCCGTTGCAGCCTTTTCCATGCAATCCGGCCATAAGATTTTTACCGGTAAGATTTTCGATAAAGCCACTAACAAACCCGTTACGGCCAAGATCACCTTGAGCCATGGGGTCACCAAAAAGGTGATGGCGATCTATTTTTCCGATGCTAATACCGGAAAATATTTCTTTGCCGTATCCAGTGGTATGTACGATTTGGCGGTGGAAGCAGACGGTTACATGCCCTATGCGGAAGTGATCAATACGGAAACCCTGGCTTATGCCCAGATCACCAAAGACATCTATTTGAAGATGGAAGGCGGTGAAGATGCCGTTGCCATGGAATCCACCGAAGAACCTACCGATACCGACCCACCGGCGGAAGAAGAGCCGGCTCCGGTAGAAGAAGAACCTGCCAAACCCGAAATGGAAGAAACGACCCCGTTACCCAGTGCTTCCTCCGAGGCTGCTGCTGCCGGCCAGCCGGATAAAGAAGAAACGGAAGATAATGTAGTATCTATGAAATCACTGTCGATGGAAGAGGGCGCCAAAGAACCCGTCAGGGATCCGGAGTCTTTCTCAGATGTGCAGATCCTCAATACCGAAGAAAGCCGGTTTTTAAAAGCAGGGCTGTTTTATGAACCCGGGCAATATACCCTTAGTCCGGAAAATATTGAAGAACTCAACCGTGTTTTACCCTATATGGAAGTCAATCAATCCGGATATATCGAGGTTGGCGGCCATAGTGACCTGACGGACGAAGACCTTGAAAACCCCGAGATCTCCAAGCTGAGGGCCAGCGAAGTCGTGAAATTCCTGGTCATACAAGGCATTGACAAGGAGCGTTTGATCGAAGTCGGCTATACCAATGAGTTTCCAAACGAACTGCCGGAAGCGATCGGTAAAGACAGAAGGGTGGAATTGAAGATCCTCCAAGAAAAGCCGCAGTCCGAAACCGCCTCGGCATTTACCAGCCTGAGCGGCGATATGGAAATGGATGAAGAATCCGGTATGGTGGTATTAACGGATCTGCAAGTGGAAAGAATTCAAAAAACCTATATCTATTTCGATAAAAAAGGCTTTTTCAATGCCAAAAAAGCCTACCGGATACCGACCACCCAATTTTTAAAGCTGGACAGTGTCTATTGGTTCCTGGATAAGTTTAAAACCGTACAGGTGGAAGTAACGGGGCATACTTCTGAAAAAGAGGGCAACCCCAGGAAAATGACAGAAGTCTCCCTGAAGCGTGCCAGGACCATTGTCGATTACCTGAACGAGCGAGGCACCGAACTGAACCGGATGACCTGGAAAGGGCTGGGGCCGAAAGAACCTATTGCTTCCAATAATTCTGCGGTCGGCAGAGCCAAGAACAGGAGAGCCCAATTCACCATTTCGGGTGTTAAGATCAAAGCTGCGGAAGATGTACTGGCCTCGAAAGACATCGATAAGAACGCCGAAGGCGGAGAAGGTGGCGAAGGGGGTTCGGGCGAAGGTGGCTCTTCCGGCAATGGTAGTGGTGGCGATGGAACCGGAAGCGGCGATGGCAGTTCTGCCGCAGGAGGAGGTGATGGATCCGGGGGTTCATCCGGAGCGGCCGCATTGACCAAAGAACAGTTGGATAAGATCTATTATGACGTCCTGGAACAATATGGCCTTGAAACCGATCCTGAGCTGGTATTTAAAGTCCAGGTAGGCGCCTATATTAACCCGTTGCCTCCCAGCTCGAAAATATACCAGGTGATCGACGGGGAGATCAAGGCGGAAAGAAGGGATGATGGCATTACCCGTTATGTAACGGGTATGTTCAACTCATTATCGACGGCTGATCTGTTCAGGAACGATCTTAAAAACAAAGGCATTGCCGATGCTTTTGTGATCGCTTTCTATCAAAACGAAAGGATCTCCATTTCCAAAGTCGCCACGATATTCGATAAGTAAAAGCATCCCGAAAAGGATAATCTCATCCTGTTTATTGATCAACTTCTCCAGGCCTGATAGGCCGACTATACGAGCTTTGCTCCTGCGGAAGATTTACGTAATTAATTACTGAATTAATTACGTAATTCCTCCCATCTTTTTGCTATTTCAGTGTCACCCAACCGAAGGTGGGGACACTGAAATTATGCGTTGGCCGGATGTAACCGAATGGGGAGAGCCTCCCCCAGTGTTGATTATATGCTGGCCGTATGTTACCGAATGGGAAACGATCTCACTCCTAAAGCAGTGTCCCCGGCACGGCCGACTGCTTTAGTATGACGGCAATTCTCCTCCAGCCGTGTCACCCAACGGGGACACGGCTGGAGGAGCGTTTTCGGCTTGGCCGTATATCCGAAGGTACTATAGCAATAGGGAGAAATGATTAGGCAAGCGAAGGTTGCCGATGGAAATGAGGTCAGGTAGGAACCTGCTTCCTTACTTTTTCAGGAATTTTTCCGTCCGGTTATCGATGTTGAGGTAATAGATACCGGGTTCGAAATCCGAGACATTGATCGTTTGGTCTTCGCCTTTTAAGACAATTCCGCCAAAGCTGTCATAGATCTCGTAGGTGGTGGATTCGGACAAATATAGCTCCTTATCCACACGCTTGGGATAGTAGGTAATAGGGCTTTTATCGGAGATATATTCTACAGGCTGGGCGTATTTGTATTTATTGCCCAGGTCTCTTTGTTTGATCCGGTATTTGTTAACCCCCGAATGGTGATTCACCTCGAAGTTGTAGTTGTTATACCCGTCAGGGCCTTTTCCGATCACTTTGCCGATGGGCACCCATTTATTGTTCCGGAAATGTTCGATCACAAAGGGTTCGTGATTGGATTCATTGTTGGTGGTCCATTTCAGAGAGCTCTCGTCAACCTTCATGGAAACCAGCTCATAAGTACTCTTCGACATCAGGACCTCCGGATTCAACACACGGGGTTTGCAGTAATCCCGGTGAACCAGTTTGATCCTTACATAATCTCCGATCTTAAAATTGCTTAATGGAACCTCGAATGCGCTGGAGTTAATGTTTTCAACAGGTGCGTCATTGATGTAAGCTTCTGTAACACAAAAGCTATTGTCAGAACTATTGTATGGGTTCTGGAAGTAAACGTCATCCCCCTGGTAAGTTCCGTCCAATACAATAACACCGGCATTAATAGAGAAGGAAGCAAAAAACAACAATAAAACCAGTGTTGATTTAATAGCGGTGATTCTCATAACAGTATACTTGACTTGCGCAAAGTATATGAACTCTCCCTGTTTTGTTCAGTCCTTAAATGCACGTATTGACGTTAAGCAAATATAGAAAACTTTTCAAGATAACAATGGAATGTATCAAATAAGATCTAAAATTTCGACCAACACGTAAAATTATTCGATAAACGCTGAAATAAGTTGCAATATTAATATGAATATTATATTTTCCCAAACTTTTTTGAGAATCTTTACGCCTGATTTTACGATTATTTTACGCAGGATCGCAGCGCCGGGATTAGAATTATTTTATTATTTTTTATATACTTGCTATGTAAAAAAATGACAACTTCCCGGAGGCACAATTTCCCCTCATTAATCCAGATAACATGATAAAATTCAACCCTTACTGGCTAACCCTGTTAATCTTTATGATCTCCTGCAACGGGATGATGAAATCCGGCGGCGATCAAAGCCCTTTTACCAAGGCTAATGGGAACCGTTATTACGGCGGTGTTCTAAACCTGAACGAACCCGAATATTTCAGCTTGTACCCGCCATCCATCATCTATGCGGTTCCTTTCAGGATTGCCTCGCAGGTTTTCGAAACGCTGGTAAAATTCGATCAAGCCAACCTCGAAGTGCTACCCTCGCTTGCCGAAAGTTGGGAAAAGGATCCTACGAATACCGTCTATACCTTCCACCTGCGGAAGAATGTCTATTTTCATGATGATCCTTGCTTTCCGGATGGTACAGGACGTTTACTGACGGCCGCGGATGTCAAAGCCTGCTTTGAAAACCTCTGCCGCCAAGCCAAATACGATGCCGGATACAAATACGTGCTCAAGGGCAAAGTAAAGGGCGCCGTCGAATGCCACCAGGCCTTTCTCGACGGTAATAATGACGTCGGCTTGTCCGGTGTCCAGGTGATCGACGACCATACCCTCCGGATCGAGCTAACCAAACCTTTCAGCAGCTTTTTATATACCCTGGCCATGCCTTATAATTATGTTTTTCCCATGGAAGCTTTCGACAAATACGGGGAAGAGCTGATGGTAGGCACAGGACCCTTTCAATCTTTGAGAACGGTGAAAGGAAAGCTGATCGCCATGAAAAAGAACCCGAATTATTACAAATCCGACAGCCTGGGCAATCAACTGCCTTTCCTCGATTCCATCAGGATCACTTTTAGTGACGATAAAGACCAGGAGGTCCAGCGATTCAACGATGGTAAGTTGACCCTGATCGACAATTTATCGACCGAGCATATCATTGACATTTTGGAAGTTAAATTCGAAGAAGGCGAGAGTGAGGCGGTGGATTATATCAAGCAGCGGTCGCCGGCGATGTCGACCTTTACCTATGAATTTTTAACCCAGGGCAGCGTTTTTTCGAATGTAAACCTGAGAAAAGCCTTCAGTTATGCCATCGACCGGAATTTGATCATGAATAAGGTATTGGATGGCGAAGCATACGGACCGGGCATCTACGGTTTCACACCCCCGGTGATCGAAGGCTATGATGTATCGGCCATCGAGGGTTATACCCTGGACAAGGAAAAGGCCATGGCTTATTTGAAAAAAGCCGGCTATAAAAGCGGCGCCGATCTGAAAGATATCCGGATCGATATCAATAAGTTGGGTGGCCGGAATGAAAAGATCGCCAACGAATTGATCCGGCAGTTGAAAGAAAACCTCGGGGTAGAGGTCAGCCTGAATGTTCTAACCAAGAAAGAAAAGATCGAAAGGACCAAGCGCGGAGAATCGGTGATGTATAACCGGGAATGGACGGCAGATTTCCCAAGCCCGGAGAACTTTCTTTCTTTATTATATGGCCGTGATGTTCCTGCCGAAATGAGCGAAGAATCTTATCCTAATACTGCCCGTTACAGCAATCCTGCCTTCGATGAGCTGTTCGAAAAAGGGTTGCAGGCGGCCACAGCCGAAGAAAGCAAGCAATATTTCATGGAAGCCGAAAAGGTTGCCATGGCCGATGCTCCTTTCCTCATCCTGGTTTACCCGGAGAATTACCGGCTGATGCAGCCTTATATCAGGAACCTGCCCAATAACCCGATGCAGGTCAGGGATTATACCGAGATCTGGATCGATGAGACCGACTGGATGGGGCTGCAGCAAAATCAACCCAAAAAAGGCGCTTGATCGAGGCATCTTATTAAGCATTCCAGGCCTCGGATCTATCTCCCACCGATATAATCCCGTATGATACCCATCATGGAAAAAGGTTTGGAATGTAAGTTTGGCTCCAACAAAAATTTACCTGTAATCCCCTGGATCAGGCCATAATGCCGGTTAAATTCCCGCTTTTTTTCATGGATTATTTTCGTTTAAATTGTATGTTTATCATAGTGTACAACCTATTTTGAAAAATAGTTAGTGATATTTTTGTAAAATTGGGATAACCCTACCGGATGATCGGAACTACCGCTAATCCCAACCCATGGTAGGTAAGGGGCGAATCAGGCAAGGTTTTTACGGAAGATCCGGGGGAAGCACACCTACATCTCAAGCAATAGCTTAGGAACAGGCCCGGTATTTGAACGGGCAGGAAGGAAGGGAAACCTACCTGATATAAAATAACGGATCGGTGAACTGACTACTAGCAAAAGATGGGATTATTCATATTACATAGATCCTTCCCAACCTACCGGCAGCATGATGCCATGGATTGCGGTCCGACCTGCCTGCGGATCATCGCCAAATATTATGGCAAACAATATTCCCTCCAATTCCTCCGCGAACGGATGTACCAGACCCGTGAAGGAGTTTCGCTCAACAATATCAGTGATACGGCCGAATCGATCGGTTTCCGGACCCTCGGAGCCAAGATCTCTTTTGATAAGATGCGGGATGAGGTGCCCCTGCCTTGCATAGCTCATTGGCAGCAGAAGCATTTTATTGTTATCTACAAAATAACCAAGAACAAAGTCTTTGTTTCCGATCCCGCCCATGGCCTGATCGTCTATAACCGGGAGGAATTTGTTCGGTTCTGGCATATTCCCAATGAGCAGCAGGGGGTGATCCTGTTGTTGGAGCCTGCACCGGAATTCTACCAGGCCGAAGACGACAGTAAGATCAATAAAACCGGGTTTAAATTCCTGTTTACCTATCTCTACAGCTATAAAAAATACCTGGTGCAGTTGTTCCTGGGTATGGTTCTGGCCAGTATCCTCCAACTGATCTTTCCTTTCCTGACCCAGTCGCTGGTCGATTTTGGTATCAACAACCAGAATATAGGCTTTGTTTATACCATATTGCTGGCCCAGCTCATGCTGTTTTTCAGCCGGACGGCCGTGGAGTTTATCCGGAGCTGGATCCTGCTGCATATCGGCACACGCATCAATATCTCCATCATTTCCGACTTCCTGATCAAACTGATGCGCCTGCCCATGGGATTTTTCGATACCCGGATGATCGGCGATATCCTCCAGCGTATCGGCGACCACCACCGGATCGAAAGTTTCTTAACGGATTCGACCCTGAGCATCCTCTTCTCGATGATCAATCTCCTGGTTTTCGGGGTGGTGCTGGCAATTTATAGCCTCGAGATCTTCGGCATTTTTATGGTGGGCAGTATTATCTATATCATCTGGATCCTCTTTTTTATGAAGATCAGACGGGAATTGGATTACAAGAAATTCAACCAGATGTCGGATAACCAGAGCAACCTGATCCACCTGATCAATGGTATGCAGGAGATCAAGCTGAATGGGGCGGAAAAACAAAAAAGATGGGAATGGGAACATATCCAGGCAAAACTTTTCAAGGTCAATGTCAAAAGCCTGAGTGTAAACCAATACCAGCAGGCCGGCGCTTTATTTTTTAATGAGCTCAAGAATATTCTGATCTCTTTTATCGCCGCAAAAGAGGTTATCGAGGGAGATATGACCCTTGGTATGATGATGGCGGTAACCTATATCATCGGCCAGTTGAATGCACCGATCGGGCAATTGATCGGCTTCATCCATACGGCCCAGGATGCCAAGATCAGCCTGGAAAGATTAGGGGAGATCCATAACAAGGAAGATGAAGAAGATCCCGACGATATCAAGGTATCCGGCTTACCTGCCGACGGTACCATCCGGGTGGAGGACCTGAGCTTCCAATACGAAGGGCCCGATTCGGAGTTTGTGTTGAAAAACCTGAGCCTGACCATCCCTCAGAATAAAGTTACTGCCGTTGTAGGGGTTAGCGGAAGCGGGAAAACCACCTTGCTCAAGCTCCTGCTAAAATTCTACAAACCCACTTCCGGGGAGATCAGGCTCGGCGATGTCAGCCTGGAGAATGTGCATAATAAACTGTGGCGTGATAAGTGCGGGGTGGTGATGCAGGATGGTTATATCTTTTCCGATACCATTACCCGGAATATCGCCCTGACCGATGAAACCGTCGACCAGGAAAAGTTGCTGAATGCCGTCAGGATCGCTAATATCAGGGAGTTTATCGAATCCCTGCCGCTCATGTATAATACCAAGATCGGTGGCGACGGGCACGGCCTGAGCCAGGGTCAGCGGCAGCGGATATTGATCGCCAGGGCTGTTTACAAAAACCCGGAATACCTGTTTTTCGATGAAGCCACCAGCGCCCTGGATGCCAACAACGAGCGGATGATCATGGAACAACTGGAAGAGTTTTACCAGGGCAGAACGGTGCTGGTGATCGCCCACCGGCTGAGCACGGTGAAGCGGGCTGATCAGATCGTGGTCCTCGACCGGGGAAAGATCGTGGAAAGCGGTACCCACCGGGAGCTGACCCAATTAAAAGGTTCTTATTATAACCTGGTAAAAAATCAATTGGAATTAGGAAGCTGATGCCTGACCGTGAACCCATAATCGTTGAAAGAAGCGAAGACGTCCAGGAGATCCTGAGCTATATCCCGCATTGGATCATTCGATGGGGTATTACCGTAATCCTGGCCTCGGTATTATTATTGCTGGTCGGTTCCTGGTATATTCAATACCCGGATATCATTCAAACCCGGATCACTGTCACCACGGAACGGCCACCGGCGAATCTTGTGGCCCGGGCCAATGGCCAGTTGATGTTGTATATCGAAGATGATGACCACGTGGAGCAAGGGAAACTCCTGGCAATGATCAGGAATCCCGCCGTCAAGGAAGACGTGTTCAAGCTCAAGGAACAGTTGATCCCTATCGCAGCGGCTTTGGAACATAAAGACAGTATCCTGCTGTTTGAGCTGGATTCGACTGCCCAGCTCGGGGAGATCCAATCGGACTACTCTACTTTTCTCCAGGCTTGTTATGAATACCGGTTTTACGGGAATGAAAACAACTACCAGGAAAAAGTCGGATCCCTGCAAAAGCAGATCCTTCACTATCAAACCCTGAACAATAAGCTGAAAAAGCAAAAGCTGATCCTGGCCGATGAATTGGACATTGCCGCTTCCAACTATGAAAAGGATAAAACGCTATTCGAGCAAAATGCCATAGCCGAGGTCGGCCTGAAACAGTCCAAAAGCATTTACCTTCAAAAAAAGTATGACCTCGAAAGTGCGGATATCAATGTTATTCGCAACGAGATCCAGATCCAGGATTATCGCAAAAGTATAGCGGATATCAACCAGCAATATAAAGAACTGGGAAGGACCTATTTGGTGAATATGAAAGAATCCTTTAATCGCCTGAAAAGCAGGATCGCGGCCTGGGAGCAGCAGTACCTTTTCGTGGCGCCCTTCAAAGGCCGGGTTTCCCTCTTTAAATTTTGGGGCGATAACCAGTTCGTCAATGCCGGCGAGCATGTGATGAATGTGATCCCGGAATCCGGAGATATCATCGGCAAGGCCTATACGCCGGGAGCGAGAAGCGGAAAAATTGGCATTGGTCAGCAGGTAAGGATCAAATTCGACGGATATCCCTTCAATGAGTTCGGTGCGGTGGAAGGCCAGGTCCAAAGCATCTCAAGAGTATCACATGAAAATAAGGTATTGGTCAATATCGATCTGATCAACGGCCTGGAAACCAATTATGGCAAAAAGCTGGAGTTTCGTCAGCAGATGGAAGGTACGGCGGAGATCATCACGGAAAACCTTCGCCTGCTGGAACGCATCTTCTATAACCTCAAAGATGTTTTATCGCAGCAGAAAGGATAAATAGGGATAACTGACAGAAGCTGGTTAAGCGTGTAAAAACAATGCTGTTAAGGTAATATTCGAAGGATGGAATTATTTCCACATGTCTTAATAAGGATCGGCGGGGGACCGTTTGAAAACCTGGAAGCCCTGAACCTCGATCGATGTACCGGGCGGTTGGAGCAGATCTATGAATTGCAACGGCAGTTGGACGATCTCGGGACATCCATTTGCGACGGGATCTATCCGCATATATCGGCGCAACAGGAGCGGAAAACACAAAATTTGCTCTTGAATTTCCGGCGCGATATTTACAATCAAAGGGCTTTTTCCCCGGAAAAACAAGCGAAGATCTCCTCCCTGCTGAACGAGTCCCTGAAAGCACTGTTCACCCGCTATACCGCGACCTACCATGAGCTGCAGGAAATGATCGGGTCGGGGGAAGAGATCTATGCCCGGGAGCTGGTGGAAGCACGGGCAAAACTTTATGAGCTGAGCCAGGATGTAAACCTGCGGAAAGGATTGTTGTTATCCAGCCAATCCTTGCTTGACCGGATCGACCGCTATCTGCAGCATCCATCTGTCCAATTGAACAAGAAAGAAATGCAAACGGAGCTCAGCCTGGTCAAATACCTAACCCGGATGCTGGCGAAAACTTCTCCTTTCAGCACCTTCACCAATCTGGCCATGGGCAGGCTCACCGCTAATGGAAAAGCTCCCGCTGGTTCACCTTTTATAGCTGTCAAAGCGGAGGATCCGCAGGTGATCAGTCATGTCCGTTTAAACAACTACTTATTCGAATATGTCCGGACCCTCCTGTTAAAAAATCCGGAGATATACCGGTCATTCCGATTGAGGCCCAATCCCACGACGCAAGTGGAGGAAGAGCATTTTCTTTTTCTCACCAATCATAATAATATAGAATCCTTCCAGCGGATCCCGTATAACGAGGTCATCGAGCTTTTCCAGGAACTGGTGAACCGTGATACCGGGGGGATGACCTATGAAGAACTTATCCAAACCATCATCCGGGAAGAACTCATCGAGGCGGAACCCGAAGAGCTGGAAGCCTATATCGACCAATTGATCGAATACGGCTTTTTGGAATTCAATTTGGGTGTTTCCGGGATCGACCCCGACTGGGATCTAAAGCTGAGGGAGCGATTGGAGCCGCTGGCCTCGAAAAACGAGTTGCTGCACCGGCTGGTGGAGGCCTTGCAGCAGATCCGTGAGCAGGCGATGGCTTACGGAAAAGCGTCCTTGTCCGAAAGAAAGAAGATCCTGGAAGAGGCCTATACCGGGTTCAGGTCCATCTGTATGGAATTGCACGAGGCGGCAGGGTTGCCGGCAGAAGAACGCAAAACCCCGGAGGAACAGTTGGAAGAATACCGGCAGCAGCGGAAAGAAAAGAAGGATCCCGCCGATGATGAGCAGGAAGCCGATAAAGGGTCTCCCGATAACAAGGCTAAGGATAAAGAGACTATCTTCAAACACCGGTCCAACACCTTTTTCCACTATAAACCGGAGCAGATCTTTTATGAGGATACGACTTTAGCCGTGGAAGGAGAGGTGAACCGGGATAAGCTATCGGCATTGATCGGGACTTTACAGGGTATGATGGATGAAATACCACACCTGGAAGGCTACACGGGGGAGAAAGATGCCATGGTCCATTATTTTCTCAAAAAATTCAAGTCCTCGGCAACTGTTGATGTGCTGCGGTATTACGAAGATTTTTACAAAGAGTATAAAAAGCCGGAAGCCGAATACAAGCAGCAAATGAAAGAGAAGTCCGCCGGAGGGGATGGCCAGGCTAAAAAGGAGGACAAAGAAGATGTGCCCGAAAACGGGCAAAAGGCGGTGGACAAGCCCCATAAGACCGGGGAATTACCCGAAGCCTTAAAAGTGCCCCGAAATGAAAAACGCGAAGTCGCCCGGCAAAAATGGTTAAATGGATTTTTGTCTGTGATCAAAGACCAGGTCGGGGGACAGGAATTATCCGTGAATTTCGCCTTGCCGGATATCCTGAAGACCCATGCCGAGATACCGGTAAAAGAGCCCCATGAGATCCGCCATACTTCATTCGGCTTATTTATCCAGCTTTTCGAGGAAAAACAAAGCGATGGCAGCTATCAGCTCAAAGGCGTGCTGAATTCGGTTTCACCGGGCTATGGCAAATGGATCAGCCGGTTTCTCCATATTTTCGATGACGCTATAACCAACGATGTGAGAACCTGGAATCAGCAGCTTTGCCGGGAAGATGAGATCTTCGCCGAAGATTGTGATGCTTCCATGTTCAATGCCAACCTGCATCCCCCGTTGATGGCCAACGAGATCTGGATGCCCGGCGGCCATAATACCCTTGACCCGGATCAGCAGATCCCGATCACAGCATTAGCGATCAAATATGATCCCGATGCCGACCAGCTTTTCCTGGTCCATAGGCCCAGCGGTAAAAAGCTCTATGTATTCGACCTGGGTTTCCAGGCGCTGAAAGGGAGGTCGCAGTTGTTCCGTTTGTTATCGATGTTCACACGGATCAAATATGTTTATAGCAACCATCTGATCTATGTCGTCAACCGGGCCTGGGACCAGAAAGCCGGCGCTAACGGTCAACAGCCGGATAGGGATGCCGGTGAGGAGGCCAAGCCGGATGTTAAGGAGGAAAAAATATATTTTTCTCCCAGGATCACCTATGAGGATAAATTTGTGTTCCAGCGGAAGAGTTGGAATATTCCCAAATCATGCATTCCCGTTAAAGAAGCCTCGGAAAATGATTGGAGCTACCTGGTAAAGATCGACCGGTGGCGGAAAGATCTCGACATTCCTGACGAAGTTTTTATTTATATTACCAATCCGATGGAAGTGGAAAACCTGCCGGGAGAAAAAATGAAACGGGTAACCCGCGACGACTATAAGCCCCAATATGTATGCTTTCACAATCCTTTTACCATGCTTTTATTTGAAAAGGCCGTCACCAAGGTGCCAGTAGCCTTGCGGATCGAAGAAATGTATCCGGACTCCAAACATTTGCTGCCGGTCGGAAAGCATCGTCATGTAAGCGAATACCTGGTACAATGGTATGTATAAAACAACAAACAGATCATGAAGGGTTGGTTAGCCACCTATTTATATTATAGCGAGCCGATAGAGCATTTGCTGCAGTTTGCTTTAAAACCATTCGTTGAAGCGGCGCTGAAGGATGGCCAGGCCCAAGGATACTTTTTTATCCGTTATTGGGACCGTGGGCCGCATATCCGGTTGCGTTTTTACGGGGATACCGATCAGATGGATACCATCTTGAAACCCAGACTGGAAAAAGTATTTGGGCAATATATGAAGGAAAATCCTTCGCAAAGGGATGAACCGGATCATGCCACGCCCGCAGATGAAAAGTGGTTTCCCAATAATTCCATCCAATACCTGCCTTATGAGCCCGAATATTTCCGTTATGGCGGGAAGGAAGGTATGCCGGTAAGTGAGA
>JANQFB010000139.1 GCA_028278085.1 Chitinophagales bacterium
TGCCCGTACCATTTTTGAATCGAATTTTTTCGGCCATGCCTGCGGAAAGGTTTGTCCGACAGAGGTGTTGTGCGAAGGAGATTGTGTGTATATTAACCAACATGTAAAACCCATTGAGATTGGCCGCTTACAAAGTTATGCGACCCATCAGGCCATTGCCGCCGGTAAAAAGTTGTTTGATCTGGCTGCCGATAATGGTAAAAAGATAGCCATCATTGGGGCCGGTCCGGCGGGTATTGCCTGTGCCTGTGAATTGCGGGTGCATGGATTCGAGGTCGATATCTATGAAGCCAAGAAGCAGCCATCCGGCTTAACGGTCCATGGAGTTGCTCCTTATAAGATCACCAACAAGGAGGTTTTGGATGAAATGGAATACCTGGAGCAGCAATTTGGCTACAATATCAAATATAATGCGCCCATTAATTCCGGTGAAGATCTGGCTGCCTTGGATAAAAACTATGATGCCATTTTCTTTGGCGTGGGGCTGGGAGCAACCACAACGCTGGGTATTGAGGGCGAAGACCTGCCCCAGTGCTTGGGTGCGGTGGAATTTATCGAGCGGCTGAGGTTGGAACATACCAACGTAAGCGTCGGCCGTAAAGTCATTGTGCTCGGCGGCGGGAATACAGCCATGGATGCTGCCTCCGAATCCGCACGACTGGGTGCCGAAAAAGTCATTTTGGCCTACCGGAGAGGGAAATCCGATAAGGGGGCCTATGAATTTGAATACGACCTGGCCAAAGCGGTAGGGGTGAAAGGGATGTTCAACGTATCGCCCGTGGCGATCGTGGGCAACGGCAAGGTGGAAGGCGTGAAATTTGTCAAGACCTGGATGCTTAATGGGAAACTGGAAGAGGTGGAAGGCAGTGAATTTGTCGAGCCCTGTGATATGGTGATCAAAGCTACCGGACAAATGAAGCAAAAAGGATTCCTGGGAGAAATTGCAGGCCTGGAACTTGATGAAAAACGCAGGATCGTTGTCAATGAAAAAGGACAGACTTCGAACCCGAAATATTTTGCCGGCGGCGATGCGGTGAATGGAGGTGCGGAAGTGGTGAATGCGGCGGCAGAAGGTAAGGTCGCTGCCCTGGGTATCCGGGAATATTTGAGTTGATTGACCTTGCTAACTAGATGTAAAAAACTTGGAATTCCAACTAATGAATGATGAACAAGGAATGATGAATGCTGAAGTAAGCTCAAATATACTTCATCATTCGGCATTCCTTGTTCGATAATCGATATTCAAAATTGGGTACAAGCAAGGTTAACGCCTTCTTCATCCTATAAAAACAGAAACTCAGGAGGAAAACATGCCAGATCTATCCGTCAATTTCGCAGGAATTAAATCCCCTAACCCATTTTGGCTGGCTTCAGCGCCGCCGACCAATTCCGGCTACCAGGTGATGAAAGCCTTCGATGCCGGTTGGGGAGGTGCGGTATGGAAAACCCTGGGTGTTCCGGTGGTGAATGTTTCCAGCCGTTATGGTGGTGTTAATTACCGCGACAGCCGCTTGATAGGGCTGAATAATATAGAGCTGATCACCGACCGGCCGTTGAAAGATAATTTAAGGGAGATCGAGGAGGTCAAAAAACGGTTCCCCGATCATGCGGTGATCGCTTCCCTGATGGTGGAATCGCGGGAACAATGGCATCAGATCGTAAGGGATGCGGAAAATGCCGGCGCCGATGGTTTGGAATTGAATTTCGGTTGCCCGCATGGTATGTGTGAACGGGGTATGGGATCGGCCGTAGGACAGGAACCGAAAGTGCTTAAAACCATTGTCGGGTGGGTGATGGAAGCTGCCAAAACACCTGTGATCGTCAAGCTAACACCTAATATTTCCGATATCACCGAACCGGCCCGGGCAGCACAGGAGGGCGGTGGAAATGCTGTGTCGTTGATCAATACGATCCAAAGCCTGGTCGGGGTGGATATCGACAATTTCGTTCCTTACCCGGTGGTCGACGGGCAAAGTACCAACGGCGGCTATTGTGGTCCGGCGGTGAAGCCTATAGCCTTGAATATGCTGAAAAACGTGGCCCAAATGGAGGATTATAATTTGCCTATTTCCGGTATCGGCGGGATCGAGAATTGGCGGGATGCCGTGGAGTTCTTTTTACTCGGCGCCGGAACGGTACAGGTTTGCACGGCCGTGATGCATTACGGATTCGGGATTATCCGGGAGATGATCCCTGGCCTGGAGCGGTATATGACCGAAAAAGGCTTTAACACCATTGAAGATATGCGGGGAAAGGCGCTCGAAAATGTGAAAACCTGGGAAAATCTTAACCTGAAATACAAAGTCGTGGCCGATATCAATAAAGATAAATGCATCGAATGCCAGCTTTGTTATACCGCTTGTGAAGACGGCGCTCACCAGGCCATCGGATTGCCGCAAAACGGCAGCAGGGTTCCCTTCATTATAGAAGAGAATTGCGTCGGCTGTAACTTATGCTCCCTGGTTTGCCCGGTCGAGCAATGTATCACCATGGTCAGGAAAGATGATGGCACCGAACGCCTGACCTGGAAAGAAAGGACGGATGCAGATAATATCCCGACCACTTTTAATGACGAATTGGCCGGGGGCATCCATCATTGGGTTCCCGAGCCTTCTGCAGCCCATGAGAAAATGGATGAGGCGAAGCATTATCGCGCCAGGTAATTTGTAAGCATATGACCTACTTACTGCATATTCCTGCCGGGTCACCCGACGAATGGCCGGGACCCGGCAGGAATGTGAGCGCTCAAGTACAATCAACAAAAAACCATGACCTACCAACCCGGAAAACATCGTATCGAAGATCTGGGCATGGAAAGGGAATTCATCTTTAAAACCAGCCGTAGTAGTGGTAAAGGGGGACAGCATGTCAATAAAGTGGAAACCCGGGTGGAGCTGTATTTCCCGGTCATGGGCTCCGCTTTTTTTACCCCCGAACAAAAGGATAAACTCCTGCAACAGCTCCGCAACAGGATCAATGTCGAAGGCTATTTAAAACTTTCCTGTGATACGGCCCGTACCCAGTTGACCAATAAAAAACGCGTTACCCGGCAATTTTACGACCTCGTCGAAAAAGCCTTACAACCGGTCAGGGAGCGCAAACCTTCCAGGCCTTCCAAAGCGGCCATCGAAAAGCGCTTAAAAGAAAAGCGCCTGCGATCGGAGAAAAAAGCTTCCCGGAGATCCGATCGATGGTCTTCGTAAACCCTTGCCAAACCTTACATTCGACCGATAACTACCTGAATTCAGGGATATAGAGTCCCCTGTATTCAGTAGGGTAAAATTCCCTGTTTCCAGTCTTTTTTAGCGGTAGATGATGTCGTTCCTTTGTATGGATGGATATGAACATTGCTGATCAGCAGATCGAACGCAACTGGGATGACATTTCATTAAATGGAAGCGCCAAGGAATTGCGGAGCTTCCAAATGGGCTGGATCGAAACCCGCATCGGCTTGGAAATTATGCGGTGTGTGATCAAAAACCCGGTGGTCAAGGAGATGATCGGGCTGATCATTCGCTCCGGCGACATGATCTACAGAAAGAGTCAACATTAAATAGCAAGATTACATCACAAATAAGCAAAACCAGCAGCCAATGAATTTGTTTAAACCACGCCTTTGCCTGGATAAGATCGATGGCACAGGCCAATACAGCATGCAGATCAATATCCCCACCTATAGTGAAGAGATCCGGATAGCCGATGTAACGACCGGCAACTTCCCCAAATGGAAATATGAAGTCGATCGTGCTTACCCGGTGATCATCCGGCTAAAGGGCAGCCATGACCGGGAAATCCCCCATAAAAGATCCGAACTGAACTATACCCTGAAGTCACTGGATCACCTGGGGGAGGACCAATATCCTCTAGTAGCGGTGTATGTGATGATGAATGGCGAAGTGAAACACTTTGCCATTCATCATTACCAGGATGTGGGTTGATGGTTTGATCTGTATTACACGGGGTATAATAATCCCATTTACCTGATCTACAAGAATTACTAATTACCGGTTTGGTAGAATTCTAAGCAATTCTTGGAATGGTCTTCGTTCGCTTCCACGCCTTGATAACATTAATGCAACTGTTAAAAGGTTAGAAATATCATTCTTTAATCAAAAACCAATTGAACATGAAGAAATTCTTTAGGCCAACAATTATCCCAAAATTTTTAAGCACTGCAAGTGACTGTTTTTTTATCATTATCCCGACGCCAGGTAACTCATTTGAATTGTTAAATGTAAGGGATGTACCACCTGACGGGATCACTAATAAGCCACAAAATCTCTACAAAACCATCGAATTTGGGGCGAAACAAGGTGTAGAAACGAATCTGTCCACCGAACTCAATGCTTCCATCCAAGTTGAGAACACAGGATCATTTAATAAAGTTGTTGTTTACGTGCTGCTGGAAGGAGAGATTATAAGCAAGAAGGTAAAAACAATTCATCATCCGGATGATGAGGACTAGAACAAAATCCGAAAATACTTCACTTAGTTGTGAAGTATTTTTTTTACCCAATTTTTACTATGGTAAAAATAAATAATTCTTAGATTTAATAATATTAATTGTAATAGAGTATTTTGCTACGTGGTTATTGAGCTGCTATTACCATATCAAAAGCAATGTTTTTATTTTACATTAAACCTCATGTCGTATGAAAAGCAAAATAATCTTTCTACTCTTCCTCATTTTATGCTTTGGTTTAAAGTCAAAAAGTGAGTGTGAATTACCCGGAATTAACCAAAAGATCCAATCCGGAAAGCCCGATACCAGCCAGGTAAATCTACTCTTACAGACCGCCTGGGAATGCCGTAAGAGCCATATCGATACTGCCATTTATTTCACAGAAATGGCGGTTAAGCAATCCATCACACTTAAATATATAAAAGGAGAGGCCAGAGGTTTATTCATATTGGGAACCTTATATCACC
>JANQFB010000157.1 GCA_028278085.1 Chitinophagales bacterium
CCGAAATTGTATTCGACTTTTATGATAAACTGAAATCCATATCCAAAGGATATGCTTCCTTCGATTATCATCCGGTGGATTACCGCCAATCCGAGCTGATCAAACTGGATATCAAATTAAACGGCGAAAATGTCGACGCCTTATCGGCTTTGATCCATCGTGACAAGGCCTATGAATTCGGCAAAAAGATCTGCAGTAAGTTGAAGGAACTGCTTCCCCGGCAGCAATTCAAAATTGCCATTCAGGCTGCAATCGGTGCTAAAATAGTGGCCAGGGAAACGATCAGCGCCCTGAGAAAAGATGTAACTGCAAAATGTTACGGTGGCGATATTACCCGGAAAAGAAAACTACTGGAAAAACAAAAAAAGGGCAAAAAGCGCATGCGACAGATCGGGAGTGTAGAAGTACCCCAACAGGCCTTTTTAGCTGTACTTAAACTGGATTAAAACAAAGAATATGGAACGTCTGGATGGCAAACAACTATCACAAACCATCAAATCGGAAATAGCGGCCACGGTCGAACAGATCAAAAGCCGCGGCGGCAAGATCCCCCACCTGGCAGCGGTACTGGTCGGGGAAGACCCTGCCAGTCAAACCTATGTCAACAATAAGGTGAAAAGCTGTGAAGCCATCGGCTATCGATCGACACTGGTCAAGCTGGATGCCGATATCCCGGAACAAGCCCTGCTGGAGCATATCGATGCCCTGAACAAGGATGAGGATATCGACGGCTTTATTGTGCAATTACCCCTCCCCGACCATATCGATGTCGACAAGGTTACCATGGCGATTGCACCGGAAAAGGATGTCGACGGCTTTCATCCGGTGAATGTCGGCCGGATGGCGATCGGATTACCGGCCTATTTACCGGCCACGCCGAATGGTATCCTGACCCTGCTCGATCGCTATGGAGTAGCCACCGAAGGCAAACATTGTGTGGTACTGGGCAGAAGCAATATTGTCGGTGCGCCGATCAGCATCTTATTAAGCCAGAATACCAAGCCCGGAAACTGCACGGTTACCCTGTGCCACAGCCGGACCAAAGATCTGAAGTCCCACACCTTATCTGCCGATATTCTGATCGTTGCGATCGGCAAAGCCCATTTTGTCGGGGCGGACATGGTTAAAGAAGGCGCTACAGTGATCGACGTGGGGATCCACCGCGTCAAGGACGACACCAAAAAATCAGGCTTCCGGTTGATCGGCGATGTAAAATTCGACGAGGTCGCGCCAAAATGCAGTTATATTACCCCGGTGCCGGGAGGCGTAGGTCCGATGACCATTGCTTCCTTATTGATGAATACCTTAAAATCCGCCAAAAAAGAGGTATATTAGAAGCAAGGTGTTCAAACGAACGGTCTTCCTCCTTATGATCATTATTCCTGCGCTCTGGTTATTTACCGGGATCCAGGACGAACCCGAAACGATCCAACGATCCAAGATGATCAATGGCCTGGAGGCGGAATTCCAGGTGCTGAGATCCAAGAAATCCGTCAAACACGGAACTTTCCGCTCCTATTATGAAAACGACAGTCTTGCTGAAAAGGGCAATTACCGGGATAACAAAAGAGTGGGTGTCTGGTCATATTATACCCGGGATGGGGCATTAATGGAACAATATGATTATGACAAACAGGTCAGTATTTTCCTGGAGCCGCATTATGATGAGAACGGTAAGTTTTATTTCGGTTCCAAGCTTTTCCAGGTCAGGATCCTGGACCAAATGCCCGTATTCAAAGGTGGTTACTTCCAGTTCATGCATTTCATCGAACGGAACTTGAGATATCCCCAGGATGCGATCGACAATAAGATCCAGGGAACGGTGATCGTAGGGTTCCAGGTGGGGGCAGACGGAAAGATAAGCCAGGTAAAATTGTCCAACCGCCTGCCGAGCGTCAGTTGTAACGATGAGGCAGTTCGCCTGATCCGGTCGATGGAGGATTGGCATCCGGGCCGGGAGAATGGAACAGCGGTGGCTATCCGTTATTTTATACCTATTTCATTTCGCTTGAAGTAAAGCCCGATGACCGGCCGTTGCTGTCAAGTATCAATTAATTGGCAAGTCGGCCTTGTTTAAACCAAAAATTCGCTAATTTTGTTGTTAATTTAGATTTAGTCTAAATAAAATCAACACGCAGCAAAGATGACGGAGGAAGATAAAATATTAGAGGAATTTACGCGATCGGAATACAAATACGGCTTTACCTCCAACATTGAACAAGAGCTCCTATCCAAAGGGCTATCGGAAGAAACGGTAAGGTTTATTTCCGCTAAAAAAGATGAACCGGAGTGGTTATTGGAATGGCGATTGAAAGCTTTCCGGCACTGGCAAACCCTCCGGGAGCCCAAATGGCCGAAAGTCGAATATCCTCCCATAGATTTTCAGGATATCAGTTACTATGCGGAGCCTAAGGAAAAGAAAAAGCTGGATAGCCTGGATGATCTTGATCCGGAGATCCGGTCTACTTATGAAAAGCTGGGTATCCCGCTGGAAGAACAGAAAATGCTTGCCGGTGTTGCCGTAGATGCCGTTCTGGATAGTGTTTCTGTGGCTACAACATTCAAGGAGACCCTGGCGGAAAAAGGGGTGATCTTCTGTTCCATGAGCGAAGCCGTCCAAAACCACCCGGAGCTGGTCCGTAAAAATATCGGATCGGTTGTGCCCTACACAGACAACTTTTATGCGGCCCTGAATTCAGCCGTTTTCAGCGACGGATCGTTTTGTTATATTCCGGCCGGGGTCAGATGTCCGATGGAATTATCCACCTACTTCCGGATCAACGCAGCCAATACCGGGCAATTCGAAAGAACCCTGATCGTAGCGGAGGAAGGCAGTTATGTTAGCTATTTGGAAGGATGCACCGCCCCGATGCGGGATGAAAATCAACTACATGCGGCTGTGGTGGAACTGGTGGCGCATAAAGACTCGGAGATCAAATACTCTACGGTACAAAACTGGTATCCCGGCGATAAGGACGGTAAGGGTGGTATTTACAATTTTGTCACCAAACGCGGTATCTGTAAAGGAGATCGCGCCAAAATATCCTGGACCCAGGTAGAAACCGGATCGGCCATTACCTGGAAATATCCCAGCGTCATCTTAAAAGGCGATCATAGCATCGGTGAGTTTTACTCAGTAGCCGTTACCAATAATTACCAGCAAGCCGATACGGGCACCAAAATGATCCACCTGGGGCAAAATACCAAGAGCAGGATCGTATCCAAGGGGATTTCCGCCGGGAAAAGCAATAACAGCTACCGGGGTCTGGTGAAGATCAGCAGGAAAGCCCGCAATGCCCGGAATTTTTCCCAATGCGACTCTTTGCTGATGGGCGACCAATGCGGCGCTCATACCTTCCCTTACCTGGAAGTCAGCCACCCCTCGGCGATCGTGGAACATGAAGCAACCACCTCTAAGATCGGGGAAGACGTGCTGTTCTATTGCCAGCAGCGGGGGATCAATGAAGAAGACAGTGTGGCGCTGATCGTTAACGGCTATTGCAAGGAAGTATTAAATAATTTACCCATGGAGTTCGCGGTAGAAGCGCAAAAGCTTTTGGCCATCAGCCTGGAAGGAAGTGTGGGCTAGGCTATTATTCATGGATCGGATCACACAAAAAACCAACTATGCTCAGTATTAAAGATCTTCATGTTTCCATTGCCGGAAAGGAGATACTGAAAGGCCTGAACCTGGAAGTAAAGAAAGGAGAGGTGCATGCGATCATGGGGCCCAACGGTTCCGGTAAAAGCACCCTGGCTTCCGTGTTGGCGGGGCGGGAAGATTATGAGATCACCAAAGGCGAAATATACTTTCATCAGCAGGACCTGACAGAATGGGATCCCGATGTAAGAGCCAAAGAAGGGATATTCCTGGCCTTCCAATACCCGGTGGAGATCCCGGGAGTTAGCAATGCCAACTTTCTGAAAACCGCCGTTAACGAGATCCGGAAGTACAAAGGCCTGGATCCCCTGACTGCCGTTGATTTTCTGAAGCTGATCAAAGAAAAGGCCCGCCTGGTCGAACTGGATGCTTCCATGATCAACCGATCGGTCAATGAAGGTTTTTCCGGCGGTGAAAAGAAGCGCAACGAAATTTTCCAGATGGCGGTCCTGGAGCCCGAATTGGCCATTATGGACGAAACGGATTCCGGTCTGGATATCGACGCCCTGAGGATCGTATCCGATGGGGTCAACCACCTGCGGTCCGATGATAATGCTTTTGTAGTGATCACGCATTATCAAAGGCTGCTGAATTATATCGTACCGGATGTGGTACATGTATTACATGATGGAAAGATCGTGCGCTCGGGCGATAAATCCCTGGCGCTAGAACTGGAAGAAAAAGGATACGACTGGATTAAATCCGATCCGGCCTCTGCTGTTTGAATAGCGGGCTTATAAAGGATTTCCTCCCGGTATTCCGCAAGTGATATGGAAAATCAGGATAATAAGCTGCAAGATAAGCTGGTCCGGCAATTCGCCGATTTTGAAAAAAATTGGAACGGATCCGTGAGCGAGCACTTTCGCAACCTGCGGAAAGAGGCTATCCACCACTTTGGCCGGATGGGCTTTCCCACCACCAGGCAGGAATCCTGGAAATATACCAATATCAAACCGGCAACAGCCAATGCCTATGAAAGCGCTGTTGATCCCCCCGAGCCCATCAGCAGGGATGCGATAGCTCCTTACCTGTTACCGGAAACCTGCCGGTTGGTATTTGTTAACGGGCAGTTCCAGCCGGATCTTTCCGAGATACCGGAACTTTCTGCCCAAATGGTGGTTCAGCCGTTGTCAAGGGCATTCAAGGAGCATCCGGAATTGCTGGAAGAACATTTTGCCCGCTATGGTAAGTATGAGGGCAGCAGCCTGACAGCGCTCAATACCGCCTATGCCGATGGGGGGACGTTTATTTATATACCGGACCAAACCATCTCTGAACACCCGGTCCATCTGATATACCTGACCGACGGGCGATCCGGCCACCGGATCTCTTATCCCAGGAACCTGGTTGTGGCGGGGAAAAACAGTCAGGTCAAGCTGATCGAAACCAGCGCCTCCACAGGCGGGGAAGCTTGCTTTGTGAATGCTGTAAATGAGGTTCGGGTCATGGACCATGCCCATGTCGAATGGTTCAAGGTCCAGGAAGAAAATCTGCTCGATTTCCATGTGGATCATGCTTTTGTTAACCAGGATCAAAACAGCTACTGCAAGATCCATACGGTAACCACCGGCAGCGCTATTACCCGGAACGATCTGAATATCACGTTGAACGGGTCGGGATGTGAAACGCATCTTTATGGCTTGTATTGGCTAGGGAGTAAACAGCATGTGGACAACCATACCCTGATCGATCATGCCCGGGCCAACAGCTATAGCAACGAATTGTACAAAGGGATCATGGACGGGCAATCGACCGGCGTTTTCAATGGCAAGGTGATGGTCCGGCAAGACGCCCAAAAGACGAACGCCTTCCAATCGAACAAAAATATTTTACTTTCCGACGAGGCTACGATCAATGCCAAACCGGAATTAGAGATCTATGCGGATGATGTTAAATGCAGCCACGGCGCTACTTCGGGTCAACTGGACGAGCAATCCCTTTTCTATTTGAAAAGCCGGGGCATCGATCCGGGAAAAGCCGCTGCACTCCTGACTTTTGCTTTTGCCAGTGAAGTTTTGGAACATATATCCGTCGAACCCCTGAAACAATATTTGTCCGAAAAGATACAACAGCGTACCGGCATAGCATGGTAGCTATTCATCGCCAGCATTATGGAATCGCCTTCTAAGACATATCAACCCACCTCTACTCCTTTCGATGTGGATGCCATCCGCCGGGATTTTCCCATCCTGGAGCGAAAGGTATTGGGCAAGCCGCTGGTATACCTGGATAATGCGGCCACCACCCAAAAACCGTCTGCTGTTATTCAGTCGATCACGGATTATTATACGCAGATCAACAGCAATGTACACCGGGGTGTCCATCATTTAAGCGAAGAAGCTACCAATGCCTATGAAGGGGCGCGGGAAAAAGTACGGCAGTTTTTGAATGCCGGAAGCGTGGAAGAGATCATCTTTACCAAAGGTACCACAGGAGGGATCAACCTGGTGGCTTCGGCATGGGGCCGTAAGCACCTGAAAGCCGGGGATGAAGTCCTGGTATCCGGTATGGAACATCATTCCAATATCGTGCCCTGGCAAATGATCTGTTCGGAAAAAGGCGCTCATTTGAAAGTTATCCCGATCAACCAACAGGGCGAATTGGACATGGATCAATATACCTCGCTGCTCAACGAACGAACGCGTTTGGTTGCCCTGGTGCACATTTCCAATGCCCTCGGATCGATCAACCCTGTTCGCCGGATGATCGAAATGGCCCACCGGAAAGATATTCCTGTCCTGATCGACGGCGCCCAGGCCGCTCCCCATCTGGCGATCGATGTCAGGGACCTGGATTGTGATTTTTACGCCTTTTCCGGGCACAAAATGTATGGGCCGACCGGGATCGGAGGCTTGTTTGTGAAAAAAGCATGGCTGGAAAAAATGGATCCCTATCAAGGCGGTGGAGAAATGATCAAGAGCGTAACTTTTGAAAAAACCGTTTATCATGACCTGCCTCACCGCTTTGAAGCCGGCACCCCGAATATCGCAGGAGCGATCGGATTAGGGGCGGCAATAGATTATCTCAGGGCGATCGGGTACGACAGCATCCTGGCCTACGAATCGGACTTGCAGGCTTATGCTTCCGAAAAGATCGGCAGTATACCGGGTGTCAGGCTGATCGGTACCGCCCATGACAAGGCGGGTGTGGTTTCCTTTGTGGTGGAGCAAGTGCATCCCCTTGACCTGGGAACCATGCTCAATGCAGCTGGGATCGCTATTCGTACCGGGCATCACTGCGCTCAACCGGTCATGGATTTTTACCGGATACCCGGAACCGCGCGGGCATCCCTGGGGATCTATAATACCCGGGCGGAGATCGATCATTTGGCGGAAACAACCCGTGAAACCATCAAACTTTTATCCTGAACCATTTGTTATATTCGTTAATGAACTCAACAAAAGTGGCGGAAAATAGTATACAAGCAGCACAGGACTCGATCATAGAGGATTTTGAATTGCTTGAAGACTGGACGGAAAAATATAAATATATCATTGAGCTCGGGCAGGTTTCGCCGGGATTGCCGGAAGCCTTAAAAACACCAGATATCAAAATAAAAGGATGCCAGTCGAATGTATGGCTGCATACGGAACTCAAAGATGGCAAAATCGTTTTCAGCGGAGATAGCGACGCCATGATCACCAAAGGCCTGATCAACCTGTTGATCAATGTCCTATCGGACCGGGAGCCCCGGGAGATCCTGGAAGGCGACCTTTATTTTATCGACAGGATCGGGATGAAGCAACATCTGTCGCCGACCCGTGCCAATGGATTGGCCTCGATGATCAAACAAATGAAAATTTACGCTTTGGCCTACAAAACCAAACTGGAAAATGCAAACTGAGCGCATGGAATCACCTGAAGGACATCAGCCACAACCCGAAAATGAGGATCCCGCCGAAAACTATAATTTCGTCCAGTTGACGGAATCGGTTATCCAGGTATTGCATACCATTTATGATCCCGAAATACCGGTTGATATTTATGAGCTCGGACTGATCTACGAAGTAAAGTGCGATCCCGGCAACAATGTCTATGTCAAGATGACCCTTACCTCCCCTAATTGCCCGGTAGCCGAATCCCTGCCGATGGAAGTAGAGCAGAAGATCAGGGCCATACCCAATGTTAACGGTGTGAAGCTCGATCTTGTTTTTGAACCCCCATGGGATATGAGCATGTTATCGGAAGCGGCCAAACTGGAACTAAATATGCTGTGATCTTAAAGACTTAAACCTATAGAATATTGTAATTCCCCTATTCCAAATAAATCATCAACACTTAAATCAATCATTATGTATCCTCCTGAATTAGTTGCCCCCATGAAAGCCGATCTGACCAATGTCGGATTCGACGAATTAACGACACCGGATCAAGTGGACAACCTGATCAATAATATGGAAGGCACCGCACTGGTTGTTGTCAATTCGGTATGTGGCTGTGCTGCTGCCATGGCCCGGCCCGGCGTAAAAATGGCTTTATCCGGCGAAGGCAATAAACCGGCCAAACTCGCCACGGTTTTCGCGGGTGTAGATAAAGAAGCCACGGCAAAAGCCCGGGAATATATGCTTCCTTATCCCCCGTCTTCACCTTCGATCGCCTTATTTAAAGACGGTAAGCTGGTGCACTTTATCGAAAGGCATCACATCGAAGGGCGACCGGCCGAGTTGATCGCAGATAACCTGCGGCAAGCCTTCGATTCGCATTGCTGAGCGGCAGGAAGGCTTCCGCCAAACTCAGGGGCGTCTTTTCATCCTTCCGCGTATCTTTGATGGAGGAAACTCTTCCGGCATGATTATGGATAGCCTATTAACAAGATCTGCTACCATGGGTCAGCTTCCGCTCATGGAAGCCTATTCCACCATCCAGGGGGAAGGTTTTCACCAGGGCAAGGCAGCGTATTTTATCCGGCTTGCCGGCTGTGATGTGGGTTGCACCTGGTGCGATGTCAAGGGATCCTGGGACGCCGGGGCCTATCCCCAAACACCGGTCACGGAAATTGTGGCCGAAGCATCCCGTCAACCCTCGGACCTGGTGGTTATTACCGGCGGAGAACCGCTAATGTATGATCTGGACCGGCTGACCAACAGCCTCCGGGAACAAGGTTACAAAACGCACCTCGAAACCTCCGGAGCCTATCCGCTTACCGGGGAATGGGACTGGATCACGCTTTCCCCCAAAAAATTCAAGGCACCTTTGCCCGCTATTTTAACCAAAGCCCATGAATTGAAGATCATTGTTTGCAATGCTTCCGATTTCCTGTGGGCAGAGCAATACGCCGAACAGGTCAATCCTGACTGCCAATTGTATTTGCAGCCGGAATGGGATCGTTCCGACAAAATGTTGCCCTCCATCATAACCTTTGTGCAGGGACATCCGGAATGGCGGATCTCCATCCAGCTACATAAATATATAGGGGTGGATTAGGAAAGCTTTCAATACCAAAGTGTTAAATTGTGTCAATAATGCGTCAAAATTGCGTTAAATTTAACATGATATTGACGCAAATCAGATCAGCTAGCAACTTTTATCGATACGGTTTTTATCAATGGCTATGGGTGTCGGAATAATCTACGGACCAATTCCCCGGGCCAAGAAGGGATGATCATTGTATGTAACTAATGTGTTAAAAAGGGCTTATCCTAATATATGCCTGCAGGGAGCATCTTGCCGGATAACATTGTGGATTCCTTCAATTTATCCCTATTTTTGGGATTTGAAGCCCCTTACAAGTTGGCATAAGAATTGATTAATTTCCCCGGAACGGACTTATGAATTACCTGATCCTCCTGATATTTTTATGTGTGGCTCTTGTTAATAATGGCTATTCACAAGAAGTATACACTAAAAAAAATGCGCCCAAGAAAGCACAAAAGGCATTTTCCGAAGCCAATTTGTTGATCAACCGGACACAATACGAACAGGCGATATCCCTGCTTGAAGATGTCGTGGACAAAACACCGGGTTTCATCGATGCCAATATCATGCTGGCGGATCTTTACCAAATGATGCGTCAGCCGGATAAAGCCCGGCAACGCTTAACATTTACCCTTTCGCTTGAAACCCGCTATGCCCGCGAAAAAGTGTTGCTTTCCCTGGGCAGCCTGGAAAAAAACCAGGGCAACTATAAGACGGCGATCCCTTACCTTGAAGAATTGCTGGGCTTAAAGGATCTTATTTACAATTACAAAGTGAAAGGGGAACGGCTGTTGAAAACCTGCCGGTTTGCCGAAGACGCTTTGAACAACCCGGTGCCTTTTAACCCGGTGAATATGGGTAAGAGCATCAATACGCCTTTTGAAGAGTATCTACCTGCCGTAACCGCCGACGAGCAAACCCTGATCTTTACCCGGAAGCTTAAATTGCCGACCAATCAGTACAATGAAGATTTTTACATCAGCAAAAAAATAGATGGTAAATGGCAGCCTGCCAAGAATATGGCCAAACCGATCAATACCGGCAGGAACGAGGGGGCGCATACCATTTCTCCGGATGGTAAATACCTGTTTTTTACCGGTTGTAACCGCCCCGGGGGCTATGGTAGCTGTGACATTTATTTTTCAAAGCGAGAGGGGAACACCTGGAGCAGTCCGATCAACATCGGGCCTCCCGTGAATACCAATTCCTGGGAATCCCAGCCCTCCATATCTGCCGACGGCAGGAATTTGTATTTTGTCAGTAACCGGAAAGACGGCCACGGTAAGATCGATATTTGGGTAAGCACCTTATCCGACAAGGGGCAATTCAGTGAACCGGTCAATCTCGGGACGCGGATCAATACCAAACAGGATGACCAATCGCCCTATATTCATCCGGATAATAAAACCCTCTACTTTTCTTCCAAAGGCCAGATCGGTATGGGCGAAGAAGACCTGTTTATGGTTAAAAAAGATTCTTCCGGCAAATGGGGCACCCCGAAAAACCTGGGTTATCCCATTAATACCCAAGGCAATGAATTCAGTTTATATGTAAGTGCGGACGGTATGACGGCTTATTTTTCCTCGGACCGCTTCGGCGGAGAAGGGAAAATGGATATCCATTTCTTCGAATTACACGAAAAAGCCAGGCCGGAACCGGTTACCTATGTGAAAGGAAAAGTATTCGACAGTCAAACGAAAAAAAGTCTTTTTGCCAACCTGGAACTGATCGACCTGGAATCCGGAACAACGGTGATCGCTGTCGGTTCTGACAAGCAAAACGGATCTTT
>JANQFB010000171.1 GCA_028278085.1 Chitinophagales bacterium
CTCAGCGTCATCGATCGGTACCTTAACCCCCCATTCCAGGTCGCGGGTAACCGCACGTTTTTGCAAACCCAGGTCCAGCCACGATTTACACTGGCCGAAAACATTAGGCTTCCATTCCTTTTCCTTTGAAAGGATCCATTGCTCCAGCCATTCCCGCTGATATTTATCCAGCGGCAGGTACCAATGTTTCGTCTTTTTCAGCACCGGCTTATTCCCGCTGATGGCAGAGGTAGGATTGATCAATTCCCTCGGGCTTAAGGCCTTCCCGCAGTTTTCACACTGATCGCCATAGGCTTTTTCAAAACTGCAGTTCGGGCAGGTGCCCGTGATATACCGGTCAGCGAGGAACTGTTGCTGTTCTTCATCATAATATTGCTCCGACGCCTCTTCCACAAATTCACCCTTATCATATAGGGTTCTAAAGAATGCCGAAGCTGTTTCATGATGAAGTTGGGCAGAGGTGCGATGATAGTAGTCGAATGCTATGCCAAAATCCTCAAAGCTCCTTTTGTTCATGGCGTGATAATGATCCACCACTTCCTGGGGGCTTTTTCCTTCCTTCTTGGCCCGCAAAGTGATCGGCACCCCATGTTCATCGGAACCGCAAACATATACCACATCCTCCCCTTTCATCCTTAAATAACGCACATAAATATCCGCCGGCAGATAAGCCCCGGCCAAATGCCCGATATGTATCGGGCCGTTAGCATAAGGCAGCGCCGAAGTGATCATGTGGCGTTTATAGGTTTGCTGCTCAGCCATGGTAAGGGCTCCTTTATCAGCTACAAAGATATAATTATTCAGGAGAGAAAACAGACCCCGAAAAGCAGGGATCATCTCCTGTTAATGAGGGCGGCTTAACGGGCTTTTCACTGCTACTCCTCGCCCGGTAGCCAAGCCCTGCATCAGTGTACGGGGTCCATCAGCAGGGCTGCTGGCCTCCGCCACTTGTGCAGGACTAAGCTACCGGTCTGCGGGGTATCCGCTTCAATCCCTGCCGCAAGTAGTTCGTGTCGACCTTTGTTAACGGTGAAACAATTGATTTTTTATTAGCCCCACATTGAGATATTCCCCGGACAATTAAGACCTTTATCGATAAAACCACGTTCCAAATGAACACCCCTTTCCCCCTGGCCAAAGGAGACACGATCGGTATCATCAGCACAGCCCGGAAGATCCGGGAAAAAGAGATCCGGCCGGCCCTTAAAACCATCCAGGACTGGGGCTTTGAGGTGGTCTTGGGCAAAACCATCGGGGCGGATGAACATCAATTTGCCGGTAACGACGATCTACGGGCAGCAGACCTGCAAGCCATGCTGGATGATCCGGGTATAAAAGCCGTTCTATGTGCTCGTGGTGGCTATGGTACGGTCCGTATTATCGACAAGATCGATTTTGAAAACTTCCGCAAAAATCCCAAATGGGTCGCCGGATTCAGCGATGTAACCGTTTTACACAGTCATATTCATCAACACTTCGGGATACCGACTATTCACAGTACCATGCCCCTGGTTTTTCATCAAAACACCGATCTGGCGCTGAATAGTCTGAAAAGGGCCTTAACCGGCCGTCCATCGGATCATAGCTGTGCGGCGCACCCCCTTAACCGGAGTGGCGTTGCAGAAGGATTGCTGGTAGGGGGAAACTTATCCATTTTATACAGCCTTACCGGCACCGATTCTGACCTGGATACCAAAGGTAAGATCCTGATGATCGAAGACCTGGACGAATACCTCTACCACATCGACCGGATGATGATGAACCTGAAAAAAGCCGGTAAACTGGATCAGCTAGGAGGTTTGGTGGTCGGCGGGATGTCGGAAATGAACGATAATGAAAATCCTTACGGACTAACGGCGGAAGAGATTATCCGGGAACAGGTCGAACCCTTCGACTATCCGGTTTGCTTTGGTTTTCCGGCGGGCCATGTCCCCGATAACCGGGCCTGTATCCTGGGGAAGAGCTATCAATTATCCGTAGCGCAAAAATCAGTCTCCCTGCAACAAAAAGATTAATGGGCTGATCTACCCGGCTTTTCAGGCTAAAGCAGATGAATGCTGAAGTTCGCATAATTACTTCAATCCTCAAATCCTCAAATCATGCAATCCTCCAATCCTCAAATCATGCAATCCCCCAATCCTCAAATCCCCCAATCCTTCATCATTCGAACCTTCAGCATTCCGCATTCATCATTCCATTTCACCGGGTTCAGACAACATCCACTCCTTCCCTCACCCCATCACCAGATCCCAATCTTTCCAAACCGGTTCATAGCCCTGGGTGCGGATCATATCGGCGATTTCCATAGGGCTCCGGCTGTCGTCGACCTGGAATTGTTCGAGGGTTTCCTGTTGGTGCGAGTAGCCGCCGGGATCGGTCCTGGAACCGGCGCTCATGGAGGTAATGCCTAATTTGATGGCATGGTCCCGGAACCGCTCCGTTTCCCGGGTGGATAGTGACAACTCCACATTTTCATTGAACAGGCGGTAAGCACAGATCAACTGGACCAACTCGCGGTCCGACATAACCGACCGGGGTTCGAGGTATCCTTCTGCCGGCCGGAGCCTGGGGAAAGAGATCGAGAACCGGGTTTGCCAGAATCGCTGCTCGAGGTATTGCAGATGCCGGGCGCAAAAAGCGCTATCCGTCCGCCAATCTTCCAGGCCGATCAGCACCCCCAAACCGATCTTATGGATCCCGGCCCTCCCTAATCGATCGGGCGTATCCAGCCGGTATTGAAAATTGGCTTTCCTCCCTTTCGGATGGTAAGTGCTATAATTCCCGGAATGATAGGTTTCCTGGTAGACCAGTACGGTATTCAATCCACTACGGATAAGGCGTTCATATTCCTCCTGCTCGAGGGGCTGGACTTCCATGCTGATGTGGGAAAAATAAGAACGGATCAGTCGGATAGCATTTTCCAGGTAATCCACCCCGACCGTACGGTTGGCTTCCCCGGTTACCAGGAGGATATGATCATAGCCAAAAGATTTAATGATGGCCACTTCATCCATGATCTGTTCGTCGGTCAGGGTGAGCCTGGGGATCCGGTTATCGAGGCTGAAACCGCAATAGGTGCAGATGTTCTGGCATTCATTGGACAAATACAGGGGTATATACAATTGGATCGTATTCCCAAACCGTTGTTGGGTCAATTGCCGGCTTTTGACGGCCATTTCCTCCAGGAAAGGTGCGGCAGCCGGTGAGATCAGGGCCAGGAAATCTTCCCAGCTCCGCCGGATCGGTGCATCCAGCGCCTGCCTGACGCGGCGCTCATCGGTGTGATAGATCCGGGCTTCGATGGCTGACCAATCCAGGTGCTTGAATTCGCGGGAGAAGCTATGGGTTGGGGAAGAAGATCGCTTCATTCCAGGAAGGAAGTTAGAGGACTGGTGGCTACAGCTTTCGCGCTGGCAGTTCCCAAAGTTGATTCATATCCCATTATACCGGCTTCGACAGCGTGCTTGAAAGCTTTTCCCATAAGTACGGGATCACCGGCAACAGCGATCGCCGTATTCACCAGAACCGCATCTGCACCCATTTCCAAGGCTTCGGCAGCATGGGATGGGGCTCCAATACCTGCATCTACAACGACCGGCACATTACTTTGTGCGATAATAATTTCCAGCATGGCCTTGGTTTGCAGGCCATTGTTACTGCCAATCGGAGAAC
>JANQFB010000176.1 GCA_028278085.1 Chitinophagales bacterium
TGTCAACCATACTTCTGCATCATTGGTTGTTGATGAACATACCACGGTCCTTCTTGATAGGGGGCTTAGTCCAACCCAACATCTGAAAGTACCAGGAACACCATATTTTACACAACCTACAGAATTTAGATGTTATAAAGGATCCTATGCTGCTTTGAATCCCCATAGTACCGTTATCGTGGATAATGAAAGTAAATTTCTCATGGATCCATATAGCAGGGTGGATGTATTCCATAGTGCAGAGCTTCAAATAACAAACAATTCTGAAATGCGCGTAGGGACAAATGCTAGCCTTGCTATAAAGAGTGGTGGTAGTATTAAAGTAAAGTCAGGTGGAACACTCATTATTGAGCCGGATGCGGATGTCGAGATAACAAGCAATGGCTCTATTCATGTCGAACCAGGAGGAACCCTTATCATTGAAGAACCAGGGCCAGATAATGCCATAACCTACAATCATAATCAATCGTGGTTAAAGAAACCGGAACTGTTAATTCAAGGAACGTTGACTACATTAGATAGTGTTGATTTCCAATTTGAGGGTAGTAATGGGGAAGGACTTTTGGTTTTTAATTCCGGTGCGAAGATCACACTTGGGCAAGACAGTCGGTTCATTGTCCAGGGACAAAATAAGACTCAGAAATTGGTAGAAGTAAGAGGAGGATCTACACTTGTAGAAGCTAGGGAGGTCATCATCAAAGACTGTCAGTTTGATTATATCGGAGGTGGTACATTTGGTGTCAAAGATGGCTGGTTGAAAGCCAATAATGCTACCTTTCAGCAAAATGGACAATCGCTATCTTCCGGACTTACATGTGATAACAGTGATGCTCTTATTCAATACTGTGATTTTATAGCCTTAGCAAAGGGAATTGAGATTATTAATACTCCACCAGTAAATACAACGTTTCCAATGGATTACATTCGTGTTGAACAGTGCGCCTTTAACCAATGCGATAAAGGAACCTATGTCGAAAACGCGACAAAAGATGTACGAGTCTCAAAGTCAGCCTTTAAGGACTGTGAACGAGGATTGCATGCCGTCAACAGTAATTGTATTTCCAGCATTGAGAATGACTATACCAATAATGTTATCGGTATTGGCTCGAAAGAGGTTTACGCTCTGTATAGTGATGGTGATGACATGGATTTTGGTAAGTACGGCATTGAAGGAAGTAACTCAAATGTCTTTTTGCGAAATAGAACCCGCATTCAAAATATGACTGCAGGCGTATGGATGAATTCTACCGGTACCATTCCGTCAAAACTGACCATGGGAGACATCGGTTGTGCCTGGGTAATGAATAATGATATTGGTATCCGGGGTTTTGACCTGGTTCTGAGCATCGATGCAGAAGTTCATGCGTGTAACCGAGGGAATTGCACCAAGATTATACCCAACCGATTTGATGGGAATGACTTGATGTTTAGTCTTTGTTATGATTCTTTCATACCTCCTGGCTTAGAAATGAAAGGCAATTTCTGGGGAACAAAAGGGAACAACCCTTTTGGAGTTGGAGAACCGTTAAGTAGCTTTTCGTATCACACCGGTGCAGGAAAATTCTGTAAAAGTGTAACCATTCCCATACAAGACAATCACATAAAACGGTTACAACCAAATTGCGGTTTTATGGCAAACCCACTTCCACAACCTGGGAAAATCCCATTTTTGGGAAGTATGAGTATCAGGCAAGCGCCGGGTAGTTCTCGAACGATTACTGAGGACTTTATTGAGGCGTATAAAAATTTTGTAGCTGAAAGCTACGATATATCTACGGGTCAATTCGAGGCAATCGGACGGACTAATATTGAGAATGGTACGTTCAACAGTATAGATGAACAGCAAGTTCGAGTTTCCAGGGCACTGTCAACCGTCAGCAATGCCCACGATGTTGCAAGCGGTGGTAGTTCTTCAAATAAAAGGACAGATGTTCGGGATACTGAAAATATAGATACCAACGTTCTGCCAACATTCTTTTCTATTAGACCTAATCCTGCTCGACATGAACTATTGGTGGAATGTACCAAGCAAGGGAATTATGTTATTAGTATGACCTCGATCTTGGGGCAAATAGTACATACAGAGCATTGTGAAAACAAGCAAACCGTCATCAATACCAGCCAATTCGAAAGAGGTATTTATTTTATCAAAGTGGTAAACAAAAGTAATTGGCAGGCTGAGGTTTTAAAAGTGGTCCTGCAGTAGTTGTGAGCTCGTTTTTTAACAGAACTATTGTTTGATGCGTAAATGTGCTTCCCCAAAAATTTTACAACCCAATCACTCATCCGCCACCGTAAAAGGCGCCAGATAACGCATCACATAAGTATCCGTACCCAACAAAACATCCAACTCCAGATCGATCGGATAATCAGGACTATTCCCCAACACCTGGATCTGGATCAGGTCGCCGACGTAGATATGGACCTCTTTATTGTCGAGCAGATCTTTAATATCATCGACCAACATATCCTTACGAAGCGCATATCCGCCGTTTTCCTGGATCTTGGATTCAATGAGCTTACCGGAATCCGTCTGGTTCCGGCTTTCCGTATGGGTGATGCGGATGGGATTATCTTCCCGCGAGCGCTCTGCCAGCCAGGCGGCCAAAACATCCAGGTTGCCTTTGGGCGGCACACCCAGGTCTTCTTTACCGGTATAAATAGCGCCGATATAAAACAATTCAAAAGCACAGGTATAATCGAATGTGGGCACATTGATCTTTTCTGTTCCGGTATATTGGGAGTTTTTGAAAATGCCTGAAAAAACGGCATCATAAGAACCCTCGATCAAACTGCTAAAAAGCGCTTCAAAAATGACGGTATTTTCCGTACCATCTCCAGGCATTTCGATGTCGGTAACTTCTACCCAACCGACCGCAAGGTTTTCGAGGGAAGGATAATGATCCACAATGATCTTCGCCAAAGCATCGGCCAATTCATATTCAAATCCACATACAACATCAAACGAATCCCGATAATAATAGGGCGAATGCGGGTAGGTGCCGAAGCGGATCACCTGCTTATCAAAGATCGCCCGTACCGTATCGTTCCATTGATCTTCCGGCACCCAGGTAGCACATACGGTCTGACCCTCCGGATCCGTTTGGC
>JANQFB010000308.1 GCA_028278085.1 Chitinophagales bacterium
AAGGATTTGGGGATTGGGGGATTTGATTTGAGGATTGGAGGATTTGATTTGAGGATTTAAATTTTTGAATATGGATAAGCATTTATTAAAAAAGAGAACAAAGGAGTTTGCGCATCAGTGTGTGAAGCTGGCGCTGTTGCTTCCTAAAACGACATTGGGTAATCATATAAGGGGACAATTGATCCGTTCGGCAACTTCTGTGGCTGCTAATTACAGGGCGGCCATTCTTGCTCAATCAAAAGCTTCATTTGTTGCCAAAATCAGTATTGTGATTGAAGAAGCAGATGAAAGCCACTTTTGGCTGGAGTTTATTCTTGATGAGCGAATGCTGAAAGCAGATCAAGTTGATGAATTCCTCAAAGAAGCATATGAATTGACATCAATTTTTATTTCAACAAGAATGACAGCGAATAAACAAAAGAGGTGATAAATCCCTAAATCATTCAATCATAAATCCTCAAATCATCCAATCCCAAATCATCCAATCCTAAAAATCTACGCCGTAACCGATCCCTTTACTGGTTTTAATGTACTTCTCGCCGATCTTTTCTCTCAGCTTGCGGATGTGTACGTCTAAGGTTCTGTCGCCGACTTGGATATTGTTGCCCCAAATTTTCAAATAGATCTCATCCCTGGTGAAGATCTTGCCGGGTTTGGAGGCCAGCAGCCGTAGCAGTTCGAACTCTTTTTTGGGTAAATTGATCTTGGTACTATCTTTTTCCACGATTCGCTTAGCTACATCGATGGTCAGGTCGCCTACCGTGAGTAATTGTGTTTGCAGGTCTTCTCTTTGCTTTCTTTTCAATAAAGCTTTGATCCTCGCGATCAGTACTCTCGGCCTGATGGGTTTGGTGATATAATCATCGGCGCCGACATCGAAACCGGCAATTTCGGAATAATCTTCGCTTCTTGCCGTCAGGAAGATAATGAGGGTATTTTGAAATAAAGGTAATTCTCTAAGCTGTCGGCAAACCTCCACGCCATCCAACCCGGGCATCATGATATCCAGGATAATAAGATCGGGATCATTGTCCTTGGCCAACTTTATCGCCGAATGACCGTCAGGAGCTGTCAGCACCCGAAAACCTTCTTTCTTTAAATTATAGGAAACGAATTCAAGGATATCCGGCTCATCATCTACCACCAAAATTTTATTGGCCTTTTCTTCCATTCGAATACAAATCTATTCACTGAATATAAACTTAAGGTTACCCCTACCTTAACTTTTCATTAACCTTCTTTGTCGTTGAAGAAGTTCCGTTCTCCTTCCCCGAAACCAACCGGTCTACTTGTTCTTTGAAGGATTAAAAAATAATAAAAAGTTAAGCTATCCTTCAGATTAACTTAATATACAGATCCGTTCTTTGCGGCAGATTTATTTATTAACCATAAGGCATAAAAAAATTTATCCAATGAAATCAATTTTTACGGGGAACATTGAAAAAAACTCCAAAACCTGGTTGGCATTTTTGCTATTCATCCTGCTGGCAAAAGCTCCATTTGCCCAAAGCACCGTAACCATTACGGATGCGGATCTCGGTTCGGGAACCTATAACTGGACCAGCGATAAGACCTATTTGTTAGACGGATTCGTTTACCTGGAATCAGGAGGCGTGCTTAACATCACTGCAGGAACCGTTATCAAAGGACTGGCCACACCCAGCACCGGCGATAATGCCTCGGCTCTGATCATCACTGTAGGCGCTCAAATAAATGCTAGCGGTACGGCTGCTCATCCTATTATTTTCACCTCGGAACTGGATGATGTTTCCGATCCTTCTGACCTCATCGCATCAGACCGTGGATTATGGGGTGGATTGATCATTTTGGGCGACGGTATTTTGGGTAACTCCTCTCCCACGTCCAATATCGAAGGGATCCCCACCACAGAACCCAGAGCGGAATTCGGCGGATCTGACAATGACAACAACGCCGGTACTTTGAAATATGTATCTATCCGTCACGGTGGTGCGGAACTTGCCCCGGGCGATGAAATTAACGGCCTTACCTTGGGTGGTGTCGGTAGCGGAACCACTATTGAACATGTGGAAGTGTTTTCCAACCTCGATGATGGTATAGAGTTTTTTGGGGGTGCAGTGAATGTAAAATATGCTACGGTTGCTTTTTGCGGCGACGATGGTTTTGACTGGGACCTGGGATGGGTCGGTAATGGACAGTTTTGGTTTGTGATCCAGGGAGCCGATGAAGCGGATAATGGTGGTGAATGGGATGGCGCCAAGCCTGACGGGAATGCCATCTTCTCCAATCCAACCGTATTTAATGCCACTTTTATCGGCAGCGGAACCGGATCGGTTACGGCCAAAAATACCAATACGATCCTGATGCGTGATGCTACCGCCGGTACAATTGCCAACAGCATCTTCACCCAATATGCGCATAAAGCCCTGGAAATTGAAGACCTACCCGCTGCCAGTGGCGTCGATAGCTATACCCGGCTGCAAAACGGTGAACTGAATTTACAAAACAATATTTGGTTCGGATTTGGCAATTATACCACCCTGGATGCCCACCCGACAACAGGAATTATCCGATTTACCTCGGGTGGTGATGATACGGTTTGTACCGATCTGATCAATCACCTGACCACCAATGAAAACCAAATAACGGATCCCCAGCTCAATGACATCAGCAGAACTCCCGATGGCGGCCTGGATCCCAGGCCCGGAATCGCAAGCCCAGTCACAACAAGCCTGTCGAGTTATCCTGCCGACCCCTTTTTTACAACCGTAACTTACAAAGGAGCATTTGATGTAGACGGAACACCTATATGGATCAGTGGATGGACAGCCCTCGAAGAATACGGATATGTAGCCGTTACCACTGGAATCCGGGAGGTTGAAACATCTGATGCGCTGACAGTATCGGTTTATCCTAATCCTGCCAGGGATGTGATCCATATTAATTATTCTATTGAAAAGCCCGGCACGATCCACCTGGAAATTTATGATTTGGCCGGCCATGTTGTAAGCAGGATGGCCTATGAAGTACAGAGCAACAACAATAAGATCACCTGGGATGCGAAAGGGCTTGCACGCGGATCTTATTTGCTCCGGGCATCCTCTTCGTCATCTGTTCATGTAACAAAGCTCTTCATTCAATAGCTGATCTCGTATCACCACACATCATAGAGGTTGTCTTTACCTGGTGAAAAGGCAACCTCTTTTTTATGGGAATCTTTACCGAAAATTAATGGCTTGTTAAGATTAAGTTAAGATTGGCCGAGTACTTTTGCGACATCTTTCTATCAATCGGGCGCTATGAAATATCTCATCTCATCTATACTTATTCTTCTGTTAATCAATACAGCATTAGCACAAACCGGTACAATCCGGGGAAGAGTTATCGATAACGAAACCGGAGAGGCGATGATCGGTGTCAATGTGTATCTGGACAGCACCACCCTAGGAGGCAGCACGGATCTCAACGGTAATTATACTATCAAAAATATTCCTCCTGGCACTTATACCCTGGTTGGATCATTCATCACCTATGCCACCAAAAGAATAGAGGGCGTAGAAGTCAAAGGTGGTGACGTTAAGGTGATCGATTTTGGCATGGGAGAAAGCCAGACAGAGCTGAAGGAGGTCATTGTTAAAGCCAAAGCCATCAAAAATTCCGAAAACGCCCTATTGGCCATGCAGAAAAAGTCATTGGCGGTGCAGGACGGGCTATCTTCCCAGGAAATGGGCAAGACCGGCGCCAGTAGTGCTGCGGAATCGGCCAAACAGATCACAGGTACTTCGGTGATCGATGGTAAATATGTATATGTCAGAGGACTGGGAGACCGTTATTCCACGGCGCAATTGAACGGCGCCTCCCTGGTCAGTACGGATCCATATATCAATAGTGTTCCACTGGATCTTATACCTTCGAATTTGCTGGATAATATGATCACGGTAAAGACAGCAACACCGGACCAGCCGGGGAATTTTTCAGGTGGTATTGTCAACTTAAACACCAAAGATTTTCCTGAAAAAATGACGTTTAACTTGTCCAACAGCCTCTCTTACAATCCTCAATCCTCCTTTAACTCCGATTTTTTGACCCATCAGGGCGGAAAACATGACTGGTTGGGCTATGATGATGGTACCAGGCAACTGCCGCTGATCCTGCAAGATGAGGAAAATATGGCGCTGTTAAGTTCTCCGGTATTTTATATCCAGGCCAGGAGAGATGAAGAAAAAGCTCAATTGCTGGATGAAGCCTCCAAATCACTGAATCCCCAAATGGAAGCCACCACCAAAAGATCCTTTACGAATTACAGTTCTTCTTTTTCTTTTGGTAACCAGTATTCCGTCCTGAAGAATCCTTTGGGCGTAATTTTCGGATTGACGCATAGCAAGAATTATGCCTCCTATAATGATGGAAAAAATCAGGCCTGGGATATTACCGGTTCCGACGCTGAAGAACTCTTCACCTACTATGATCTCGTGGATCACAAAAGTGTGGAGAATCCTATTGTGAGCAGCATGGCAGGTCTTTCCTACCGGATCGGACAAAACAATGAGATCGGTATCCTGAATATCTATAATCATGATACCGAAAAACTCTCCCGCTATCAAACCGGCAAGATCCCGGGCATTGTATCCGGGGGTGATAATATCTTCGAAACCCGTACCCTTCAATTCCGGGAAAGAGGGTTAAATACCACTCAGGTCAAAGGAAAACACCTGTTCCAGGCATTGAATAATACCGAGATCAGTTGGATAGGCTCTTATACCCGGTCTTTTCAGCATGAACCCGATCTACGGTTTTTCGCAAATGAAACCATAGGCGATTCCCTGTTTTACATTTCGGTTTCGGAGTATGACCTGCCCTACCACTATTACCGCTACCTGAATGATACGGCGCTCGAGCTAAGGGCGGATGTAACCATACCCTTATCCAAAGCCTCCGGGAATATTAACAAGATCAAAGTAGGGATCAGCTCTCAAACCAAAACCAGGGATTTCCGGGAATACCGCTACTATTATAAAAGCAAGGACGGTGAAACTTACCAAGGCGACCAGGAGGCTTTTTTTGGTCCCGAAAATACGGGTGTGATCGGTTATGATTCCTTATACAACCGTTGGATGATCGGCAATTACCTGGTCGACAATACTAAGATCTCCAACAATTATTCCGGCCGGGAACATGTATCCGCTGTTTATGCCATGGCGGTTTTAAAAATTACCAAAGATCTGAAGTTTATCGGTGGAAGCCGGCTGGAAAAAACGGTTATGCATGTGGAAAGCGCCGACTCTGCCCCGGAAGCCGGGGATATCGACCAGTTTAACTTCTTTCCTTCTGTTAACCTGATCTATAGCCTGAGTGATAAAACCAATATCAGGGGTTCTTTCAGCCAGACCATTGCCCGCCCCACGATGCGGGAACTGGCTCCCTTTGTAACCTTCGACTTTATCGGTGGCTTTTTATACCTGGGAAATCCGGCATTGCAAACCACACTGATCCGAAATTTCGACCTGAGATGGGAACATTTTATTAAATCCGGCGAGGTCATTGCCCTCAGCGGATACTATAAACATTTCGTCAACCCTATTGTCAAAGCTTATAATACCGAAGCGATCAACCCGGAGATCCTGTTTCAAAATACCAACGATGCCCAGGTATACGGGTTTGAAGTCGACTTCAGGAAAAACCTGTCTTTTATCAATCCCCGCCTGGAAAACTTCAAGTTGAACACTAATTTTTCTTATATCCTTTCGCGGGTGGCCCTGGATACCACTGAATACAGGATCCTGGCGGGTATTAACCCGGATCTCGATCCTTACCGGCCGTTTCAGGGACAATCACCCTTTCTTTTCAACGTCATGCTCTCTTATTTCTCCCCCAAAGCAAAATTCGGGGCTGACCTGGGTTATAATGTATTTGGCAAGAGACTGTCGGCCATTGGTTTGAATGGTTTGCCGGATGTGTACGACCAACCCAGGGGATTATTAAATTTGGGAATCCATCAAGCCCTGGGTAAGTATCTTCAGTTGAAATTCCGGGTCAATAACATCCTGAACGCTGAGTACCTGACCCTTCAAACGTTCAAGGATAATGCCTACCTGAATGAATCCTATAAGTTAGGTACCTCTTTTTCATTCGGGATCTCCTATAACATCCAATGATATTGCCCGCAGTGGCAAAAATTTGACACCATGGCCCCCTTCCCCGGAAGGGTATGCGTTGGGTTAATAAACACATTCGTCAAATTATTACCTCCAACTACCCCAACGATGAAAAATGTTCCAATGGCCTGTTCTTTCTGGGAAACAGTATAACTTTGCATCTACATTCAAATCGATGATACATGAAAAGTCTTTGGAAGGAAGCGGAGGCTGTAAAATATCAGGACAACCCCATCAACATGCGGGTGTACACGTCCCGGCTGATCGGTCAGGATCCTGACCTGGTGTTGCATGGCGGGGGTAACACTTCGGTGAAAGTCAAGGAAACCAATATTTTTGGTGAAACAGAAGACCTGATCTATGTCAAAGGCAGCGGATGGGACCTGGCTACCATTGAAGCGCCGGGTTTTGCTCCGGTGAAATTGAAGGTTTTGCAACAAGCCGCCGAACTGGAAGCGCTTACGGATACCCAGATGGTCAAATTGCAACGATCAGCCATGACGGATCCGGGAGCGCCCAATCCATCGGTGGAAGCGATCCTGCATGCGATCATTCCGTTTACATATGTCGACCATACCCATGCAGATGCTGTGGTAACAGTTTCCAATACACCCGACGGTGAAGCTAAAATCCGGGAAATTTATGGGGACCATATCATGATCGTTCCTTATGTTATGCCCGGGTTCATCCTGGCCAAAACCATTTATGAGATGGCCCGCAACCTCGATTGGTCAACCATCGACGCGATGATCCTGATGAACCACGGGGTGTTCACTTTCCATGACGATGCCCGGGAAAGTTATGAACGGATGATCCGGATTGTGGACCAGGCGGAAAGTTATTTACAAAAACATGCTACTGTAGCCGCTCCTTCGAACCCATTCCAGGAAGAGCCGGAGGAACTGTTGACACTGGCAACGATCAGAGGCATGGTTTCCCGGCAAAAGGGGAGCCCGGTTATTTGCCGGTGGAACAGCGATCCGGAAAATGTATCCTTCTCTGCGTTGCCTGATGTTCGTTCCATCGCCACCCGTGGACCACTGACCCCAGATCACGTGATCCGGACCAAAAGGATCCCGATGATCTTGGATGGCCCCCCAGAAGCCGATGTTGAAGCCTATCGACAAGATTATCAATCCTATTTCGACAGGAACAATCCCGGTGAACTGACCATGCTGGATCCGGCCCCCCGCTGGATCATCTGGCCCGATCATGGAACTTTGACGATAGGTAAAAACTTCGCCGAAGCAAAGATCATCGATGATATTACCGCCCATACGATCAAAGCGATCCGACAGGCGGAGGCGATGGAGGGCTGGCAGGCGCTGCCCGAAAAAGATATATTCGAGGTCGAATACTGGGAGCTGGAGCAGGCAAAATTGCGTAAAGGCGGAACAGCCCCGGAATTCCAGGGAAAGATCGCCCTGGTAACCGGTGCTGCCAGTGGTATCGGCAAGGCTTGTACGGAAATGTTGGCGGAAAAGGGCGCTGTTGTCGCTGCCCTGGATATTGACGAAAGGGTAAAAGACCTATTCAGCCGGAAAGAGATCCTAGGTATTCCCTGTGATGTCTCCGATAAAAACCAACTTGAAGTAGCCGTTCATGAGACTATCCGGCGCTTTGGTGGCCTGGACATTGTGATCAGCAATGCGGGTATTTTCCCGGACAGCGCCACCCTGGGAGAGATGAAGCCGGAAAATTGGGAAAAAAGCCTGGCAGTAAACCTGACCAGCCATCAGCAACTGCTTACGATCTGCCATCCGTATTTACAAAATGGTATCGATCCTGCCGTGATTATTGTCGGCTCCAAGAATGTTCCCGCCCCCGGTCCCGGCGCCGGTGCATATTCTGTTGCCAAAGCCGGTTTGACGCAAATGGCCCGGCTGGCGGCGCTGGAATGGGGGAAGGACAATATCCGGATAAATGTGCTGCACCCCAATGCCGTGTATGATACCGCCATCTGGACGGATGAGGTGCTGGAAAAGCGGGCGGCTCACTATGGTCTGTCCGTAGAAGCCTATAAAACCAACAACCTGTTGAAAATAGAAGTTTCCTCGAAAGATGTGGCTGCTCTGGCTTGTTCCATGGCTGGTCCGGCTTTTGCCAAAACAACCGGGGCGCAGATCCCCGTAGATGGTGGGAATGACCGGGTAATTTGACTAGCTTAAAAAAAATCCAATATGGTCTTATTTCCGGGTAACAGCAGGGTATGCAAACCTAATGCTGCAGCCGCCTGAATATGTCCCTGGTTGTCGTCGACAAACAGGGTTTCCGATCTTTGGATAGCCTGCTCCTCCAGGATTAACCTGAATATGGCCGGATCAGGTTTTCGCAGGCCTAGCCGGTAGGAATAATATTCTTGCTCAAAAAACGGAAACAGCTTTTCTTCGCCATATCGCCGGTTTTCCATCCGGAAGATCGACCGCATGTGGTATTCGTTGGTATTGCTTAACAGGAATAGCCTGAATTTGCGGCTTAATTGTTCCAATAAGGTCTTCCGCTCGACAGGGATGCCGATCAGCATCTGATCCCAGGCTTTCGCGATCTCCTGATGGGAAACGGGTTGGATCAATTGATCTTTTAGATAGTCAAAAAAACGATCGGGGTCGATCTTTCCGGTTTCGAAATCTGCAAATAGAACATCCTGTTCTTTTCCATTATATAGGCGATCCCGATCTTTGACGCCTAGTTGTTGAAATGCATCGGCGGAAGCTTTTTCATCAATATCGATGATCACCCGGCCCAGGTCGAAAATGATGTTTTGAATGGTGTTTAATACAAGCTTTGTCAACGCTTAAGTCCTTTTATTTATTAAGGATTTGTTCTGATGGCTATTTGTATTATTGGCTGGAATCCCCTATTTTTGCATGCGCAAAATTAGCGAAATGTTGTTGATATCTTTTCGTGAAATTGCGTTGAATTGAAGGGCCCATAGCTCAGTTGGTCAGAGCAGCGGACTCATAATCCGTTGGTCGTAGGTTCAAGTCCTACTGGGCCCACAGAGACAGTTTGAGGGTGAGTCTTGAGTTTGGAGAGACTAACTTCAAACTGTTTTTTATTTCCCTGCATTTTTTACTTCGATTTGACTCATAATTCGTTGGTTGTAGGTTCCCTGCCCGCCGGAGTATTTACGTAGGCGGGAAGTCCTACTGGGCCCACATAGACAGTTTGAGGGTGAGTCTTGAGTTTGGAGAGACTAACTTCAAACTGTTTTTTTATAGTAGCTCCAGCATTCATTTCTCTTGAATTTCACGATTAATCCATTAGGAGGTTCCTTGCCCGCCGGAGAGCTATCGAAGGTGGGACCTGGGCTGTGCCCAGTAGCATATTCATCTTTTATTCCCTTTCGGTTTGCCATATTTAAACCAAAATTGAACGGCAGCGGCCAACCAATCTAATCGTTGTTTGTGGGTCAGTTTATCGAAGTCGGTGTGGCCATCGAATTGCTCGGCAGGGATAGACTTTATTATTTCATTGAAATCTTCATTTGGTATAGGCTTATCCATTTTGATTTTCTTTTTCGATAAGTTGTTTTAATGCTTCAATATCCCAACTGTCTTTTTCTCGAACCGGCTCTACTTTCGACTTTAATTCGATCAATTTTTCTTTGCTCAATATTTTAATCATAAGACCATCTAATTCTATTTCATCAGTATCATGGATCAGGCTTTCATAGCTAAGGGCTTTTGTTAAGAACACATCAATTTGACGGAATGGACTATTGGGATCAACAAAAGTGAATACCAAGGCTTTTTTCTCATTTACGATCTTATCCACCTTTTGTTTATCCAACAAGACCTCTCCAGGGATCGGAACTCTTGGCTGAAGGTCAATTTCCTTCATGACATTTAAAAAGTGTTCAACATTTTGAACAGACATATCAAGGGAGACATCAATATCAGTGGTCATGCGCTCAACGCCATGTAACACTGCTGCAACGTCTCCTCCAATGATGAATTCAACATTTTTTGTGACTAAGGCCTTAATGATATCTTCCAGATGATTGGTCATACCTGAATTCCTTTTTCAAAAATATATTTTTGAGTTGATAATCTAAAAAAAGCTTTCACGTAAATACTTCCAAACCCCCTACCAAAAAGTTTGATATCAAATCACTTAGGCTGTACCCCGGAAGGATTTTGTTCTTTCTGAACGGTTTTGTTTGCTTGTAAACATGAGAAAATAGTGGGCTCTGATATTCGGAAATTATTGTTAATTTGCCTGCCCAAATAAACCCAATCACAAAAACCAATCACCATTTCCCAACTTACTGATATTCTATCTGCAGCTTTCCAGGAGTTAACGACTACCACTCATATTTATGAATCCTTATACCATAAATATATG
>JANQFB010000191.1 GCA_028278085.1 Chitinophagales bacterium
GGTCAACCACATATGTGAGCCGAAGGAGGCTTTTTTATTCCTGCCCATATAAGGTCCGCCGCCTTGTTTTACCCACCAGCGAACCCTGAACTTGGAGGCATGGGTAACATCTCCCCAATCCACCATAGCATTGGTGGCATGGATCGTAGGAGCAGACATTCCTGTAGCCGCATCAACCTCGTTATTCGGGAAAAAGCTGAAACTGCCATACTTTTCGCCGGAAATAAGGTCCAGGTCTCCGTCATTATCGATGTCGGCGAGGGTGGGTGTTGAATTGTCGCCGATATCCGTCAAATTAAAGGGATTGGATTGTGATGCCGCAAAGGCCGGACTAGAAACGGAACCGGTATTTTCAAAGAAATGGAAATTCCCGTCATTCACACCCGATATCATATCCAGGTCACCGTCGCCGTCGAGGTCACCAAATGAAGGTGTCGGAACAGGGCCTACCACACTCAAACCAAAAGGGTTACTTTGTACCGCGGCAAAGGCCGGGCTTGAAGCGCTTCCGGTATTCTCGAAGTAGGTAAAAGCGCCGGTATAGATGCTCGACATGATGTCGTAGTCGCCGTCGTTATCCAGGTCAACGAAGCTAGGCGCAGAAACCAGGCCCGCTGTAGCAAGCCCGAAAGGATTCGTTTGCACCAGCCCAAAATCAGGTGAGGAAGCGGTTCCGGTATTTTCAAAATACTTAAAATTCCCAAACTGTTCGCCGGACAACAAGTCAAGATCACCATCATTATCCAGGTCGGCCAGGGTGGGTATGGAAAAAGGGGTACCTACGGTGGTCAAGCTGAATGGATTGGTTTGAATGGTACCGAAATCAGGGCTCGACGCACTGCCGGTATTCTCGAAAAATTTGAAATTCCCGGTTTGGTCACCGGAAAAAAGGTCCAGGTCTCCGTCATTATCAATGTCTACCATCCTGGAAGAAGTCAGATCCCCGGCATCTGTCAGGGAAAAGGCATTGATCTGCTCAGTGCCAAAACAGACAGCAGCCTGTGCGTTTTGATTGGGCAACGCCAGGCAAGTAGCCGTCGCCACAACAATAGCTCCGAGCTTCAGGCGTGTTTGCAATTGCGTCAGTTGCAGGAATAGCAGGTCTATTTGCTTTTGCAGCCACTGGATCCTCTTTTTAACGGAGTGGTCCGGATTGGCCATCCGGACCAGTCGTTCCTTTTTCCTCCGGTATTTCTTGAACCGGGATAAAAGGTGGTTGAAACGGTCTAGTTTTCGATTCATATTTAATCATTTATATCTCCGGAAGGAGATAAGTTAAGGGGCAGAAACCTAAGATAATGAACTTTAGTAAAATTTTTAAGGTTTTGATCCGTTAATGGTAACAAATTGATCTAACGGATTATTTTGGGTGATCTCCGGGATTGGAGTGCCGAAAAATCTTGTCTGCAAATCCGTGTCCGGTGCCGGTTAGGGCATGGGTTTCAACTTAAATTTTGTAAATTCGTTTGATCAGTTCCCTCTCCAAAAAGCCTGGTATGCCTAAAAAGCTTCTTCATACAGGGTTGTTCGTATTGCTTTCCATCTTTTTTTTCGGATGCCCCGGGGATAATAATCTTTACCGGGAAGGCTATAAACCGATCTACCTGGAGGACAACCTTGCCAAAAAGGTTTATTCAACGGATCCCATCCCGATGCAGAAGCCCGGCAAATCCGTATTTGATCAGCACTTCCTGTATATCAATGAACAGCTAAAAGGCATTCATGTGCTGGATAATTCCGATCCGACAAATCCGACACAATTGGCTTTTTGGCATATTCCCGGTAACCTGGATATGGCATTTTACGGAAATATGCTCTATGCCGACAATGCCACCGACCTGGTGGTGATCAATGTCAACGATATTTATAATATCCGGGAGATCAGCCGGGATGAAAATGTTTATGAGCAACAGGCCTACCCGAGTCAAACGGATGTAGAATTCGAATGCGTGGATCCCAACAAAGGAGTGGTGATTGGCTGGGAGTTCACTGAACTGAAGAAACCTTTATGTTTCCGGTAAGAGGGATGAAGAATGGAGGCAAAGCCGCATGGTGGTTGGTGATGCTGGCCCTGGTACCGGCATTTCCGGGGTGCGAGGATGAGTTGCCCTTTCCTAACCGGCAGGGGGTCGGCGGGTCTTTACACCGGCTGTTTATCCATCACAACTTTTTATACGGGATCGACAACCGCTACCTGAACATTTACGACCTGTCTAATCCCGGCCATCCTGTTTTCATCAGGGATTGGGCGCTAGGCTTTAACATCGATAATTATGCCCTGGACGATAGCCTGTTGGTGGTTGTTTCCCGTGGGGGCTTGCAGTTGGAAAGCCTTTTGAATCCCGTTCAGCCCGACCAGTTAAGCACCTATGAGGATGTTTCCAGTTGTGAGTCGGTGGTTATCAATGACGAATTCGTCTATACCATGACCAGGTTTGAAGAAAATTGCGACTGGAAATGGGACGGGCAAATTACCATCATTAATATCGAAGAACGGGATGAACCGCTCCAGGAGGCCATTGAATATGTAAACACGCCTTTTGGCATGGCCATCGATAGCCATTTATTGTTTGTTTGCGGGGGTGATTCGGGTTTAACGGTTTATGATGTCAGCGATCCCCGGGTTTTTAACATCCTGGACCAGGTGAACCATATCAATGCCCGGGAAGTTTACCTGCACGACAGCCTGGCCCTTATCCATGGTCCGGACGCTATCTATCAGCTAAGCTATGCGGATCCCTCGAATTTATTATTGTTAAGTACGCTCGACCTCGAAGAATGAATGGTATAAGGCCGGTAAAGGGTTACATCTGTTTTTGGATCATTACCGTTTTAATGGCCCAGGCCACTTCCGGATTTGCCGGCAAGGAAGATTCCCTGAAATTGAAGGATCCGGCGCATCGGCTGCTGCTGAAGGGCTCACCGTTAAGCCTCGCCGACCCTCTGCCTGCCATTCAATTAGGACTGGAGCACAGGAGCCCCTATGGTTGGTCGTTGCAGGCGGAATTCGGTTATATCCACCAATATTTCAATCCCCTGGTTGCTGCACTGGCGCCTTTCGATAACCTGTCCGGATACCGCTTCCGGAGTGAGATCCGTTTATACGGCTCACCACCTTACGAAAAGATCTATTGGGCGGGAGAATTTTTTTACCTCGACTATAACATGGACCATTATCAATCTTTCGGCTATAATTGCTTTGACCAGGAATGTTCCTGGTACGAATGGGCCAAAGTCCATACCCTGAAAAAAGGCATGGGCCTGCATGCTAAATTAGGTTTCCAGGAGGCTTTTTATCAGCGGTTTTATATTGATATTTACGGCGGCCTTGGCTTCAGGCGGATTGAAATTTCTTCCGAAAACGAACCTGCCGAGGGGATCAAGCAAATCGACCGGGACATATATTTTCCATACCGGCTGAATAACGGTTTATTGATCATTCCCAGCATGTCATTCGGATTTAAGTTCGGTTGGGCTATTTTTTAATGATCTTATAATGCTGACCCATAGACAACTTTTTCTGCAACATGTAGCTCAAACCAGCAATTTTCCTTTAGGCCTGGAGATTGTCGAAGCGGAAGGGGTATACCTCTACGAAAAGTCAGGAAAGTCATATATGGACCTGATCGCCGGCATTAGCGTCAGCAATTTAGGCCATCGCCACCCCAGGGTGGTGGAAGCGATCAAAAAACAAACGGATCACTACCTCCACCTGATGGTTTACGGAGAATATATTCAAAACCCGCAGGTATTGCTGGCCAAACGGCTTTCGGATGCACTTCAAAATAAGCTGGATGCCGTTTATTTTGTCAATTCGGGTAGTGAAGCCACGGAAGGAGCGATCAAACTGGCCAAACGGTATACCGGCCGATCGGAGATCGTTTCTTTCAAACAGGCCTATCATGGCAGCACCCAGGGAGCTTTAAGTGTAATGGGGTCGGAAGTGTTCCGGCAGGCGTTCCGCCCCTTGATACCGGGACATCGGCAAATTCGTTTCAATCATTTGGAAGACCTTTCAGCCATTACCGGTAATACGGCCGCTGTAATCGTGGAAGCTGTACAGGGAGAAGCAGGGGTTATCCTGCCGGAAGACGGATTCCTGGAATCCCTGCAATCCAAATGCCATGATCATGGCGCTTTATTGATACTCGATGAAGCCCAAACAGGCTTTGGCCGAACGGGCCGGTTATTTGCCTACCAGCATTACCTCGACCAACCCGATATACTGCTGATGGCCAAAGCAATGGGTGGAGGAATGCCGTTGGGCGCTTTCATGGCATCCCGTGAGATCATGTCATGCCTCACCCACGACCCGGTTTTGGGGCATATCACGACCTTTGGCGGACACCCGGTTTGCTGTGCCGCAGCATTGGCGCACCTGGATGTTTTGCTGGAAGAAGAATGGATCCAGCGTGTTCCGGCCAAAGCGGAGCTATTCCGGGAAAACCTCAGGCATCCGGCTATCCTGGATATCAGAAATGCCGGACTGCTGATGGCACTGGTATTCGAAGATCCTAGCTTGAACCAGCAGGTCATTCAACATTGCCTGGCGGGCGGCCTGATCACCGATTGGTTCTTATTTGCCGATAATTGCCTGCGCATTGCCCCGCCATTGATCGTCTCCGAAGAAGAAATTCAAACGGCATGCGGGATCCTGCTAAAAAGTATCGAACAGGCTTATGCACATTAATAAACCCGATATGAACCCTCATCCCGGTAGGCTGTTTACCGGATCGATCCTGCTGGCGGGGTTGATCCTTTTGCTGGCAAGCTGCATGAAGAAAGAGAAAGACTTTATCATCACGGCTTTGACCTCCAATACCGACCATCATTTAAGGACGGTTCATTTTTACAATGAAAGTTCCGGGTTTGCGGCCGGAGGGATCAGGTATTTTAACGGAACGGTCGTCAACACCGGAAATGGGGGACAACGCTGGCAAAAAGACAGCATACTCGATAAGATCATTTTCGACCTGTATGGCCTCAACGATTCGGTCATTTTTGCTGCCTGCCTGGATGGTAAGATCCTCCGATCGACCGACCGGGGCAATAGCTGGACCACTCATCAAAACGATCCGTGGATACCCCTTTATGGGATTGATTTTGTCAATGACAGTACCGGTTTTGTGGTCGGCGGGGGAGGATACCGGACGGGCATTATTCTCAAAACCACCGACCAGGGCCTATCATGGGAACCGACCCTGATCAAACGGGAAATGAGATGCGTCGGTTTTTTTGATGAGAACAGGGGCTTTGCCGCAGGTTTCGGCATGCTCTTAAAAACCGATGACGGCGGTAAAACCTGGGACTCAACCGGTATAGACGGGGACCTTTTCCGGCAGTTATGTATACCCGGGGCTTCTACCGGCTATTTGATCGGTAATAACGGAACCATCCTGAAAACGGAAGACCGGGGGGATAGTTGGGATAGATTGAGGAACGGGAACAGCCCCTTTCCTCCCAAACTGTATTTTCGCGGGGCCTATTTCATCGATCATCAAAAAGGCTATATTGTCGGGCAGCATGGCCTGATGCTCACCACCGGCAACGGTGGAAGGCAATGGAAACGGGTCAAATCTTTTACCCAGGAAGACCTCCAGGATGTATGGGCTACGTCAGGCGGGATTGGATATGTAGCCGGGGAAAACGGCAGCCTATTCAAGTTCAGAGATCCTTGATGTGTTAAATCTGTGTTAAAATTGCGTTATTTTTGCTATAAATATGCGTCAAATATGTGTTTTCATATTTTTCGGATCCAATCCTAAATCCGGGTCGATATGATCGCTATTGAAAAAACTTTGGTCAGTGAAGCATTGATCGAGGAGCAATTTACTTGTAACCTCAATGCCTGCAAAGGCGCCTGCTGCATCGAAGGTGATTCGGGGGCTCCCCTGGAGGATGAAGAGCTCGGCATCCTGGAAGACGAATATCCGCAATACCGGGATTACCTGACCGATGAGGGACGGCAGATGATCGAAGACCAAGGACATTACACGATCGATCCGTCCAATGGCGTTTTTAAAACACCGGTACTGGACAACGGCGCCTGTGCCTACCTGACCTATGAAAAGGGCATCGCCTTATGTGGGATCGACAAGGCCCATGCTGCCGGTCATACTATTTTTAAGAAACCGGTTTCTTGTCATCTATACCCGGTACGGATCAAACGATTGCCCGATTATGACGCTGTCAATTACGAGGAATGGGATATCTGCAAAGACGCCTGTACCCTTGGAGCATCGCTCAAAATCCCGGTTTATGTCTTCGTCAGGGAGGCATTGATCCGGAAATACGGACAATCTTTTTATGATACGCTGCATGCAACGGCGGAGTACTTGAAAAACAGGCAAGAACAGGATCAGTCATGACCTTTCATTGGTGTTTGGTTAAAATAACTACCGTCGCTTTCAAACTCTTAGTATTATTGAAGCTATGCGAATCTCAAACAATCATGGGCGGCGAAATAGTATTTTGAACCTCAAATCATGTACCTCCATAAAGAATATCGATTAACGAATGGAGATTTAAGAAGTTGGGAGTCAATCATCTACTTCTAAAATCGTTAATCGACATTCCTTGCGCCTTCGCTGTAGCCAGCTATGGCGTAAGCGTTGTTCGATATTCAAAATACGGACAACACTAGGTTAATTTGAATTTTCCCGGACACTACTGATGATCTTTTGCCGATTTACCCCTTGAGCGCCCATCATAGCATTATCCAGCAGTCAGCCGGCATCCATCAGGGGCAGGGTCGCCAGTGGCTGATAAGTAGGACCATCGGCAGCCAGGTGGGATGACCATAAGATACATTGATCCACATTCAGCAATTCCGGCGATCTTTTTAAGCTGAGGTCCAATACATGCGTAGCCCTGAATTGCTTAAAACGGGCAAGGGTGATATGCGGCCAATTGGAAGGATGATCTTTTTGAAGCTCCACGTGTTTCCCTACTCCGCTTTCTACCGTTTCGACCAGCTCGTCGAAAGCCGCTTCTGCAGCATACCTGGCCCAGATCATTCGAGGCCTTTGCTCGGGCGGCATCAGGCATATTTCCTGAAAGCGTAGTTGGAACGGGGGAATATTGGCGATCCCCTGTTTCAGGTCGGTAATGAGCTCATCGATCAATGTTGCTTCCACATTACCCAAAAAGCAAACGGTTAGATGGTAGTTTTCCGGCCTGACCCAATTGATGCCATAATACTTCCGGTTCGTCCGGGCGATCTTTGCCAGGCTAGTTTTTAATGGCTTGGCAGCAGGTATGCCGACGAACAAGCGGTGACTACCGGATAACAAAATCTTTAAAATGTTGAATGGGTGAGGTACTTACCTTGACATCCTTAACCAAGGCCAATGAAGGCCCCTCCTTACACCAGCGCAGGAATCGATCCAGTTGCTCCGGGTTGCCTTCGGCTTCCAGGTACACCGAACCATCGGCTTCGTTCTTAACAAAACCCTTTATGCCCATTGATACGGCAATATCGCGTGCGGAAGCCCTGAAATAAACGCCCTGCACGCGACCGGTTACCCGGATATCGATATGGTTGATCATGACTTTAGCCCCTTCAGGCATTAATTTGGTGATAGGCCTGATAAGTTTTATCATCGAAACAAACGAAAATGATCTTTTCGACCTTTTTTACCTGTTTCAGCATTTCGCTGACGGTATCGATGGCAATTCCGGCCGCTTTATCCAGCGGAAACTGGAAGGCCCCGGTGCTGATCGCAGGAAAAGCCATCGATCTCAGCTCTTTTTGTTCTGCGAGTAAAATACTATTCCGATAGCAATTGGCCAGTAAGACGGCCTCGGACTGGTAGCCTCCTTTCCAAATCGGCCCTACCGTGTGGATAACATAAGGGGAAGGCAATCGATAGCCCTGGGTTATTTTTGCTTCTCCGGTATCACAGCCATTAAGCGCTTTACATTCTTTCAACAGCTCCGGACCAGCAGCCCGGTGAATAGCGCCATCCACTCCACCCCCGCCTAATAGTGTCCGGTTGGCGGCATTAACGATGGCGTCGACTTCATAGGTTGTGATGTCGCCTATTTCGATCTTAATTTGCATGTACCCTTGCCAGTGTTCCTTTCCAAATGTAAAAAATTTGAGGCAAACTACCTTAAACTTTTCCTGGCTAAGTATAATGATTTGCCAGCCATTTCTTGTCCAGGATCGAAATCATCCTTACCGGAGCGCACCTATCTGCACAACGAACTATAGGTGCGTTAAGCATTCCTGGCGGAAAACCATCCCGTAATCCTGCTGTTTATTTATTTTCGTAGGATTGAAACGCATTAGTACTCACCCATCACTGCATTATCTTTTCCTCCTGCTTTGGCTGCTATTGAACCTGGTCCAGGCAGGATTCACGGAATTATCACACGATGAAGCCTATTACTGGTTGTATGCCAAATACCTGAACTGGGGACATTTTCACCAACCCCCGATGATCGGGTGGCTGATCCGGGCCGGTTACACTTTTTTTGACAATGAGTTGGGCGTGCGATTGGCTTCGGTCCTATTAAGTACCTGCTCGCTTCACTTGCTGCAAAAGATGTTGTCCGGGAAAGATGTCATTCTTTTTTGGACGATCATTTTCTCTACTTTCCTGATCAATATCGGCGGTTTTTTTGCCGTTCCCGACAGCCCGCTTTTTTTCTTTACCGTGTTGTTCCTATACGGGGTTCAAAAGTTTCTGAGGGATAAGCAGGCTATCTATGCCTTGTTCCTGGGCGTTATCGCGGCGGCTATTATCTACAGTAAATATCATGGTATTATGCTGATGGGTGCCGCTGTTTTGGTCAACCTGAATTTATTGAAAAAACCGGTATTCTGGCTGATACCGGTGGTCAGTCTCGTTTTGCTTATTCCGCATATCTATTGGCAAGTGGATCATCAATTCCCGGGTTTTCAATACCATGCGAAAGAAAGGTTCGGCGAAGCATTCGAATGGGAACATATCAGCGCTTATCCCCTGGGTCAGTTGATCATCCTGGGGCCCCTTACCGGTTTCATCTTATTGTGGTCGGCTTTTGCTTTTAAACCGGCGACTCCCTTCGAAAGAACGTTAAAATGGTGTATGATCCTGGTTTTCGGTTTTTTGTTCCTGGTATCGTTTTATGGCAGGGTTGAAGCCAACTGGACGGTTTGCGGGTTTATTCCGCTGATCATTATCGGGCACGCTTATCTTTCGAAGCATCAGCATTGGCGGAAATGGTTTTATATCCTGGCGATCCCCAATATCCTGCTGATCACTGGACTGAGAGTACATTTGATTTATAAACTTGTGGATCCGGATATTGCCTATAACAAAACGGATGAATTTCACGGCTGGGATGACTTTGCCGAATTGGTGACCTCGATAGCCGGAGACCGGCCAGTGATCGCCAACTCCTACCAGATGGCCTCGAAGTTGAGTTTTTACAGCGGAAAAACGGTGCCTTCCATTAATGTACACCGAAGAGGGAATGAGTATGACCTTTTACAATTGGATACGGCTTTTTACGGCCGGGAGATCCTGTTTATGCATGCCTATCATATGCCCGACGATACCTTGATCATCCGGCCGGATAAGGAAAAAGTATACCTGGGGAGGGTTTACCACTACCGGAACTTCAGAAAAGTAACCATCACGCCAGATCAGCCTGAACTGATTTTTAAGGCCGGTACGGAAGTCAGCATCCCTGTAACGATCATCAACCCGTATCCATATCCCTTAACCGATCACCCTTCCTACCGGAATCCCGTCCATCTCAGCTATCATATTTACAAGGACCATGAATATTACGAATGGGATGGCTTGAAAACAAAGCTGGAACAGGATATCCATTCGCGGGATCAGCAAGAGATGCGTCTGAAAATACCCGAAGAACCCGGGATCTACGAACTGGAGCTCTGCCCCGTCAGCAGAAACTTCCTGTGGTGGCAGAATTGGAAACGGTTTCGGTTGACCGTGTTGGAAAACCAGGAGGAATAGGTATACTTTATCATTTTCTTATTAAAATCTTATTTTAGATGGGTCATGTGGCGGATCTTTTTCCTTTTTATTTTATTGATCTTCAGCAGGGAGGCCGCACTAGCCCAGGATGTTAGCCAGACGCTTCGCGGAAAGGTACTGGATAAGGCTTCGAAATTCCCGTTGGCCGGGGCTTCGGTGATCCTGTACCGCGATACCATCATGGTCAACGGTACGGCTACGGACAGCGCCGGTAAATTCCGGTTGGATAATATTGCCCTGGGCCGATACCAACTCCGGATCAGGTTTATCGGCTACCGGGAACATAGCATTCCCAATGTGGTCCTGCATTCGGGCAAGGAAGTCATCATGGAGATCTTCCTGGAAGAATCGGTGATCACTGGGGCGGAGGTCACGGTGATAGCCAAAAAAAGAAAGGATCTGCCACTCAATAAAATGGCTTCGGTGAGCGCCAGGACCTTTACCATCGAAGAAACCTCCCGCTATGCCGGCAGCCGGGACGACCCTGCCCGTATGGCCGCAAACTTTGCCGGGATCAGGGGCGCCGATGATTCCCGGAACGATATCATTATCCGCGGCAATTCACCAACCGGCGTATTATGGCGGGTTGAAGGTATCGATGTTCCGAATCCCAATCACTTCGCTTTATTCGGCACAACCGGCGGACCGGTAAGCATCCTGAATAATAAAAACCTGGCTAATTCCGACTTCATGACAGGCGCTTTTCCGGCGGAATATGGCAATGCCATTGCCGGGGTTTTTGACCTGAACCTCCGCAACGGGAACAATGAAAAACATGAGTTTACCGGTCAATTCGGTTTTCTGGGGGTAGAATTATCCGCGGAAGGGCCGATATCCGGCTCCCGCGGCTCTTCCTACCTCATCACTTACCGTTACGCAACCCTAACCCTGATGCAGCTTATGGGGATCAACTTCGGAGTAGCGGCCATCCCGAAATACCAGGATGTTAATTTCAAATTGAACTTCCCGACCAAAAAAGGCGGGGCCATTTCCATATTCGGCATCGGTGGTGCCAGTGATATTGCCTTACTGGATAGCAACCGGGATACAGCCGACTGGTCATTTGGCGATAGCGGCAAGGATGTTTTTTTCGGTTCCCGAATGGGCGCTTTGGGGATCTCTCATTTGCATTTGATCAATAGATCGAGCTATGTCAAAACTTCCCTGGCCACCACTTATGACCATATGTACAGCCAACACGATTCTTTTACGCGGGTTTCGGATATTCCTCAAAATGTTTACCGCAGCAACTTCAGCCAGCAAAAGATCAGCTTATCCAGCGCCTGGTACAAGAAGTTTTCTACGAAAGTTCATGGAAAAGCGGGCTTCATCGCCGATCAACTGATCTTTGATATCATTGACAGCACCTATAGCGGCTCCTTAAATTTACTGGCACCAACCACCGGTTTTGTCGGAAATTCTTATCTGCTGCAGCCTTACTTTCAACTTAAATTTCAATTCACCAATGACCTGATCCTCAATACCGGCCTGCATTACCAGCATTTTGCCCTGAACAATAGCCGTTCGCTCGAGCCCCGGGTCGGGTTGAAATGGAATTTTACCGGTAGCCAGGCCATCAGCGCCGGGGTGGGTTTGCATAGCCAATTACAACCGATCTATGTTTACTTCCAGCAAATCGGCGATAGCAGTGGGGTTTTCCATCATCATAACATGGACCTTGACCTGACCAAAAGCCTCCATTATGTGATCGGTTACGATAACCGGCTGACCGACCATCTGCGGGTAAAAGTCGAGGCATATTATCAACATATCTATGATCTGCCGGTCGATACCATGCCATCTTCCTATAGCATGATCAACCAGGGCGCTGATTTCAACTTTACCTTTCCCGGGAAACTGCAAAACGCCGGAACCGGTGAAAATTACGGCATTGAAGTAACGGTTGAAAAATTCTACGATAAACAATATTACCTGCTACTCACCGGAGCCTTGTTCGAGTCGAAGTATACCGGCAGCGACGGCATCGAGCGAAATACGGACTACAATGCCAGGCATACCTTGAATATTTTAGGCGGTAAAGAATTCAACCTGGGTAGCCGAAAACAAACAATATTGACCCTTGGGGGCAAAATAACCACCGCCGGCGGCCGCTGGTATAGCCCCATCGACACGGCCTTGTCAAGGCAAGCTCAAAAAGCCGTATTTATCGACCCCCTGGCTTATACCCGGCAGTTCGACGATTATTTCCGGGCAGATATCAAGTTGAGTATCCGCCGGAACAGTAAAAAGATCTCCCAGGAATGGGCGCTGGACCTGATCAATGTTTTCAATACGCAAAATGTATTGACCCAATCATTCGACGTGAAGAACAATGTACTCCGTGATGAATACCAACTGGGCTTTTTTCCTGTGTTTAAATATGTGATCGACTTTTAGGGCGAACGCTGTGCTCAACCTGACCGGTGGCAGGTTGAGCAACTGGCGGAAAATTCACTTTTAACGGTCGATTTTAGGCGTTTTGTCGAAATTTCTTTTTACCAACGTAACAAAAGCGCTGCTTATATCGAATAAAAGTGATAGATCATCCCCGTTGTTTTAATTGGTCTAATTGTCAGGTCTGACGGAGTTGAAAGTTGTTTTGGGTTACGGTTTTCGCTCCTGTCAGGCTTTTTTTGTGCCCTTCCTTTTCCAGGCCAAGCCCTTCGGCAAACAACCGGCGGCTATTCTTCCACTTTAACTTTCAGCACACCGTTATTGATATACCAATTGCCTACCCGGTCGAGATTGACATCGATCTCATCATCATAAGTCCACTTTTTGACATTTACATCGAGCTCCTTATAAACTTTCCATTCCACCACTCTCACATCGAGTGTATTGCCGACAGGAAAATTGCTATTATTGGCATGAGCTTCAGGTAGGATCTTTGCATTTTGACAGATGAGGATGATCAATGCCGAAGCGATCACGGTCAAAATGGTTTTCAGGTAAACATCATTTTTCATGGTATTGGATTTTAGTAAGGTTCTACAATGCGTTGATATCTTATATCGATCTGACATTAAAATACAACTTTATAAGCCATATTTCACGATGAGATTTTTGATATAGGTTTTTTCTGTCGAATATTCTATTGCACAGACTTTAATTATCTTTTTATTTTATTAATTTTATCATGAATTTAAATAATAGGTCATGGGAAAATTAATAATATCGCTTCTTACAATACTATTGATGGTCGGTTGCCATAAAAATCAGCGTTATGTAGCAACTATTCCAGCCGACTTTGACCCCGATAGTCCTGCCTTCCAGGAACTCTTAGTAGAATTTATTGAAAATCATATGAATCCGGTATGTAACTGCCGGGATATTTTAGAGGATCTTGATGAGTCAAATTATGATCGGAAATTGGCTTTGCTCTCGACAGGTTTAATTGAAGTTGTTCAAGATAAGGTACTATGCGATAGAATCTATACGGAATGCCGTCAAGCGAATCAACATAGCGTTTCCTTATCAAAACTGCTATTGCCTGACTTTAAAAAGAAAATGAATGAATCGATTAAAAATTATGGTGGTTTTTCCCAAAACTCCCAGCATGATTTTGTTGAGCAAATCTCTAAAAAGCTGATCTATCAGCAAAGACTTTATGATACGGAGTTGTATATCCCTAACTTCGATCATGCCGACTTTACACAAGACCCTATATTGGCAGTGGGTATAGCCATTGACGATAGTGACAATATTTTTAAATGGGTAAAAGATCAAAAAGGATTTTGGACTTGTGGAAGTCTAAGCGAATCTGAGGTTTTAAATGCAACCTCGAAAGGTAAAAACAGGCCAATTATCATTGTAAATCCCGGACTGTATAATGATCCAGGTGTATGCGGAAATGGGATCTGTGAAGGATTTGCGGGAGAAGATCAAAATTCATGTCCACAGGATTGTCATTATAACTGTGGCAATTGTACTTGTGAAGCCAGAAGAGGGGAAGACAATTCAAATTGTCCTGATGATTGCCCTCCAAACCCCTATGATTGCGGGGATGGTTTTTGCGATTTATCTATCGGTGAAACAAATTGTAATTGCCCGAAAGATTGTATATCTAATAAAGGGCCTTGTCCGGATTGTTCTAATGGTATCCAGGATTGCAACGAAACAGGCATAGATTGTGGGGGGCCGGATTGTAATCCCTGTTGCGTAACATCCAGCGGCCCATGTGCGGATGGCAACAATAAGATAGGAATAGTTTTAAAAAAGTTGAGGATCGATACAAGATATGAAAGATGTGGGAAATCTGAAGTATGGGTTAATTCAAATGAATGGAGTAGTTTATCTTGTGACATTGGAAATCGCCCTCAAGGAGCGCAATATGGAAAATTATGGACTAAAATTAAGCCAAATCAAATAGGCGTTACAATATCTGCAGGCTTGGTAGTAGATTTCCAAACTGGTACAACTGTAACTCCCATATGGAGTGAAAATTGCCCTGACAGAATGTGGGTGATCTATGAATATGATTGGTATGTAAGGGGTAGAAATTCGCAAGAATTAATTTGCGATTGTGGTGGCAACCCTTTACCTGGCTTGTATTACAAAGCTAAATTTGGCCTTGAATTTTATTGGTCACATTGTTCAGAACCCGGATATTGCCGGTATCATTACGATGGTGCGATTTACGAATGGACCTCATCTAATGCATACTTTTATTCCGAAAAAGGCGACTGAAATCCATAAAACAAATATTATTTGCTTGATTTTTACGTTCATTTAATAATTTATCCAGGTAATTCTGGATAAATAAGCATATAGTATGAATTGGCAGTTAATAGTTAAATACATTAGTAGAATTTTTCTGGCTATCTCTCTTCTATGTGTAATCAACGGACACGCTCAACCAATAGATTCCGATGATAAGTTAAATGTTTACATGGACATGGGTTTAAATTATATCCCTTATGATGAATTAACAGGTCCGGTAATCGGTTTAGGTATAAAGCATCATAAAAGCGGATTTACCTTTTTTTATCGTAAACATCTTAATTTTTACACTGGATATTCAACTACAAATGCCTTCCATAGATTTGGTAACTTTCCTACTTATAAATTTCAAATTCTTAATTTCTATATTTCAAATAATTTTGAATTAAGTTATCCTATGTTCTCGACTAGAAAAAAGCCATTATGGATCGGAATAGGCTACGGGTGGTTATATAACGATACAAGAAAAAGGCGCGAAGAACGGTATAGTGGTTATTCTATCATATTTAGCTCAATACGATATAAGATAGATTGGCTTTTTTTTGGAATTAGTGGGGGATATCCGATTCCTCCCAAAGGATTTTATAGATATTATGAAAGAACCAATATTCTTTTCCCAATCTCCTTTTCCTTAATCTACAGATTTAACCCTCGATTAAAATCAAAAAATCTCGGTTAATTCTAATTAATGATTCAATTTTAATTTCAAAAATCAAAATCCGACAAGAATTTTTTATTTTAAGCCCTTCTAAGCCCCCTAGGGGTCTTTTGAATATAAATGGTCAAACCAACAAAAAAAATCGATCCTGATGGCTCTGGTGAAGTCGCTCAATAATCACACCCCGGAACTGGGAAAAGACACCTTTCTAGCTGATAATGCTACAATTATAGGTGATGTAATTTTAGGATGTGATTGTTCGGTCTGGTTTAATGCTGTGATCAGGGGAGATGTCAATAAAATCAGGATCGGCGACCGGGTCAACATCCAGGATGGCGCCATCATCCATTGCACTTATCAAAAAGCGGCGACCACGATCGGCGATAATGTTTCCATCGGACATCAGGCGATCGTGCACGGATGTACTTTGGAGAAAAATGTCTTGATCGGCATGGGTGCGATCGTGATGGATCATGCCCTGGTAAGATCCAACAGCATCATTGCGGCCGGTGCGATCGTGTTGGAGCATACGGTTGTGGAATCCGGAACTTTGTATGCCGGGATCCCTGCAAAAAAGGTCAAGGATCTTGCACCCGATCAGATCCGGCAATTGATCGAAGATACGGCAGCGAATTACCAATTATACGCAAGCTGGTATAAGGATTGATCTTGTGCTGATTGAAATGGCTTCTAGTCGTCCAGTTCCATTTGCACCTCTATTTCCCAATTCGCCCGGAGATCGATGGCCCCACTATATTTAAAAACTCTTTCCGGCTGTCGTTTTTCCAGGTAATGGCCGGTATCCCATTGACGGTTGTTGTTCCGGTCTTCGATAACCCTGATACTATATTTATCCGGGAGCAGGTAATCGAATGTTAAGGTTTTTTTGCCTAGCGGTCCGATCGCTGTTTCACGTGAAACATTTTGCCTGGAGTCATAGAGTCTTATGATATAGGCATAGTTGTTAACCATGGTATCCAATTCAAATTGAATGATCCCATATTCCTCTTTTTTCCGGGTGGTAAAGGTGATGGCAATGGTATCATTTTTCAATCCATATACATCGGTTATAGCGCCGGGATCCATCCGCAACTGGTAGGATATGCCTTGCTTCCAGGTGGTTTCCAGGAGCAACTGCCGGCGAATAGTATCTCCGAATGCTATCTTGGGTCTGATCTTGATTTTATTCGTATCAGCCAATAAAACAATTTTTCCGGTATCAATATGACGGATCGGATTCCCGGATGACAGCTTTATCGGACTATTAATGTCAAAAAAGGGTTCGATATTATGTTTGAAGCGGAATTTATGGGTTTTTAATAAACTATCCCTTGGCATGCTTTTCAACATGATGGTTGTGGTATCCAAAGGCTTTTTCCCTCGATAGATGACCACATCCATGGAATCGAGCTCCGGATCAAACACCCAGAACAGCAAGGTATCTTTAACGGTGCTATACTCATAATGGGGACTATATTGTGAATGGGTTAACCTAAGGGGAACCAGGCGAACGCTATCGGCAGGCTTGCTAAAAACAAATTCAACCTTGCCATACCGCTTATGGATGGTTTCCAGGCATTCCAGTTTTTTATCCGGAATTTCATCAAACAGCATCATTTGGTATCGTTTACCAAGCGTATCCACCCGAATCAGGGTATCCGAAAAGGCGATCGATTCATTCGGTTGGTCGAAGAGATAATTGAAGTTTTGATCTTTAAGGGCAAATAATTTGTAGGTACCGGCTTTCAGATAATTGATCACAAATTCTCCGCTGGATTTTGTTTTGGTGAAATAATATGGTGACTGGAGGTAAGGTACCGAATCTCTATGATCCGGGTAAAGCATCACCAATATATCAGCTTCGGTCGACAGATCCTTTGCCCAAACCACTTTCCCTGAAATCATCAAAGAATCTACATAATCCCCGGTTGAAAATACATACTGAAAGTTCTTTAGCTTATTACTTTCGGTATTGTCGATAATACTTTCGCCAAAGTTGATGTTGTAGGTGGCACTGTCCAGCAGGGAATCTTTCAGTTGAACAATAATCGATTTTTTCCGGATCCTGAATTCCGGCTTTTTCTCCAGTGGGGGGGAGATCAGGATCTGTGAGGGATTGTTCAGTTGAACAAACTCGTCAAAAGTCAAGATGATCTTGTCGTGCTTAAATTGTGTGCTCAAATGTGGCGGGGTCGATCCCAGCAGCTTGGGGGGAGTGGTATCTTTCGCCCCTCCGGAGGGACTAACGACATTGGCGCAGGAAAAGAAGAGCGTTATCGATAATAAACCCCATACAGCATGAATGATCCGAGCGGATATCATCTTCCCATATATACCATAATCACGGAAATGTCTGCAGGAGATACACCGCTGATCCTGCTGGCTTGCCCTATCGTAGAAGGCTTGATGGCATTCAGTTTTTCCCTGGCCTCGGCCGACAGCGCCGTTAGGGAATTATAGTCGATGTTGTTTGCTAATTCAACGGCCTCCAGCCGGTTGACCTTTTCTACCATTTCTTTTTCCTTAGCGATATAGCCTTCATATTTCATTTGGATCTCGGCTTCTTCCAGGTATTCATCATCAAACCGTTTTAAGGACTCATCGATCGAAGGGTGCCAGGACCTAAGCATTTTCAGATTGATCTGAGGCCGGCTTAATATATTGATCAAACGGGTACTCTGTTTGATCGGGGTGGTACCGGCAGCTTCCAGGTAAGCATTGATATCATCGGGAGAAAGGCTGGTTTTCCGGAAAAGAGAGAATATTCTTTGAATGGCTTCATTTTTCTCCTCTACCCGCTTCATCCTGGAAGCGGTGGCCAATCCAAGTTTATATCCGATCGGGGTTAGCCGAAGGTCGGCATTATCCTGCCTCAGCAATATCCGGTACTCCGCCCTGGAGGTGAACATCCGGTATGGTTCTTCGGTGCCTTTATTGATCAGATCATCGATTAATACGCCTATATAACCTTCCGATCTTTTCACCACCACCGGTTCTTCTTCGACAACGACTCGGTGGGCGTTAATGCCGGCCATCAAACCCTGGCATGCAGCTTCTTCATACCCGGTCGTACCATTGATCTGTCCGGCAAAGAAGAGATTTTTAATCTTTTTTGTTTCCAGGGTCAGGTCCAGTTGCGTCGGCTGAAAATAATCATATTCAATGGCATATCCGGGGCGGAACATTTTTGCAGACTCGAATCCCGGGATCATCGTTAAAGCCTTATACTGGACATCCTCCGGAAGCGAGGTCGAGAAACCGTTGACATAAACTTCCACCGTATCCCATCCTTCCGGCTCCACGAAGATCTGGTGCCGGTCCTTATCGGCAAACCGGTCGATCTTGTCTTCTATGGAGGGGCAATACCTGGGGCCTTTGGCTTTGATCCTGCCGGTAAACATCGGGGAATACTCGAATCCGGATCTTAAAGCGTCATGAACCTTACCGTTGGTGTAGGTGATATAGCAAGAACGCTGCTTTTTAATGGCATTCGTACCGGTGAAAGAAAAAGTTTGAGGATTATCATCGCCCAATTGTTCTTCCATCCGATCATAATTCAAGGAGCGCCCATCAATCCTGGGTGGGGTTCCGGTTTTCATCCGGCCAATGGTAAATCCATGATCGACCAATTGCTCGGTTAAACCGGTAGCGCTTTTCTCCCCGACTCTTCCGCCACCGAATTTCTTTTCTCCAATATGGATGAGACCATTGAGAAATGTCCCGTTAGTTAATACAACGGATCTTGCAGGGATTTCCATCCCCATTTTCGTCTTAACACCTACTACCTTTCCCGACTTCACCCCTAATCCGCTTACCATGTCTTGCCAGAAGTCCAAATTAGGAATGCTCTCCAACATCATCCGCCATTTATTCGCAAACAGCATCCGGTCGCTTTGCGCCCTCGGGCTCCACATGGCAGGGCCCTTGGAACGATTTAACATCCGAAATTGAATCATAGTTTCGTCAGTTACAATCCCGGAGAATCCTCCTAAAGCATCGATCTCCCTTACGATCTGTCCTTTGGCTACCCCACCCATGGCCGGATTGCAGCTCATTTGGGCGATGGTTTGCATATTCATGGTGATCAGCAAAACGGATGATCCCATGTTAGCTGCAGCAGCCGCGGCCTCACAGCCGGCATGCCCACCTCCCACAACGATTACATCATATGTTTTGAACATTTCCGGTCTTTTACAATAACTGATTTACTGCTTTGAACGGTTTTATGTTCCACGTGGAACATTTTTATCCTATGAAGCTTCAGCAAGCAGTTTTAAATAGGTATCCTCCTTTTGCCTGATCTCCTGTACCTCGTACTCGTTTTTGTCATTATAGCCCATCAGATGCAACAAGCCATGAACCATCACCCGGTTTAATTCCAACTCCCAATCACAATGGTAAGTATCCGCATTCTCCCGGACCCGTTCGATGCTGATAAATAGATCGGCTTCAATCTTATTGATCTCCTCGCTATTGTCAAAAGTGATGATATCCGTATAGTTATCGTGATTCAGATACTTCAGGTTGATCCCGTGCAGGTATTCATCACTGCAAAATATTATGTTGATGGAATCAATCTCATAACCTTCCTGCGCAGCTACCTGCATCAACCAATTCTTAGTGATTAATGGGTAGGGCAGTGAATATGAAATGTCTTCCGTAAAGATCTGGATATCCGGAGCTGCTGTCATTAAACCTTGAATTGTAATTCAAGGGTGCTGCCCTTATCGGAAAACACGACCAGGTCGGAAAGGTGTTTCATCAGAAAAACGCCGCGTCCGGTGGGCTTATCGATATTTTCCGGTGCTGTGGGGTCTGGCAAGTTGTTGTAATCGAAACCTGTTCCCTGGTCCCTTATGGTGAAGGTAATGGCAACACTCGATTTTCTTAGTGAAATAGCAACTACTTTTTTCTCATCGGATTGATTTCCATGGATGATCGCATTGTTGGCTGCCTCTGTTAAAGCCACCAACATATTACCATATATCTCATCGTCAATTTCAAACACTTCGCGAACCTCCTCAGCAAATTTCTCAACTTCGATGATGTTTTCTGGTTTCGAAGGAAATTTCAATTCCTTTTGTTCCATTGTTAGCAAGATGTTTTGATTTTTGTTGATCTAATTAAAACTGATTTTTTCAAAATAGTCCTCTACAAGATCTTTATAAAGGGGCTTAAGATCAGGAGGTACGGTTTTGTATAATTCAATTTCATTTTCTTTCTTTTTTAAATACTCCTCCAGCGAAGGGGGTATATCCCTTTCGTATTCCTGTGCGGTTTCCGATTTCCGCTTATTTTCCTTTTCTCTTTGACGCTCCGCATCGGCAGCTTCCAGTAAACGGGTGAGTATTTCCTGTTGCCGCTTTAACATTTCTTCGGTTAAGCGCTTATTCACCAGGTCGGTTTCGGTTTTTTCCATCTCATCCATCAATTTATCCAGATTCCCCAGGCTACCTTTTCCATCTTTATTTTCTTCCTGGTTATATTTTTGTAACGCTTCCCTTATAGCAGCCTGTGTAGCCGCAGCTTTGGCAAGATCCTTGCTCATTTTCTTTTTCCCCTGTTGGCCGGGTTTTTTCCCATCTTTCAATTGCTGCTGCAATTCAGAGATCTGATCATTCAATTGCTGCTGCATATTGGATAGCTTGGGGATCTGGCTGCTGCTTCCACCGGGCTTCTGACAATTCTGGTTACCCGGCATCTTATTGGCCATTTGATTCTGCATTTGCTGCATGGCCTCACTTAGCATCAATGCCAGGTTATTGACAGCAGTCATTACATACTGCTGCCGGCTGGTGGCTTGCGGGGTTTTTCGGTTTTCCAGGGCACGAATGCCTTTTTCCAGGTTCTTGTTAATATTGGCGATCTGCTCATTCACAAATGATTCGATCTGAAATACGCGCTTACTTAAAGCAAACAAACTATCCTGCACCATCCGGGCATCTTCTTTTAATTTGTGTTGCTGTTGAACCAACTCTTTATACTTAGGATTATTGATGTTAACCTTTTTGACCTCTTCCATTAAGGATTCCTGGTCGAATGATAATTTAACCAGGTTTTCCAGGATCTGCCGGATCGCATCCAGGTCTACCTGCATCTGGTCGGCATCCATGTCGTTTTTCATCTGCTGCAGGTTATTAGCCATCTCCTCCATTTTTTGAGCGGCGCCTTTCTGATGCTGGGAAGCTTTTTTCTTTTTGTTCTCTTCCAAGGCCTTTTCACTATTGTCCAATTCCTGCTGGATACTCTCCTGGTCTTGCTTGGTATCTTCCATATCTTTGGGGAACTCCATGTCATTATTCATCCCTTCCAATTCCTCCATATCCTTTTTGATATCCTCAAACTTCTCTTTGATCTCTTCCTGCTTTTCAGAGAGCTCGGAAGTTTCCGCATCCTTCTGATCGGTCTCCTCGCTTAACTCCTGTTCCTCTTGGGCAAGATCTTCCAGTTTATCGATCACATCGGTCAGTTTGTTGTCAAACTCCAGTTGTTTGAATAACTCGAGCATCCGGTCCAACTCATTCGCCAGCTTTTCTTCCGTAAACTCCATATCTTCCAGATCTTCAAGCATTTGCTCCTTGTTCAACTCATCCATCAAGGATTCCAGCTTCTCAAACATCTGCTTCATTTCATCCGGTAACAGCTCATCGAATAACTCCTGCAGCTTTTGTTGCTTTTCTACGATTTCCTGACTAAGCTCCTTATAATCAGACTGTTGTGCCAGATTTTCTTTGAATTTATCCTTAACTTCTTCCACATTATTTTCCAAGGCCTGATGCTTCTTCATCAGATCCTTCATTTTTTCCTTATCCTCCCATGACAATTGCTTCTTGCTGATCATCTTATCCTGAAGATCTTTCATCTCCGATTGTAAGGCTTTGGCATCTTTAATGGAAGCATCCAGCTTTTCCTTGATGTTTTCATTGTTTGCTTCCGTGAGGGCTTCAAACTCTTCGGCAGAAGGCATCTTATAACTCATCAAGCTGGTTTTACTGCTCTTGCTACCATTGATGCCGTCGTTATCCCACACCTCAAAATAATATACCAGTTTGTCTCCGGGACCGAGATCGATCTTGTTTAAGTCCCAGTAATATTCGTACTTGCTGCTTTTCGACCCTTTGCTGAACGAAATGGGAACGGAAAAACTTTCGGTATTTTCGGGCTTTTCATGCTCGAGGGTATAATTGAAGTTCAGCCTTTTAATGCCATAGTCGTCGGAGGCTTCGCCGCTGAAATAGAGATATTTTTTATTGGTACTGTCTTTGTATTCCACCACATGAATAACCGGATACCTGTCCGGAACCACATTAATGACATAGGCAATCGAATCGGCCTTATGTACCTTCTTATTGGAAACACCGATTTGATAAGGCGTACTTTCGAACAATTGCCGCTGTAAAACAAAATGTTCTTTGCCTTTTTTCTCGGCCAATAAAGTCGTATCCTCGAACGTCAATTCAATCGATTCGGTATTCTTGGTGTAAAAGTTCCACATGACCTTGCTGCCTTGGGGAACAACCAGGTCGCCGATATTGTTTAAATTTTCCGGGGCCTGGCCGGTATATTCCGGGTAATGAAGGCTCACATCGAATTTCATGATCGAAGGCTTGGGCAAAACCCTGATCGTATAGCTTTTGGAATAATGTCCGTCGGCAAATAACCTGAATTGATGATCCTGCCGGATCTTCACGATCATATATTCGAATTCGGTATTGGATTTTTTCCGGAGTTTGTACTGGTGATCGTTGAAGTCGATATAAACGGACTTGGGTAAGATATTCCCTTTCACTTTTACCGCTAAGCGGAAATCTTCGTATTGAACAACTTCCATGTTATCATTCAGCACCTCGAAGTCAAAGGGGGCTTTCGGCGCAAAATAGATGCCATTATAGATCAGCCGGGTAGTACTTTCTTTTAAGACATTAGGGGAAGAAAGCAACAAAATACCCATCAGGAACAATGGCGCCAGGGCATATTTCAAATACCTCCGGTTTTCCCTGAAGTTTATGGCCGATTTAATTGGGATCGGTTTGAGCTTTTCGATCTTTTGATCAATGCTGGCGGTGATCAGTTCTTTTTGCCGATGGCTGTCTGACAATTGTTTTAATTGGAGGATATTGGTCAGTTTATCCTGGACCTCCCGGAAGTGCGTACCGATGATCTTAGCGGCCTGTTCGTAGCTGATGATCTTCCCCAGGTTAAAATAATGCCCGGCAGGGATCAACAAAAACTTAACGGCTGCAGATCCGCAAACAGCCAGGTATCCCCAAAACAGGAAAGTCCGTAGTGTGGTGGAAAATCGGAAAAAGTATTCGGGAATGGTGATGGAAAGAAAAAGAATAAGGATGATGGCGCTGGTATAGATCGCACCTCTTATGAGTTGGTTTATGTAGTATTTCCGGATAAATTCATCAAGCCGCTTAACCAAGAACTTATAGTTATCCTGCATTCGTTCCATATCAAAATTGTCCTTTTCTGTCTAAATAATACCATAAGATATTAACCTTAGTATTACGCTCATGTTCAGAAAAGGTTTCACTTATTTTTTTAGTATTTGTTCGCCATCATTTTACAGCCTGCTAAGGAGGAAAACCAGCCCTATCAACCTTCCGTTTCCGGAATTGATGTGGTATTTTTCCGGGGGTCAGCCCCGGCAGCCAGAAGATTTCCTATATTATAAGCTAAGGATATAAAATGCGCTGATCAGGCTCCTGATAAATTAGCTTTCTTTCATTTCAAGAGGCTTAAAAGATACCTTTCTGAAATCCCGGAACTCCATCGGGTTCTGATGGAAATTTTCCACGTAGGGAGCGATCAGGCGATAAATTTTTTCATAGTACAGCGGAACGATCGCTGCGTCGTCCATTAATGTTTGATCAGCCTGGAGATATAGCATATTTCGTTCATCCGGATCTATCGTGGTCAGGGCTTTGGTAATCAAAGAATCGTAGGCTGAGCTGTAATAACGTTCGTTGTTCATGTATGATTTATCGGTACTATTGACCGGAATATGAATGCCATAAAGTAAATTGAGGAAATTCTCCGGATCGGGATAATCCGCAATCCAGCCTCTCCTCCAGAACATCGCCTTGCCTGATTCTCTTTTCTCCAGTAGCTGGGCCATCGGCAATGATTCGATCAAGAGGTTAATATTCAGGTTTTCTTTCAGCATCTTTTGGATGGCTTCGGCTAATTGTTCATGCGATCCACCGCCTCTGCTGATCACCAGGGTTATTTCGGGGAAACCTTCTCCGTTCGGGTAACCGGCTTCTGCCAGGAGCTGTTTGGCTTTGTCAGGATTGAAATCATATCCTTTAATGGCTTTGGTATCATAGCCGACCAAGGCCGGGGGAACGATCCCGTAGACGGCCTGAATGGCAGTTCCCTTTAAGGTGAAATCAACAATTTTCCTCCGGTCGATGGCATAATTAAATGCCTGGCGGATCAGTTTGTTTTCGAAGTATTCACTAGCATGCAGAAAACCATAGTATTCAATGGATAAGGAAGGTACTTTTTGCAAAGCATATTTACTGTAATCCGTATTCAGGACCCCTCTTTTATCGAGGATCTCGTCGATCATCTCCAGGGGCAGCTTATACAGCATATCGAGGTTACCCTTTTTGAATTCGAGCAGTTCGGCCTTTTTCTCTTTAATGAAGCTTACCTTAATGGCATCCAGGTAGGGCAGTTGATTGCCGTGCTGATCTTTACCCCAATAATTATCATTCCTGACCAGGATGACGGCTTCATTCTCTTTTTGTTCTTTTAGTTTAAATGGTCCGGTACCTACGCACTTCATTCGAAGCTGATCTTCTCCGTATTTATCAAAAGCTTCTTTGGCAAGGACTACTGCATAGGGCATTGCCAATACCTGTAAAAAACTGGCGAAGGGTTTCATTAAATGGATCTCCAGGGTATAATCGTCGATAACCTTTACCCCTTCCACGCCACCGGCAAGTGGCTTATTATTCATGGTCGACTGATAAAAGGAATCAGCCCCGATAACCCTGTTCTTGAAGATCCAGAACCCTTTATTGTTAGCGCTGGCGGTACATAGTTTGTCAAAGCTGAATTTAAAATCCTTCGCGGTAACATTCCTTCCTTTGCCACCGTCAAAACAAGGATCATCGTGAAAGTTCACATCTTTCCTTAAATGAAAGGTATAGATGGTGGCCGTACTGTCCATTTCCCACTTTTCAGCCAAACGGGGTACAATGGAAAGATCCTTTTGTGACAGTCCGATCAAGCCTTCATAGATCTGACCCAAAATATGTGCGGAATGAATAATGCCTCCGCTGGATAACGGATACAGGCTTTTTAAATTCTCAACCTCATTGTAGTGGAAGGTGCCGCCATAAAACATATCCCCTTCAGCCGGTCTCAGATCTTTCAAGGGGTCTCTCTTATTGCCGCCGCAACCGAATACCATCAACGCAACCCCGATCAATAGCAGCTTTTTATAATGGCCTTTTCCCATCTTTACAAATTTTGTCGGGCAAATATAAGGTTTTTTGAACAAAAAAAGTTAAATAACCGGCTTTAAATAAAGGACTAAGCAATCAGAACAATTCAACCTATTTATGCTATTTATTATCAGTGGTTTATGTGATTATTGCTTCGGATTAATTCCGGGATAAATCTCCCGGATTTCAGATCAACCCGCTTTTCATTCATAAGTATAAATACGGATAGAATATCGGGATCCGATCAGCCCTGTATTCATAAACGGTAAACATATTTATCGGATATATAAGGATATGAAAATCGGGTTAGAATCGATTAGGCTTGGGTATCATTCCGAGTATTAGGCCGTCGGTTTTTTTGATCCCTCCATAATTATGCTTAATTTAAGGTCATCAGCCGGTTCGATCATGTAACCGGCTTTTTCGACTGCTCCCCATGTACGATATAGTCTTGTGTGTTTTTGAAAAATAAATATTAGTTTTATTTTAAAATGTCCCGCGTAAATTTGAGATGTTCCGTCTTAAGTATTATTTCCTATGTCTATTTACCGTTAGTTTAACTGTCACCTCATTCAGTCAAACGGTCAAACTGACCGGCCGCGTGATCGACGGGCACACCGAGGAGCCCCTGCCTTTTACCAATATTTACCTGAATGGCACCACTACGGGCACAACCACAGATCTCGACGGTTATTATACCCTGACCACTGAACGCACCTCTGACTCGTTGACGGCTTCTGCGATCGGTTATGAGAAAATGAGCCATTTTATCGGCCATGCACCGGAGATCACCCTGAATTTCAAGCTCAACCGTACCAATTTCAACCTGACGGAAGTAGTGGTGATAGCCGGGGAAAACCCGGCCCACATCCTGCTCCGGGAGATCATCAAAAACAAACCCAATAACGACAAAGAAAAACTCGACTTCTATCAATTCGAAGTATACAATAAGCTAGAGATCGATATTGACGAGATCTCCGAGGAGTTCAAACAAAGAAAGTTCTTTAAGCCCTTTAATTTCATTTTCGAGAATATCGACAGTGTTTCGGAAGAAAAGCCCTTCCTGCCGATGTTCCTGACCGAAACGCTTTCGGACTTTTATTACCGGAAGAACCCCAAAGCGGATAAAGAGATCATCCAGGCCTCGAAGATCTCCGGGGTTAAAAACGAAAGTGTTACGCAATTCCTGGGTAGCATGTACCAGGACATTCATATTTACGACAACTGGATCCCTGTTTTAGGAAAAGATTTTATCAGCCCGATCTCCAACAGCGGCTTGTTCTACTATAAATACTTTTTGGTCGACAGTGCCTTCATCGACGGGAAGTGGTGCTACCAGATCAATTTCAAGCCCAAGCGGAAAAGCGACAATACGTTTATCGGTGATTTCTGGGTCAACGATACCTCCTATGCCATCAAAAAGATCAGCATGCAGGTGGCCAAGGATGTCAATATCAATTTCGTTGAGAAGCTAAGTATTTTCCAGGAGTTCTCTTTGGTCAACAACCAATACTGGATGCTGAAAAAGGATAAGCTGATCATCGATTTTATTTCCCCGGACAGATCTCCGGGCCTGATCGGCCGGAAGACAACATCCTATGCACACTTCAAGATCAATGATCCCGGTACGAGTAATTATTTCCAGGAGCAGGGCGATATCATTGTATCGGAAGATGTATTCGATAAATCCGAGGAATTCTGGCAAGAGGCCCGGCATGAGGAGTTATCTGCAAACGAAGAGGCTATCTATGCCATTGTCGATACGCTGAAAAGCATTCCCCTGTTCAAAACCTATGTCGATGTGATCACCATTGTCGTGAGCGGTTATTATATCCTTGGAAAATTCGAACTGGGCCCCTATTTTACTACTTACAGCAACAATGTGGTGGAAGGCCACCGGTTCCGGTTCGGCGCCAGAACCAGCAACGATTTCAGCACCCGCTGGATGATCGGCGGGCATATCGCTTATGGTACGAAGGACAATGCTTTCAAATACGGCGGACATACCAAGTATTTCCTCTCCAAGAATCCCAGGCAATCGGTCGGGGCAAAATATGTGAATGATGTCAATGTATCGAGCCAGCATAAGGATGAATTCGGCCAGGATAACCTCTTCTCCGGAGCCTATCGCCGGGATATTCCTCAAAAGCTGCTGAAAATCGAAGAAAAAAAGGTCTTTTACAGCCGGGAATGGAATTTCGGTTATTCCAACAAGATCACTTTTTCCAACAGGATCATCGATCCCTACTTTGACTTCGACTATATCACCAACCGGGAAGGACCTGTACCCACGGATACGATCTCGGTGATCAATACTTCGGAGGTTATGCTGGATGCCCGCTTTGCTTTCCAGGAAAAATTTGTTTCCGGCGAATTCGAAAGGATCAGCTTAGGCACCAAATATCCCATTCTGCACATGCGGTATATCCTGGGGATGAAAGATGTCCTGGAAAGCCAATTCAGCTATCACAAGCTGGAACTCTCGGTATCCGATAACTTCTCGATCAATCCGATCGGCCAGTTCCATTACATTATTTCAGCCGGTAAGGTTATCGGAAACCTGCCTTACCTGTTATTGGAGGTTCACCCGGGTAATGAAACCCATTTTTACAGCAAATATGCCTTCAACAACATGAACCAATATGAGTTTGTGAGTGATATATATGCCACCCTGTTCATCAACCATTCTTTTGACGGCTTTCTGTTGAACAGGATCCCGCTGATCCGTAAGCTCAAATGGCGTTCCCTGGTCGCCGGAAAAGCGGTCATCGGTCAACTGAGGAATGAAAATTTGCTGGCCAACGATCTCACTGTAAATTTCACCAAAGTGCCCTACCCGGTGCCCTATGCCGAGATCGGAACCGGAATAGAAAATATCTTCAAGATCTTCAGGGTCGATGCCATATGGCGGCTAACCCACCTGGATCACCTGCCGACAGAACCCACACCGCAGCGGGTGAGCTTAAGACTGAGCCTCCAGGTCGAATTCTAAAGAGGGGGAAACCCTTATTTCATCCTGATCTTCATTTTCACATCCTGTAGCGGCCGGTTCCTCCCGGCAACCCTTACGGCAGCAATTTTATCGACGACTTCAAGGCCTTTGACCACTTCTCCGAATACCGTATAATCGTTGTCCAGGTGCGGGGCTCCGCCAATGGTTTTATAGGCTTCCCGCTGTTTGGAAGTGTATTTCAGTTGTTTGCTGCTTTCAATCTGGTTGAGCTGCGACTCGCTCATAACTGTTCCCTGAACTATATAAAACTGGGAACCGGAAGAGGCTTTTTCGGGATTGATATTATCCGGCAGCCTTGCCGCCGCAACGGCGCCTTTCTTGTGATACAAGCCCGGCAGGATCTCCGCCGGCAGGGTGTAACCGGGCCCACCGTTCCCCAGGCCTTTCATGGGCGAAGCATTCTTGGATTCGGGATCCCCGCCCTGAATCATGAAAGTGTTGATCACCCGGTGGAATAAAAGGTCATCATAGTAGCCTTTCTTAACGAGCTTTATGAAATTATCCCGGTGCTTAGGGGTTTGATTATAGAGCTTAATGGTGATCTCTCCATAATCGGTCGTTATGATTGCCCGGGGCTCCTTTTCGCCCTTGCAGGCCGCTAGCGCAAGGATCAGCCCTGATACAATAATTTTTCTCAACATATCTAGCAGGTTTAATGTTTCCGCAAATTTGAGATTTTTTTCAGATTTGCCGGTCAAAAATTATCAGACATTAACAGGTACCTTTAACAAAGCAGCTAGGTCAAAGACCAAAATATTCTATGATGCGGGTTTTTAGGAGGGTTTCCTGCTCTTTTGTGGTTAATTTCGGCAAAGATCTGACGGGTACCCAGTGCGGCCAGCCATCGACATCTCTTCCCTCAAAAACATAATAACCTTCCTGGCTTAGCAGATGGCAAATGGCCACATGCATGAGGTCTTGCTTTTCCTCCTTGGTATAGGCCGCTTTGACCTTACCGAGCTCATTGATCCCGATAAGCATCAAGATAGCATCGAGGTCCGGCAGCTTTTCTTTGTTGAATTGCTTTTGAACCATGGCCTGCACCTGTTCCCAGCGTGTTTGCATGAGGTCCATGATCAAGTGATTTTGAAGGGATCCGCATCCCGGAAAAAGGGATAGCTTTCCTTGAATTCCAGGAGTTTCGAAGCCGATAAGCGCACAGTGGCCAGGTCTTCCCCCGGATCACACTGGTAAAGGTATTCCCCTTTATAATCGATGATGGCGCTATCACCGGAATAACTGATGTCTTTTCCATCCTTGCCTACCCGGTTGACGCCTATGACATAAGCCTGGTTTTCAATAGCCCGGGCCACCAACAAGTTTTTCCACGCATAATTACGCCTTTCCGGCCAATTGGCGACATAGAACAGCAGCTCATAGTCTTCCCGGTTCCTGCTCCAAACCGGAAATCGCAGATCATAGCATACCTGGGGGCAAATACGCCAATCCCGCCATTGAAAAACCGGCCGGTCCGTTCCCCCCGAATAGGTCTCCTCTTCTTTAGCCAAACGGAAAAGGTGGCGCTTATCATAATATTCGACCGAGCCGTCAGGCCTTGCCCAGATCAGGCGGTTTACAAACTTATCGCCGGCGTTAATGATCAGGCTTCCGGTAACGACCGCATCTTTGCTTTGTGCCATGTTGCTCATCCACCCGACCGAGTTGCCATCCATGGGTTCGGCAAAGGTTCCGGCGGCCATGGTAAAACCGGTGGTGAACATTTCAGGAAGGATGATCAGGTCGGTATCGACCGTATACAAGCTTAATTTCCGGTCAAAATGCTCGAGGTTCTTTGCCGGATCTTCCCAAAATAAGGAAGTCTGCAGGACCGTAACTTTTAGATCTTGCATAGTTTTTCAGCAGCTTCTTTAAGGGTTTCCTCGGATTTGGCAAAGCAAAACCTCAGTACCTTATGGTCGATGGATTTATGGTAAAATACCGATACCGGGATGGCGGCGATCTTATGTTCCTTGGTTAGCCTGACTGCAAAATCCGTGTCCTTTTCTTTGCTGATCTGCTTATAGCTCAACAACTGGAAATAAGTACCCGTAGAGGGCAACCCCTGGAACCGGCTGTCTTTGATCAGGTCGTAAAAGAAATCCCTCTTTTGCTGGTAAAAGTCCGGTAACGACAGGTATTCGTCAGCGTTGTTCATAAACTCGGCCAGCGCAAATTGTATCGGAGCGTTGCACGAAAAAACCTGGAATTGATGGATCTTCCTGAATTCCTTCATCAGGTATTCGGGAGCCAGGCAATAACCGGTTTTCCAACCGGTATGGTGATAGGTTTTTCCGAATGAAAACACGATAAAACTACGCTCCGCCAGCTTGGGATAACGGGCAATACTCTGATGCTCCAGGCCATCGAAGATGATATGCTCGTATACTTCATCGCTGAGAATCAGGATATCGCTGTTTTGGGTCAGTTTCTGGAGCTGCATCATGTCGGCCGCCGACAGCGTGGTACCGGTGGGATTATGGGGCGTGTTCAGGATGATCAAACGGGTTCTTTGGTTGATGCGTTTTTTTACGTGATCCCAGTTGATGGTATAGCCGGGAGCCTGCAGTTCGATATAGACCGGCACGCCGCCATTTAGCTGTATCGCCGGTTCATAGGAGTCATAGGCCGGTTCGAACAGGATCACTTCATCCCCTTCATGCACCACAGCGGTTATCGCTGCAAATAAGCCCTGGGTGGCGCCGGCGGTTATGGTAATTTCCGTTTCCGGATCATACTTGGCGGTATAGCGCTTGTCCATTTTGGCCGCGATAGCCTCCCGTAATGGCAGGATGCCCGGCATAGGGGCATATTGGTTGTTGCCGGCCTTCATATGATCGTTTACCAAGCGGATAAGATCCGGTGAGCCGGAAAAGTCCGGAAAGCCCTGGGAAAGATTTATGGCGCCTTCCTTTTGAGCCAGGCCGGACATGATGGTAAATATGGTCGTGCCGGTTTTGGGTAACTTCGACCGCAGCCTGGATAGTTTTGAGGGTTGCTTGATCATAGCTCCGGGTAAAGATGACAAATTAAGGTTAATACCATGTTAATGAAGCTTTAGCTTAAGATTAATAAAACCGGCTATAGGTAAAAGGCCGGATACCTGGAAATCGGGCGGAATCGCTAGAGGAACTCATCCCCCAGCTTACGCTTGATATCTGTGGTGATCTGTTTGATCTCCTGCTCATTTGATTTTCTGCAGATCAGCAGGGTATCTTCGGCATCTACCACGATATAATCTTCCAGGCCTTCGAGCACCACCAGTTTGTTTTCCGGAACCATTACCATGCAGTTGGAAGAGTCATAGATCATAACATTTTTTCCGGAAACGGCATTCCCCAGGTAGTCTTTGTCATATTTTTCATATAACGACGCCCAGGTTCCCAAATCGGACCATCCGAAATCCGAAGGGATCACCGAAACGTTGTTGGCTTTTTCCATGATGGCATAATCGATGGAAATATTGGTGCATAAGGCATATGATTTCTTGATAAAAGCTTTTTCTTCGGGCGTATTGTATACCTTTTTGCCATCCATGAATATGTCATACATTTCGGGCAGATGTTTTTTAAAGGCTTTCAGAATGTTCCGGACTTTCCAGATGAACATACCGGAATTCCATAAAAAATCACCGCTTTCCAAAAAGGACTTGGCAATTTCATAGGTCGGCTTTTCGGTGAACGTTTTTACTTTATACACACCCTTGTCGCCTTTATTCTCGAGATACTGAATATAGCCATATCCTGTATCGGGTCGGGTCGGTTTGATCCCCAGGGTGATCAGACAGTCCTTTTTATCGACAAAGTCAAGGGCTTTCCGGATATCGTCCACAAACAAATCCTCATTCATGATAAGATGGTCGGAAGGGGCGACCACCATATTGGCATCGTCCTGCAAGGCATTGATCTTTGCCGAAATATAGGCAATACAGGGACCTGTGTTTCGCCGGAGCGGCTCGCCGAGGATCTGTCCGTCATCAATATCGGGTAATTGTTGTTGTGTCAATTCCCGGTAAGCCTCATTGGTTACAATGTAGATATTCTCTTTCGGGCAGATCTTCAAAAACCGTTCATAGGTCATCTGCAGTAAGGTTTTACCTACGCCCAGGATATCCAGGAATTGTTTGGGTTTGGACAACCGGCTTTGAGGCCAAAACCTGCTGCCGATCCCCCCGGCCATTATCGCCACATATATTTTAGATTTTTCCATGCTTAAACCAAGCCTTCTTTTATGAGGTCATGTAAATGGAGCATGCCCAGGTACTTTTGATGGTCCAGAACGATCAACTGCGTGATACTGTTCTTTCGCATCAGCGCCAGGGCGTTGACGGCCAGCTCATCATGCTGGATCGTTACCGGTGTTTCACTCATAATATCGGTGGCTTTCAGTTGACTGACTGCCTGGTCTCTTTCCAGCATGCGGCGGATATCACCATCGGTAATAATTCCTTTGACCTCATCCGCTTCCGAAAGGACGGCTGTTGCTCCAAGTCGTTTGGAAGTGATCTCAATGATGACCGTATTGACCGGCGCATCCATGGATACGCGCGGAACCGGATTATGAATAAATATATCGTCGACCCTCAGGTAGAGCTTCTTTCCCAGGGCTCCACCGGGGTGTATTTTGGCAAAATCCTTTTGAGAGAAACCTTTCAATTCCAGCAAACTGATGGCAAGGGCATCACCCATCGCCAATTGGGCGGTGGTACTGGCCGTAGGAGCCAGGTTATTCGGACAAGCTTCCTCGGGAACAGAGGCATCCAGTACAAAGTCGGCATGCCTGGCCAGAAATGATCCCGGCTGCCCGACAATGGCCGCCAGCTTATTACCGTTATTTTTGATTAAAGGGATCAAAACTTTTATTTCCGGGGATTCTCCGCTTTTCGAGAGGCATATCAGAATGTCCTCTTCCAGAACGGCACCCAAATCGCCGTGAATTGCATCGGCAGCATGTAAAAATATTGAAGGGGTTCCTGTTGAATTAAGTGTAGCCACTATCTTATTGGCGATAATGGCGCTTTTACCGATCCCGGTAAGCACAATCCGACCGCTGCTGTGATAAATTTCCCGTACAAGTGCAATAAAATCCTCATCGATCCGATGTTGTAAGGCTACCAGTGCATCAGCCTCAATTTTAAGGGTTTTGAGGGCGGTTTGTTTTACGTTTTCAGCCGAAAATTTCAATCAATTCAAGTTAAAAATAAATATTAACATTAGTGTGCAAAATTATTAAAAAAATGATATTTTTAGGTTAATGAAAGTGGAGAATATGGTTGGTGTTGCTGACAATTTAAAAAGCGCCTTACAAGAAAATTTCGGCTTCGATTCCTTTAAGGGAAACCAGGAAGCCATCATACAAAGCTTATTATCGGGAAAAGATACTTTTGTGATCAAACCCACCGGTGGCGGAAAATCACTTTGCTATCAATTACCGGCCATTTTATCCGATGGAACGGCCATCATCATTTCTCCGCTGATCGCCCTGATGAAAAACCAGGTCGACCAGGTCAGGTCCTATAGCCAAAAAGACAATATTGCCCATTTCCTGAACTCCTCCCTGAACCGCTCCCAGATCAAGAAAGTGAGAACGGATATCCTGGAAGAGCGGACCAAGATGTTGTATGTAGCGCCGGAAACCCTGACCAAACCGGAGAATATCGATTTTTTCCGGGGTATCAACGTATCCTTTCTGGCGGTCGATGAAGCGCATTGCATATCGGAATGGGGGCATGACTTCCGTCCCGAATACCGCAGGATCCGGGAAATGATCAATGCTATCGGCGGAAAGATCCCGATCATTGCGCTTACGGCAACGGCTACACCTAAGGTGAAGTCGGACATTGTCAAGAACCTGCAGATGAATCATCCGGAGATCTTTATCTCTTCTTTTAACCGGGCGAACCTGTATTATGAAGTGAGACCTAAGGGCAATAAGGACGAAGTTGTTAAAAACATCATAAAATTCATCAAAAGCAACCCTAACAAATCCGGTATCATCTACTGCCTGAGCCGGAAATCCGCCGAGG
>JANQFB010000218.1 GCA_028278085.1 Chitinophagales bacterium
AAGATCTCATTCGGACCATTGGCCACAGCAACCGCGGTGGTATGGGGTAAATGTGTCCGCCAGGCCCCGATCTCGATCTCCTGTCCGGTAGCAAACTTCAAAGCCAGGCTGAAAAGCACAGCCAGGATACACGTGCGAATGCTCATAGGGATATATGGATTAAATTGCAAGAGAGGAACTGACGGCTTACAAACGCCCCCCGGTATGAATTTATTATACATCAGGATATCCTACAAAAATAGCGTCAAAAAAGTTTAGTTGCTTCAAAAGAAGATCTCGCAGGGTTGGCTAAAAATTATCAAGGCCCCAAGGCAAATTTAACCAAATGAACTTCCCTCCTCCAAATAGGGGAGGTCAGGCACTCTAAAACCCTTATATACATTGAGTTTCAGGCAAATTCAAAGCAATCCCTCCATCGCTTCGGAGAGCTAATTTAGCATGATAACTTTTTGTATCTTTACTCCCCTTTTATGACCTTCTGGCAACAAATAGCAAAAATCGTTCTGAAGAATCGCCTGGGTCTGTTAATTTGCTTGATCATCATTTCCGCATTTATGGCCTACAAAGGGCTGCAAATCGAAATGAGCTATCAGTTCGCCCGGATCATCCCGGAAGATAATATTAAAGCGCTCGAGTTAAATGAATTCCGATCAATTTTCGGTGATGACGGCAATGTCCTGATCCTTGGATTTCAATCGGATAAATTATTCGAGCTGGATGTTTTCAACGATTGGTACCGGATCGGAAAAGACATACTAAAGCTCGAAGGGATCGAAGAGGTGCTATCCGTTCCGCTGTCATTCGATCTGAAGAAAAACCAGGCGAATAAAAAATTTGAGATCGTACCGATCGTCGACCGGCCGCTGAAAACCCAGGCCGAGGCGGACAGCATCAAGGAACGGTTCCTGAACCTGCCGTTTTACGAAAACCTCATCTATAACCCGGAAACAAAGGTTAATTTGATGGCGGTAACGATCGAAAAGAGTGTCCTGAATTCCAGGGGCCGGATCGCCGTAGTCGAAAATATCAATGCCCTCCTGGAGGAGTTCAGCGCCAAACACAACATCCGGATCAAGAAGTCAGGACTGCCCTATTTCCGTACCAACCAGGTCACGACCATTGCCGATGAATTCCGGATGTTTCTCTTCCTGGCGCTCGGGGTAACCCTGGTTATCCTCTACATCCTGTTCCGGTCTTTTTATGCCGTGTTTTTCTCAATGATCGTGGTGATGACAGGCGTTTTGTGGTCGATAGGCATCCTGGTTTTATTTGGCTACAAGATCACTTTATTGACAGGATTGGTGCCGGCGCTGATCGTCGTTATCGGCATACCGAATTGCGTTTACCTGCTCAACAAATACCATGCGGAATTTAAAAGGCATGGGAATAAGATAAAGGCATTATCCCGGGTGATCGAAAAGATCGGTCATGTAACGTTTTTTACCAACCTGACCACCGCCACAGGATTCGGGGTGTTTTACTTTACCAACAGTAAGATCCTGGTGGAATTCGGCGCCATTGCCGGGATCAATATCACCCTGCTATTCCTGATCTCCCTGATCATCATCCCTGTTGTATTCAGCTACTTGCCGGATCCAAACACCAAACATACCGGCTACCTCGATAACCGCTGGCTGAACTGGATCCTGGAAAAGCTCGATCACTGGTCGCACCATAAACGAACCATCGTCTATACCGGAACTACCCTTCTCTTACTGGTAGCATTGGGGGGGATCGTACAATTGAAAGCCCGGGGTTATATCCTGGACGATATCCCACCGAAATCTGCCATATACCAGGACCTGAAGTTTTTCGAGAAACATTTTAAAGGGGTGCTGCCATTTGAAATAGTGGTCGATACCAAGAAAAAGAAAAAAGCCACGCAGCTATCCTTTATGAAAAAGATGGAACAGGTGCAGCAGGAGTTGGCGGAAATCCCTGTATTCTCCAAGCCGCTTTCCATTATCGAAGGGTCGAAGTTTGCCACACAGGCCTTTTACAATGGCAATCCCGAACGATACCGGCTTCCGGATAATTACGATAAAAGCTTTATCGCCAAATATCTGAATGGCCTGGAACAGGACGGAAAACTCCTCGAAGCATTTGTCGACTCCAACCGGCAAAAAGCTCGGATAAGCATCGATGTGGCCGATATCGGATCAGTGGATATGCCCCTGCTGATAGACAGTGTCAAACAAAAAGTCGAAGCCATCCTGGATACGGCCACCTACAAGGTAACCTATACCGGTACGAGCATTGTGGCGCTGGCCGGTTACAGCTACCTGATCAATGGATTGATCAATAGTGTTTCCATCGCCTTTTTGCTCATTGCGCTGATCATGGCCTATCTCTTCGGATCTTTCCGCATGCTGATCATTTCCCTACTGCCCAATACGATCCCGTTGATCTTGACTGCCGGCTTGATGGGTTACTTCGATATTCCTTTGAAGCCTTCAACGGTACTGATCTTCAGTATTGCTTTCGGTATATCTGTTGACGATACCATTCATTTTCTGGCCAAATACCGGCAGGAACTCTTTCGCCACAACTGGCAGATCTCGAAAACCGTATCGGTTTCCCTGAGGGAAACGGGTATCAGCATGATCTATACCACCTTGATCCTGTTCAGCGGATTTATTGTTTTTACGGCTTCGAGTTTCGAAGGAACGGTAAACCTCGGATTCCTCGCCTCAATCGCGCTGATCGTAGCCCTGTTTACCAATTTATTGCTGCTGCCATCCCTGCTGTTATCCTTCGAACGGTTCGTCGACAGGAAAGCCATGAAAAAGGAACCCCTGATGGATGTTTATGATGAAGAAGAGGACATCGAACTCGAAAAACTTGATTTTAGAAGATGACCACAGCTACCTTAAAATTTGCGGAGATCAAGCAATTGAACCTGCTGGAGATAGACCGTCAGATACTGGAATTCTGGACGGCTGATCATACGTTTAAAAAAAGCGTGGAAGCGAGAGCCGGGCAACCCCCGTTTGTGTTTTACGAAGGCCCGCCGTCAGCCAACGGCATGCCCGGGATCCATCATGTGATGGCGCGTGCGATCAAAGACTTGTTTTGCCGGTACAAGACTATGAAAGGCTTCCGGGTAAACCGGAAAGGCGGATGGGATACACATGGCCTACCGGTTGAATTGGGCGTGGAAAAATCATTGGGGATCACTAAAGAAGATATCGGCAAAAGCATTTCTATCGCCGAATACAATGAAGCCTGCCGGAAAGATGTGATGAAATACAAGGATGTATGGGACGATCTGACCCAAAAAATGGGGATGTGGATCGACCTGGATGATCCCTATATTACTTTTGAAAACGACTACATCGAAAGCCTTTGGCACCTGTTGAAAAAGCTTTATGATAAGGGGCTGTTATACAAGGGCTATACCATCCAACCTTTTTCTCCGGCCGCCGGTACCGGGCTCAGCTCCCATGAACTGAATTTACCCGGCACCTATAAGGAGGTTAAAGACACCTCCATCACGGCTCAGTTCAAGATTGCCGGTGAAACATCGACCTATATGCTGGCCTGGACGACAACACCCTGGACCCTGCCTTCCAACACCGCATTAGCTGTGGGACCTGCTATCGATTATGTAAAGGTGAGCACTTTCAATGCCTATACCCACCAACCGGTCACTGTTATCCTGGCCAAAGAACGGATGGATAACTATTTCAAGCCCGAACTTGCCGGATTGAGCCTCGCGGATTATGAGCCCGGCCAAAAAAATATCCCCTTTAAGGTCATTTCCGAATTAAAAGGAAAAGACCTGGCAGGAGTTGCTTATGAACAGTTGATGCCCTATGAGCAACCCAAAGATGGTGATGCCTTTAAAGTGATTACCGGCGATTTCGTTACCACTGATGACGGTACCGGAATTGTTCACATCGCCCCCAGTTTCGGCGCCGACGACCTCAAGGTCGCTAAGGAAAACGGGATCGGCTCCCTGACACTGGTCGACCGCCAGGGCAAGTTCCTGGACAGTGTTACCGATTTTGCCGGGCAGTATGTCAAAAACTATACCGATGACCCGGATTATGAATCGGTGGATATCAGCATTGCCGTAACGTTAAAAAAGACAAACAAAGCTTTCCGGGTAGAAAAGTACGAGCATTCCTACCCGCATTGCTGGAGAACCGATAAGCCGATCATCTATTATCCTTTGGATAGTTGGTTCATCAAAACCTCGGCGGTAAAGGAAAAGTTGATCGAACTCAACAATACGATCAACTGGAAACCAAAATCCACCGGCACGGGCAGATTCGGACAATGGCTCGAAAACCTGGTCGACTGGAACCTTTCCCGTTCCCGGTTTTGGGGTACGCCCCTGCCGATCTGGAGAACGGAAGACGGAAAGGAAGAGATCTGCATCGGTTCTGTGGAATCGCTGCAAGCTGAAGCTGAAAAAGCAAAAGCTGCGGGTTTTATGGAAAGCGCTCTTCCCGAAAACCTGGACCTGCACCGGCCTTATGTCGACGAGATCGTCCTGGTATCACCTTCCGGTAAAAAGATGTTCCGGGAACCCGATCTGATCGATGTATGGTTCGATTCCGGCGCCATGCCCTATGCCCAATGGCATTATCCTTTCGAGAACGAATCGGTATTTGCCGAAAACTTTCCGGCGGATTTCATTGCGGAAGGCGTCGACCAAACCAGGGGCTGGTTTTACACCCTGCATACCCTGGCGGGCATGTTATTCGATTCCGTTGCCTACAAAAATGTGGTTTCCAACGGCCTGGTACTCGATAAAGCCGGGAATAAGATGTCCAAGCGTTTGGGCAATGCCGTCGATCCTTTTAAAACGATCGCCCAATACGGCGCCGACGCCACCCGGTGGTATATGCTGACCAATGCACAACCCTGGGATAACCTGAAATTTAACGAGGCCGGCATCGAAGAAGTACAGCGGAAGTTTTTCGGTACCTTATTCAACACCTACTCCTTTTTCTCCCTGTATGCCAATATCGACGGCTTTACCCACCAGGAAGCCGAAACTCCCCTGGCCGAGCGGCCTGAGATCGACCGGTGGATCATTTCCCTCCTGAATACCCTGATCCAAGAGGTCGACAGCAGTTATGACGATTACGAGCCGACCAAAGCTGCCCGCGCTATCCAGGAATTTACGGATATCCACCTCAGCAATTGGTATGTGAGGCTTTGCCGGCGGCGCTTTTGGAAAGGCGAATATTCCACGGATAAAATCGCGGCTTACCAGACCCTTTACCGCTGCATGGATGTTATCGCCCGCCTGATGGCGCCCATAGCGCCTTTTTTCGGGGAATTCCTGTACCGGAACCTGAATAACATCAGCCACCTTCACCCGGAATCCTCGGTTCATTTGGTATCCTTCCCGGAAGCATCGGCAGATGCGATCGATAAACCCCTGGAAGAGCGGATGGAAATGGCACAGCAGATCTCATCGATGGTCCTTTCCCTGCGTAAGAAAGTGGATATCAAGGTCCGACAGCCGCTCAATAAGATCATGATCCCGGTAGGCAATGAACCCATCAAACAACAAATCGACCGGGTTAAAGACCTGATCCGGTCGGAGGTCAATATCAAAGCCATCGAATACATGGAGGATACCGAAGGGGTGATCGTCAAAAAAATAAAACCCGATTTCCGGGTGCTGGGCAAACGGCTGGGCCCGAAAATGAAAGCGGTAAGCCAGGCAATCGCTCAAATGGATCAGCCGGCAATCCGGTCGTTTGAAAGCTCCGGGCAATTGTCATTGACCATCGATGGCGAAACCATCGAAGTGAATGCCGATGAAGTGGAGATCACCTCCGAAGATATCCCGGGATGGCTGGTAACGAACCTGGGAGACCTCACCGTAGCCCTGGACATTACCCTGACCGAAGATCTTAAAAATGAAGGGTTCGCCAGGGAACTGGTTAACCGGATCCAGCGTTTACGTAAGGAAAAAGGATTTGAAGTTACCGACCGTATAACGATTAAAATTCAGAGTCAGCCTAATATATTTGATGGTATTGACAATTATAAAGCGTATATTTGCAGCGAAATTTTGGCTGAGGACATTGATTTTAGGGAAGAATTGGAGGAAAAGGACGCCATTATGGTAAACGAGTTCGAAATTTTTGTTGACATCAAACAAAAAAGTTAAGTCATGGAAAACGCAAAAACAAGATATAATGATGAGGAGCTTGTGGAATTCAAAGATATCATTCTGAAGAAACTGGAAGTTGCGAAAAAAGAATACCACTATTTGCAGGAGCAGATCAACCGGTCAAATGATCATGGGACCGACGATACGGAAAACAGGTTCATCAGCCTGGAAGAAAGCAACGCTTCCATGGAACGTGAACATTTGAACCAAATGGCAGCCCGCCAACAGCAATTCATCGATCATTTGGAAAAAGCCCTGATCAGGATCGAGAATAAAACCTACGGAATTTGCCGTGAAACCGGTAAACTCATCTCCAAAGAATGGCTGAGGGCCGAACCACACACCACCTTGAGCATCGACGCAAAAAAAGCTCAAAAATAGTCCCTTGAAAACAGGATTTAAGGCGTTACTGGTCATCTTCGCGGTACTATTGCTTGACCAATCACTGAAGTTTTGGATCAAGACCAATATGTACCTGGGTGAGGAGTATAAGCTCTTTGACTGGTTCTATATTCATTTTACGGAAAATGAGGGAATGGCTTTCGGGCTGACCTTCGGGGGCGAATACGGGAAACTGATCCTCAGCCTGTTCCGGATCATTGCAGTTTGCTTTATCGCCCTCTACCTGAACCGCCTGATCAATAACAAAGCGCCTTTTGGCTTTATCATCAGCATATCCCTGATCCTTGCCGGTGCGCTGGGTAATATTATCGACAGCGCTTTTTACGGGATGATCTTCTCCGATTCCGTACACCAGGTCGCTACCTTGTTTCCTCCAGGCGGTGGCTACACCGGCTTTTTGAAAGGCAAAGTCGTCGATATGCTTTATTTTCCCGTTTACCAGGGTTACCTCGCCGATTGGATCCCCTTCTGGGGCGGGAATTATTTTATCTTCTTTCAACCGGTATTCAACCTGGCTGATTCGGCCATTACCACCGGAGTTTTCATGATCCTGCTCTTCCAGAAGCGTTACTTCAAGTAACGGATACGGTTATACAATAGACAGCATCTGGTAAACAGGTTTAACTGAGTTTGCCTGACAAATGCTATGCGAATTCAGATCAATTTTGCTGAAGATCAAAGGCGAAAATATCTCCTGTACCGGGAAAGTAATTATTTCACTTTAACCCTTAATATTACTTTCCTATGAAAACGATTGTCCTAAAACCAAACAGGAAAATGGTAAAAATAGAATCCATGAAAAACCTATATGCTAGACCTTAATCACTTCGATTCACGGGCTTATATTTTACAAGTTGTTGGCTTTGATTTTATAGAAACGAAAAATTGTGGTGGTAAAATAATTCATATTATATTTTTTTAAAGTATTTGTTGCAAATCGAAAATAATGTTTTTGGAGAATGGTTGCATTGCGTATATATTTAAATCACTTTATTACATATAAACTTTATTATGAAAACAACCAAGATACTTTTTACAGCAATCTTCATGGCAACGCTTTATTGGAGCATGGCATTCGCCCAAAACATCACTACCATTACTTCGCTTTCAAGAAGAAATTCACAATGATCGCCCGAAGGACACAAAATCGCCTCTATCAATTTCCTTTTGATCTTTGCAGATTCCATCATTTATCTGGACAACTTATGATCATATTTAATTATCCATATCAAAAAAATAAAACAAGAGATCGAATAATTCTAATCTCGGCTATCACTCTTATAGCTTCATTAACTGCGTTCGGACAGGATACGATTAATTCAACAGCATATGGACATCCACTTCCTATAAGCGACTTTGAAGACAGGGATACGGCTAATTACTTTTACTTCGACACCACGCAGCCTAACAATATTTGGCAAATAGGGATTCCTTCGAAGACGGTATTTGACAGTGCGTACTCTGCACCTCATGCCCTTATGACAGACTCTTTTAATACTTATCCTGCCAGCAATCAATCTTCTTTCGAGTTTGTGGTTTTTACAAACGATCTAACATATATTGCTTTTTGGCATCGTTTCGATACTGATTCGCTCAAAGACGGCGGCATAATAGAAGTATCAAAGGACAATGGTTCGACTTGGACCAACATAGTATATGACACCCTAAATGGTTTCTTCCTTAATAACTTCTATGCTATGAAAGACACCATTAGCAGTATTAACAGCATGCCTGGTTTTACAGGCAATTCAGGGGGATGGCAATATTCCGTAATTAACAAGGCAAGAGGAATGAACCATTACCGCTTCCGTTTCACATTTTCCAGCGACACGGCTGAAAACAGCAGGGACGGATGGATGATTGACAATTTCGCCTTCATATGTCTCGGGACTAGTATAGAGGAAATAGGTTCCAATGTTCAAATCAAACTTTACCCCAATCCGATGGTTGGCCAGTTCTCCATAAACACCGTAGCAGGCCTAAAACTCAAAAACATAAAGATTTACGACAATTCCGGGCGAATTTTCCATCAGGGGACTGAAAAGACAATTGACACCTCCCGTTGGGCAAGCGGTCTGTATTTCGTAGAAGTAGCGACAGACCAAGGTATAGTGAAAAAG
>JANQFB010000261.1 GCA_028278085.1 Chitinophagales bacterium
TCATAACTATGTTTGATGGTTTTACCGGGTAATTTACCTTCTTTACGGATCGGAATAAATGGCACGGATAACTGTTGAGCGATCGGGATGCCGAAAAGAAAACCACGGCTTTCAATTCCGAGAACGGCATCAACCGGCTGCCCGTTGAGCCGTTTAACATATTCATCCACCAGTTCTTTACACAACTGCGGATCCAGTAAGATAGGTGTGATATCTTTGAAACCGATACCCTTAATTGGAAAATCCTTGATCTCCCGGACGGCTTCTTTGATCTTATTGGCTATCATTCGGTGGTCAAATAAGGCTGTATTTTTTCAAGTAAGGCTTCATCGATGGAATACAAGGCTGACAAGGCATGTATATTCCGGTAAAAGCCGTGCTGTTCGCGGTATTCGACGATGCTTCGCGCAACCTGAAAGCTAAGATAAGGATGTTTTTTTAATTGCTCCAGGTCTGCCGAATTAATATTGATCTTCCTGACCGCGACGCTATCGACCTGCAAATTTGGCGCTATTTTCCGGAATAATGTCGAATCGATCCCATAAACTTCCATGACCTGTTCTTTATACAAGAATCCCCCCAATGAATTCCGGAAACGGAGGATCCTGGAAGCAAACACAGGTCCGATCCCCCGGAGCCTGATCCATTCCAGTGAATCTGAGCTATTGATCCGTACGGTTACTTTTTCTCTTTTCGGAAAGGGTTTGAATTTCCATCGCCGCGAGGTATCGCGCGAAAATGATTGAGGAAAGGCCAGGCTATCGATCCGGATAAAAGGCTCCAGTAGCGCAAATTGCTCCTCGGCCAGGCCGTAGATCCTTTTCACGTCTTCTTTTTGATAAAAACGGCCCCCTTTGGCTTCATAGTTTTTGATGGTCCTGATAGTCCGGGAAGGTAAACCCAGGGCCTTCCATTTTTCCTCCGGCAGATTATTGGGATCGAAGGGAAATAGCTCTGGTGGCGGCGCTAGTTTTTTGACCCGTGATTTTTTGGGGGATGCTTGGGTTTCCGCTTCCCTGGCTGCTTGGGCCAACTGCTCTTCGAACTGCCGGATCTCCTCCTGGAATTGTGTGAAATCGGTCGTTTCAGGTGGGTACAACAAGGGAAACAACTTCGGAATGGCCAGCAATATGATCAATAACACACATAATACCAATATGCCATTTCTTTCCCGCCGATTAAACGACAACCATGATCGTAATAATTCCTTGAAATCCATTGAACAGGTATTGGAAGATTCAACAACCGGAAGTACTCCGGTACGCTAGTACGCCGTTGCGGAAATAACTGCACTATTTTGCCAACAGAAACACATTGATGGTTAGTTTGTCATGATGGATCAATCGTTCAATCAATTCCGCGATGGCGTACAAGCTGCGGTAAAGCAGATTGTTACCGATCTGACTTTTGATTTTACCCGTAAAAAAAGAAAGCCGAACCGGTATTATTCGCTCACATTAAAGTAGAGCATAACGGCGATAACGATCGGGCATACATACCGGATAAAGAATACCCATAATTGGGAAGGTGATATGCCCAATAGAATTTTTTGATGGAAGATCGGCGCTCCTTCACCCAACTCATCGGAAACTTTTTTGACCGGCATGGCCCAACCGACAAAAAGACTGAACAGCAACGATATGACGACTACACCCATCGTTCCCCACCACTTATCCATAAAATCCAGGAAAGAAAGTTCGCCGAAAATACCCCCGGCAGAAACGGCCGGCCAAGCGCCCTGGGATAAGGCGGAAGGTATGCCTACGACAAATGCTAATATCCCCACGATCCATGCAGCTTTTTTCCGGTTCCATTTCTTTTCGTCGATCAGGTAGGAAACCGGTACTTCCAACATAGAAATGGAAGACGTGAGGGCAGCTACCATCAGCAGTAAAAAGAACATGCCCCCGATGACATTACCTACCGGCATCTGGGAAAAGATATCGGGTAATACCTGGAAAACCAGGGTAGGGCCTGAAGCCGGATCTTTTCCGAAAGCAAAAACCGCCGGAAAGATCAGCAATCCCCCCAATAAGGCGACCATGGTATCGGCAAAAGCCACCCATCCGCCGGCGCTAACCATATTTTGATTTTTGGGCAGGTAGGAGCCGTACGTTACCATCAGACCCCAACCGACACTCATGGAAAAGAAGGCTTGCCCCAATGCCATGAGCACCACATTACCATCGATCTTTGTGAAATCAGGGATCAAATAATATTTCACGCCCTTGATGGCGCCATCCAGGGTCAACGACCGGGCGATCAGCGCCAGTATGATCAGCAATAATAAGGGCATCAGAATTTTCGCCGCTTTTTCGATACCGCCTGAAACGCCTCCCAGCACAATAAAAACGGTCATTACGATAAACATGCCCAACAGGGGTATAACCGCCTCGGGCGTTTTAATAAATTCGGCAAAATCCACCGACATGCCTGTTATGGTGGTAAACACATAGCCGATGGTCCATCCGGCAATTACGCTGTAATAGCTCAGCACAAAAAAGCAAACCAAAATGCAGAGCACCCCGTTGATCAACCAGAAACTTTTCGGCTTTTCCGCCCCGATGGCTCCAATCGGATTTTTACCGGTCATCCGACCCAGGGCGATCTCATTATACAGCAGGGGCAATCCAATCAGCAGCACACAGCATAAATAAACAAAAACGAAAGCGCCGCCGCCGTTCTCACCGGTTAAATAGGGGAAACGCCAAATATTACCCAGGCCTACCGCCGAACCGGCCGCCGCTAAAATAAAACCTATATTGGAGCCCCATTGTCCCCTGTTATCGGATTGCATAGCCATAAACGATCATTTAAACCATGATGGAATTGAATAAAGTCAACCGAACAAGCTTTTCCTGCATTGGATCAGCTTTCATATCGAGCGGTATAAGCCGTGAATATAGCTAATACCGCTTACATTTCAACATTTGACCGGAAAAATTATCCAATATCTGCCGGATCAATAGCAGGGTTTACAGGAAGGAGGTGCTTATAAAAAACACACAGGCCGGCAGAGGGGGCGCCGACCTGTATGCAGACCCTATAGTTATTAAAAAAACGTTGGATTGTTTGCGGGTTAACCGTGAAAAAAAATTCAACCTTCAACAACCCTAACGTGGCATGAGCATCCAGCCATTCGGTATGACCGGCTGCATGCTCACGAAAATTATTTTTCCCGATTCAGGATCACTTCACGGAAATGCATGTCATCTCCTGACTTTACTTTTACGATATACAATCCCGAACTTAATCCCCCCGTTGGAATGATCACCTTGTTATGATGGGCGGCTGCATTCCTTTGCAGGAACACCACCTGGCCCAGGGAATTGATCAGTTCTATATCGAACAAGCGGTCGCCGGCATCCAGCATCAGCACAAAATCCGACCGTGAGGGATTGGGAAACACCCTCATGCGGAAGGATCCTTCGGGTTCCGCGAGGTTATTGACCTTATCGCTGAAATCATAGAGCGCCAGGTCATCGATCGCGGCTTCCACCAGGCTTCCCGGGGCATGATCCGCCGCGACAAACTTGATCCTGACCGTATTGTTAAGCGTTATATAATCTTTTACTTTGAAAGCAAACCTGCGCCAGCTTTTGTCGGGTATATTGGTATTTTCGATCTCTATCCAATCCTGGTTATCATTGGAGATATAGACTTTCCAATCATCATCCAGGGGTTCGTTGCCCTGGTCATTGGTATACCAGCGATAAAACTCGAAAGCAGGGTCCTCATATTCGCTAAGGTCGTAAAAGGGGGAAAACAAGGTTGTTTCGCCACCGTCGATATCATTGGTGCCCATGCCATCGCCGACCCCGGCATTGCCGGTAAAGGCACACATGTTTCCACTGCCAAGCGTATGGTCGGTGCCGGGCTGAATTTCCGTTTCCGGGCTAGGATTGCCGGGGTTGAGATATGAAGGCGTGGGAGCACCGATCTCCCAGATACCGGTCGTGGCGTTGTCGCTGGCATCGCCGATCGTCCAATTTCCCTGGTTATAATCGAAATCCTGGATCTCTATCAATTCAAAGCCTACCAGGGTATGATAGGGAATATTCGGTACATCGAAATCCGCCCGGTCCGGGAAGGTCGTCTGGCCTCCGCACAGGTTATCGAAGATAAAGTAATAAGTGATCACCGTCCCCGGGTCCTGGGCCGGGATAAGGGCTTGGTATTCGCCGTCATTCAAGCTGACATCAAGCGTATCCCAGGTCTCCTGCGAACCCGTCCGGTAAACCATCCTATTGTTCTTAAAATACCAGGGTTGACTGATATCGACATTAAAGGTAATTTCCACTTCATCAAAAGGGAAATATACCGGAACTTCCGTATGCGATGTTTCGGTATCCGGGACCATGTTAATGCCATGTTCGGCAAAACTACAGGCGATCGTTTCGTCGTTTGGCGTTCCGTTGGAAAGATCACCGTCATCATCATCTGCGATCAAGGCTTCCAGCAACGCATCCCGGAACACCTGCCCTTCGGAACCGTTCGGGCCATTGGGCAAGCCATAATAATGGTCTGCAAAGATCTGTGCCATTTGCTGGATATCTCCGAGGTTTCCGGCCAGGGTCATCCAGGCGCCGGCAATGATCTCACCGTCGGCATGCACTTCGCCGACAATATCATCCGGGTAGATCTTTTTCCAGAAATCATAACGCCTGACGGCAGCCGAAGAACTGGTGGTGCTCATACCCTCGCCCACCGTTTCCTTTTCGGTAATACTCATCGCCCATAGATCACTATAGCCTTCCCCGAGAGCGCCATTTTGGAAAAATGTGCCCTCATCCCGGTAAAAGTAATCACTGATCCCATGGCCGTATTCGTGGTAGCAGATATCGCCTACCAAAGCAAAGGCATTGCAAGTTTGGTTGGATGAGAAAAAATTGATACTGTTGCCGTCATAATAGGCATTGCAGCCGGTAGGATCATCAATGTTTACCCGGGTTAATAGCTCGAAATCCATTCCCGTGAAATTGGGCATTAGCATCTTCATATAATCGTGGATCACATTAACATGATAATAGGCGGTCCTTTCTTCCAGGACGGCATCGTTATCAAAACTGACCAGGTTGCTGCCATCGTTGAGGGTGGCATTGAAGGAAGGTGAGGAGGTGCCCTGGGCTCCCAGCACCACTCTCGACCACAACCCCCGGAGCGTGATCTGCGCATTGACCGTACTACTTGTTCCGGGGGAGAAGTCTCCGTTATGATCGGTATAGGAAGTATTTCCTCCGACCACTACCCTTGCATTGGGTACCGGATGTACCGTAACCGGAACATAGGGATTATCCGCATGAACGGTAGCCTCGAGGTGCATACTGACTTCCCGTCCGCCGCCGAATTTTACTTCATTCTGCCGGTAAAGCAGTTCCCCGGAATGGGCATCTACAAGTGTATAGTATTTTCCCGGTATACTTCCCGCGAGCGTTTCCACCCAAGTTTCATAAACCAAATGGAACTGATATCCGCTGGTATGGGGAACGGGTAAGATCTTAAGGTCTCCGGTATGGGATCCGGTGATCTTGCCGCGTAATGCATTGGAGGCATAAGCAATAGCTTCGGCTCCGGTCAAGTTCGGCGTTGTATTGACCTGAGCCGGGTTAAAAACATCCGTGCCGAACATCAATACTTCATGAGTTTGATTGATCCTTAACGTAACCCTGGAAAACAAGACCTCCAGGCCCTGATAATTTTGTTTGAAGTCCAGGTAATGGTATCCTTTGTTTTGGCTGATCCGGGTCAATTCCAGGTCATCGACCCGGACGGCAAATCCGGACAGGGAGGATCGCAGGAAATCCAACGAAGCTGCAGCCAGATCCCCTCCGGACCGGAGCGCTATGGGTTTGCCGAAAGCGCGGTGGGGAAAGCCGGTCAGCTCGTTAAATTCTACGTACCAGTTTTTATTTTTTGCTTTAAAATCCTGCCAGGCCTGTTGCTGACGCAGTTCCTGCTGGATAGCCAGGTCAGGAAGCTTGTGGGTTGTAAACGTAATATCATCGTTTAAGGATGAGCCGTGCCCGACGCCAGCGACAAAACTTATAGCGGTAAAAAGAAATGTTAAGGTCAGGGTAAGGTGCTTGATCATAATCCTAGGATTTAGGGTTTTGAAGATAAGGCTTTTTTTGCAATTGCAGCTTACATCACAACCCTAATCTTTCCCTTAAAGTTCAATTTGCAACCGGTCATAAGCTAAAAAAACATTTTCCGGTAACTCCGGGCTGATGTCACGGTGCTTGCCTAATTGATGACTGATATGAGTAAAATAGGCCTGACGCGGTTTTACCCGGTTGACCAGATCGATGGCTTCTTCCAGGTTAAAATGGGAGATATGGGTGGATTTTCGCAAGGCATTTAAAACCAGCACCTCCGATCCGTATATTTTTTCCATCTCCTGTTCTGAAATGTAGTTGGCGTCGGTGATATAGGTGAAGCCTTTGATGCGAAAACCCAGGACCGGTAGCTTATAATGTTTGACCTCGATAGGGGTCAATTCCATGTTTTGCACCCTGAACGGCCGGTCCTCGATCATATGGATGTTGATCTTCGGAATGCCCGGATAGGGGCTCGGGGCAAAAATATAATCGAACTGGGATTTAAGTGTATCCAAGGTATTTTGGTCCACATAAATATCCATATCTTTCTTTTGGATATAATTGAACGCCCTGATATCGTCCAAGCCGGCGGTATGATCCCGGTGGGCATGTGTGAACACAACAGCATCCAGCTTTTTTACCCCTTCCCGCAGCATTTGATAGCGGAAATCCGGGCCGGTATCGATAACGATCGTTGTTCCCTCGTCTTCGATCATTACCGACGACCTCAGCCGATGGTCTTTTTCATCCGCCGATCGGCAAACTTCACAATCACAGGCAATGATCGGAATACCTTGCGATGTTCCCGTACCTAAAAATGTTACTTTCAATGCTATCCGTTTACAAGGCTCCGGTTTATGATCCCTGGTTGATTTGGATGCCGGTTTTCTTTAAAAAGGATCTTGATTTCTCGGACAGCAGATCCACGTCGATCTCCAGCTTTGGGATGATCTCCAGCAGGCTGTTGATCCTTGCTTCCAGCACATAGAATTTGTTGATCACGATCACTTTTTTATTTTCCAGGATACAATAACCCGATTCGAAACTGCCTTTCTCATACCGGACAATATATTCGGATTCCTGGCAGATCTGCTCCAGCTTTTTAAGGGTTATGTTGCTGTAAGTGAACATAGGATTCCGAAGCACAAATATAGGATTTAATTCCACCGGATTTCGTACGGGATTCCAGCCGGGGCGGGAAAATCTGCCGAAGAAGGGATAACTTTGCGGATAACCTATCCTAACCAGGTCATGCAAAAAGTTTTAGGCTTGTTTTTATTGTTGTTAATGGCGTTCATCCATGCCAACGGCCAGAACATCAGGGCTGCAGCCATCGGGGGCTTTAATGCGACGCAGGTGAATGGCGACGATCTGGCGGGTTTTCATAAGATCGGCCTGAATTTCGGTGCCATGGGGATCATTCCCGTATCCCCCAAATTCTCCGTTAGCCTGGAGATCCTGTATGCCCAAAAAGGCAGCCGGACACTTCCCAACCGCCTGGATCCCAACCGCACCTACCTGCTCCGGCTGAATTATGCCGACGTGCCTATCCTGGTGAATTACAATGATAAAAACCAGTTGATCTTCGGATTGGGGGTCAGTGTAGGTACCCTCGTCAAATCTTTGGAAGAAACGGAGGGCAATCCGGTGATCCATACCCCGGAAGGGCCCTATAAGAAAAGAGATCTTCAATACGTCATCAGTGGTACCTTCATGGCCACACCGAATATCGGCATCAACCTGCGATATTCCTATTCCATCGTACCGATGGGCTTTAATATTCCCTTCCCCAGAAGCGTTAAAAACAGGATCGAGGAGCAATACAGCAGCGTAGCGACTTTCCGGCTGGTCTATTATTTCGGGAAGTATGAGAAGTAAGAATTCCCTATGGGAAAACATTTATTTCTAATAAGCTATATTGCAAGTAACTCTTGAGCTGTTTGTCGAAAGGATAATTTGTAAATTTGTTGTATAACTGTTAAATTAATAAATGAAACTGCCCAGGTATGAGTTGAAAGCAGAGAAAACCCTGATGGTATTCGAATTCAATAGTGAAGGGCCGAAAGGTACCATACCTAAAATTGTCAAATTCAGTGAAACAAACCTAAAAGATTTATATAACCTTGCTTTCGGAGACAAAAACCAGGAATCAAATGATATTAATGACACTATTGTTTCGAATAATCATGACAGTGAAAAAGTATTAGCTACCGTAGTCGCCACGGTATATGCTTTTTGCGACAAATACAATGATGCGTATATTTATGCAACAGGGAGTACAAAGGCAAGAACTAGGCTTTATAGAATGGGAATAACCAAGTACTTTGATGAGGTTAAAGATGATTTCGAAATCTACGGACTAAAAGACAATGAATGGGAATCTTTTAAAAAAGATATTGATTATGAAGCATTTCTAGTAAAACGTATATTAAGAAATGATGAAAAAAATAAATGAACTTAATAAAAACAAGGTGCCGGTTGTCCGGATTGACCAGTCTTTGGCAAAATACAAGCAACTTCCACTCTTTCAGGATAAAGTGGATAAAGCAAATGAAATGCTAAAAACTATTGGCCTACCCAAGGCAAAGAAGCAGCACAGTTAAAAATCCTATGTGCATTCACAGGAACACATAGGCTATTATTTCAGCTCACTCAAACAAAGTCCCGGACTCCCTGGGCGGCGTTTTACCCAAATGCTCGTAAGCCAGCGGCGTGGCTTCCCTGCCCCTCGATGTACGTTTGATATAACCTTCCTGGATCAAAAAGGGTTCGTATACTTCTTCGATGGTTCCCGGTTCTTCACCCACCGCTGTAGCAATGGTACTAATCCCCACCGGGCCACCACTGAATTTTTCGATGATTGTGGCCAGGATCCGGTTATCCATTTCATCGAGCCCGTGTTCATCGACATTTAAGGCTTCCAGGCCATATTTGGCAATGGCCACATCGATGGTGCCATCCCCTTTTACCTGTGCAAAATCCCGTACCCTCCTCAGCAAGGCATTGGCAATCCTCGGCGTACCCCGGCTGCGGCGGGCGATCTCTTTGGCGCCCTTCTCTTCGATCGCTATTTTCAGGATACCGGCCGAACGTTTGACGATATTGGCCAATACCCCCGCATGATAATATTCCAGTCGTGCCGTAATCCCGAACCTCGACCGCAAAGGGGATGACAGCAAACCGGAACGGGTAGTAGCGCCGACAAGGGTAAAGTGGTTCAGGTTCAACTGTACGCTCCGGGCATTGGGGCCCGAGTCGATCATGATGTCGATCTTAAAGTCCTCCATAGCTGCATATAAGTACTCTTCGATCACGGTATTCAAACGATGGATCTCGTCGATAAAAAGGACATCCCTTTCCTGCAGGTTGGTTAATAATCCGGCCAGGTCGCCGGGCTTTTCCAATACCGGGCCCGAGGTAACTTTGATATCGGAGCCCAGCTCATTGGCGATAATATGGGAAAGTGTCGTTTTGCCTAAACCCGGCGGGCCATGCAATAATACATGGTCCAATGCCTCCCCTCTTTGCCGTGCCGCCGTTACGAATACTTTCAGATTTTCGATCAACTTGGGCTGGCCGTCAAAATCTTCTATTTCCTGGGGACGGAGGATCTTTTCGATCTCCTGTTCGGCAGCGCTCAAGGGCTCCTGGTTACCATCCAGATAGGGTTCTCGCATGGAAAATATTTCTTCAAAATTACGCTTTTTGAGGGAAATATTGCGTTTGGTTTCGCCGGTTCCGGAATACCCGGGCAAAAACATCCGGGTGCAATTTTGCGTCAATTTTGTGGTAATATTAACTTAGTTTTTATACAGAATTAACACAAGGTTCAACACCTATCAAATCTGCCGGTTTTCCGACCTTTCCGGGTAAATCCATCCACGGCTTTCCCGGATAAAACCGGAACAGCAATTAATCACAGAATAGCGAAGGCTATCCTGCGATTTTTAGCGCAAAAGCCTTATCTTTGCAGCCTGTTTTTTATATCCAAAATCTGAAAATATTAAAACAATGAGTGGAACAAAGATCAGCATGCAAAACGGAGCATTGCATGTTCCGGATAACCCTGTGATCCCTTATATAGAAGGTGATGGGATCGGCCCTGATATTTGGGCGGCTGCCCAGCGGGTATTCGATGCTGCCGTAGAAAAAGCATACAACGGATCCCGGAAAATTTCCTGGCAAGAGGTATTGGCCGGAGAAAAGGCCTACAACCAAACCGGTGAATGGCTGCCACAGGCAACCCTCGACACCATCAGCGATTATTTGGTAGCGATCAAGGGGCCGCTGAC
>JANQFB010000318.1 GCA_028278085.1 Chitinophagales bacterium
AAGAACTTAGGAAATTGAAATAGATTTAAGTTGTCCATTTTGTGACCGGTTCCCAAAAACTTTCCATTGCCCGAATTTACCACAGCTCCACCCATCAGCAAAAAGTGGCGGCTTATCATATATTTTCTGTCGCTCGTCATAAATTGTTCATAAGCGCTTTGCCCTCATGCTATATTAGGAATTCATATACCGCTAAAATCCTTAACTATGGCTATTAAAAAAAAATTGTCTCTTCAAACCCTGAAGGTCCAAAGCTTTGTTACCTCCTTAGATACCAATACTAAACGCACGGTTAAAGGAGGTAGATCTCTACAGGTAGGTGATTGTTTTGCTGAATCACCCTGGAAACCAATCACCTTTTATTCCCATTGCAATTCAGATTGCAACAACTGCCCTCCTTATGTTGAACCCCTTGATGACTTCTATGATCCCGATGTGCCCATCCCGATAAAAACCCAGGGTGTCGCTTGCCATTCTGTACCACCGGGTTGTTAGTTGGGTTGTATTCATGATTCCTACGCTTCCTTCGGGATGCGGCTAATACACGTATAGGCCTTAACCATCTGAAAAAAGGAGAAAAAAAGAAACCTTTCAGATACCCATTCCTAATGCCGTAGATGGTTGAACAGTTCCCCTACTAAGCCACCTCATTTCTTCAGCAGTCAAAGCATAGGACCTTTCCCCGGCATAAATTCAAATGATGCTGATGCATCATTATTGGCCAAGCATGCAAATTAATTTGCCAGCATGAATGGTAATCATTCCCCAACAACAAAAAATAAAGTCCATTTAATTCCGTTTTAGCTAGAACGTTTGCTCCTTAAACGGAATGCAATGATCAGAACGATATCACTGTTAGTTATTACCACTCTATTCCTTTCAACATTACAGGGCAGGAAAAACCAATTTTGGTATTTGATCTGGTCAGCGGGACATTATTAGATGAGGGTAAAATTTAAAGTTAATACCCCGTTCCGAGATTTTAAAATTGTAGGCTTGTCCTAAATAACTGAAATAGATTTTCGCCCACTAGTCGCTGACATCACCTTTTCAACTCCCATCAACCGGGCGACTACCTCAACAATTTCAAGAGAACGGACATTGGGATCAAGACCGAGTTTTGTGAAGCCCTTTGTGAGTTGATTGTGCTTTAGGTCTAGCTGAATGAGGCTGATCACAAGTTCTCTAGTCATGATTGTTAGAAATTTCCCGAATTAAGATAAAGTTTTCTAAAAATCGAAACAAAAGCAACTAAATCCAGACAGAAATCCAAGCGTTCAGTCAGAAAATCGGAAAATGTTTTCCTAATTGGTAATTTTATGGCCTTAAAATCAGACAACATAACTAACTTAGGGCTCTATCATTCGCGTAATTCAATCAATCAGTCAGAAGTGTCTCGAAAAACTGGGATTAGTAAAACCAGATTTAGTGAACTTTAAAATAATCGCAAGACAAGGTTACGCGTTGATGAACTTTACTTAATTGCTTAGGCAATATACGTCGACCCCTGTGAGATGATGAATTTTGTCTATCAAGGCTTGATTTTACAGGAATAATAAACAAAAATGAAAGGCATACAGGATACCTCAAGTGAAACATTTCGACAACTATTAGGGAATGGATTAACTTATGAAATCCCTAAATTCCAACGTGACTATTCTTGGGATAGCGAACAGTGGGATGATCTTTGGCAAGACATTCAAATCCTGAAATCAGAGAAAGAACCCGCACATTATATGGGGTATTTAGTCCTGCAAACGGAAAACAATAAAAATTTCAAAGTCATCGATGGACAACAACGTATGATTACACTCAGCTTATTGGTGCTTTCAGTCCTAAAAACATTGCAGGGCTTAGTAGAAGATGGCGTTGACCCTGATAAAAATAAGAGAAGAATTGAATCTCTTCGTAACAGCTACATTGGCTATTTGGATCCAGTTTCGCTTGTTCCTCGAAACAAACTCAGGTTAAATCGAAATAATGATGATTTCTATCGTCAGAGGTTAGTACCGCTTCAACAACTGCCTCAACGTGGCCTTAACGCTTCAGAAAGGCTAATGAAGAACTGTTTCAATTGGTTTTACGAAAGAGTTAGAAATAGTTATGCGACTGGAGAGTCTTTGGCTGGTTTTGTCGACTTCATTGTAGACAAACTTTTTTTTACAGTGATTACTGTAAGTGATGAATTAAATGCATTCCGTGTTTTTGAAACACTTAATGCTCGAGGCGTACAACTGTCATCTGCTGATCTTTTGAAGAACTACCTGTTTTCTGTTGTTGATTCAGATCATCCACATGCTACGGAAATGGCTGAATTAGAGTCTCTTTGGGGGAAGATAATAGGGAAGTTAGGAAGCGAAAAATTTCCAGAATTCCTTAGAGTATACTGGAACAGTAGAAATAAGACTGTAAGAAAAAATGATCTATTCAAAGCTATTAGAAGAAGCATAAGTACAAAATTGGAAGCGTTTACGTTAATCCGGGAATTGGATTTGAACACGGATATTTATATGGCTTTGCGTAATCCAAATGATGAGATGTGGAAAGGTAAAAAGGAGGTAATAAGTCATTTGAATGAATTGAAAATATTTCAAGTTAGACAACCATTTTCATTACTGTTATCAGCATACGAATGCCTATCAGAAGATCGTTTTTTCAGAATTCTGAAAGCATGCAGCGTAATCTCCTTCCGATATAACGTCATTGGTGGATTAAATCCAAATGATCAGGAAAAAATATACAACGAAACTGCTCTTAAGATTCGAGATAGTAATCAGTTTGAGACGCATTGGTTAGAAGATATTTATCCGCCTGATAATAGTTTTGAAACAGAATTCTCCAACAAATCATTTAAACGAACGGCTCGTAATCACAAAATTGTAAAGTACATTCTCGCCAAAATTGAACGACAACTTTATCACAATGATATTGATCTCTTTAGTGACGTTTATAGCATTGAGCATATTCTTCCTGAAAATCCAGAAATGGGATGGGAGGATTTTGAAGATGATGCTGTTGAGCGGAGCGTTTACCGTTTAGGTAATCTAACATTGTTAGAAGCCAATCTTAACCGGGATGTTGCCTCATCTGATTATGATACAAAACGCCAGGCCTATTGTCAAAGCAGTCTGAATATTACTCAAGCAATTCCTGATCATTATGAAGTATGGACTGAGGATTCAATCAATCAGCGACAAAACAGGCTTGCCCATGAGGGCCGTTCGATTTGGAGAGTCCATTTTAATTAGCACTTTATGATTTGCTCATTGCCTTCCTCGCTCCTGCGGTGGCAAAGAGCAAAAGCCACCGCACTAACTCACGCGCATTTGCAACGCGTGTGATTGTAATACATTGGACACTCTCTTCTAAGCCACCTCATTTCTTCAGCAGTCAAAGCATAGGACCTTTCCCCGGCATAAATTCAAATGATGCTGATGTATCATTATTGGCCAAGCATGCGAATTAATTTGCCAGCATGAATGGTAATCATTCCCCAACCACAAAAAATAAAGTCCATTAAATTCCGTTTTAGCTAGGACGCTTCCTCCTTAAACGGAATGCTATGATCAGAACGATATCACTGATATTTATTATCCTAGTCGTCGCAACATTACAGGGGCAGGAAAAACCAATTTTGGTATTTGACCTGGTCAACGGAACACTGGATTCGATTACGAATATTACCTATAACGACACCATAACGAGTGACCGGACCACTTACTCTTTAGGAAATTATAATTCCAATATCGAAACATTGGAACAAACCCCGCCGGTATCCAACGTTTTCCCAAATTCCCAATTCACGCTGAAGAAAAGAGCCGCTATTGACTTTGATCTGACCAACTATCCGATAAGGACCAGTGTGATAACATTAACGGAAGTGGATGGTGAACGCGGACCTAATTGTTCCGGTAGCATGATCAGCAACAAACATGTACTAACGGCTGCCCATTGTATTTCCAGTCTACATACCAATACGGTGAAATTCGATTCCATTTATGTCTGCCCGGTTTTCGATAATGGAAATTTTAGCGCTGAATTCAATTGCAGCTATGTCCGTAAAGCATATATATTCAGAGATTGGACAGTGAATCATGAAGATTTTGCTGTTTTGGAATTAAATCAGGCCATAGGTGCAAAAACAGGATGGATCAGTATTGGTTTCAACGCCAATGACAGTATGCTGGCCGCTGGCATCTTTTATAAATTTTCATACCCTAAGGCCTCGGTTTCCCAGGTAGATTCCAATGAATATAATGGGGATACTTTATATTACAATTATGGACGTGTAGACATCGTTCAGGATGACTTATTTGGGATCAATAATGTGACCGGGATACCCGGGGAAAGTGGTAGTTCCCTGATTAAGGTGGAGAATGGACAGGTTTATACCACTTATGGGGTGGCAACATTTGCTCATAATTTTTTACATAACAAACTGACCAACTGGGAGTTTTATTCAATTAAGCATATTATCCAGGATGATCTGGTGTTAAATATACCCGAGGATATAGCGGAACCGGGCAATTTTCAAATTTATCCTAATCCAACGAATGGTATATTATATGTTAAAAAGATAGCCAAAAATGATCCGCTTGAATTGACATTATTCGATCTATTGGGCAGGGAAATCTGGATCAAAAATAATCATGATCCCAGCTCGGGTATCGATATTTCACCACTTTCCCGTGGCATTTATTATTTAGGCATTAAAACTAATGGTTCGATCGAAACCAAAAGAATTATTAAAAGCGGAAGTTAACAACCCTGTCAGTCTACGCACCTAAAATAAACCTATAAAAGCCAAACTATTAAGATCCTATCCTTCCGCAGGGACTTTTCCTTTCATCAAAACATAATACAACACAAACGAGATCCCAAACCCCACAAACCAGGATAGATCATACAAAGCTGACAATGCGGGAACAAATCTTCCGATACCCGCAGCCACCACACCGGCGGCAAAGGCGATCATAGCGCTGGAGTTGAAGCCGGATCCGCCGAAAGCATAAACACCATCGGTTTTGAACAGATCACCGATCCGGAGGTTGGTTTTCCGGATAACAAAATAATCACAGATCAGGATAGCGACCACCGGGCCGAGCAGGCTGCTGACAAACAACAGAAAGGGTATAATATGGTTGATGATCCACCACGGGCAAATAATGATCCCGATAACGGCGGTAATGTATCCGCCGCTCCGGAAGCTCAGCTTTCTGGGAAAAGCGTTGGCAAAAGCATTGGCCGGAGCGATCACATTGGCGGCAATATTGGTACTTAAGGTTGCGATCAGCAAAAAGAATTGGGCAATGATCACCACCCAGGGTTCTTTGAATTTTGCGAGCAGGGCTGCCGGGTCCCAGGGAGCGTCTTCCCGGATCAGCACATCGTCGAAGATCAACACCGCGGCACAGGTTACAAATATCCCGACAAAGGAATAAAGGATCATCGTACCCGGCAGGCCCAGGAACTGTCCCCGTACCTGGTCTTTCTGGCTTTTGGAAAAACGGGTGATATCCGCAATACTGATAGACATGGTCGCCCAAAACCCGACCATAGCCGTTAACATGATCAGGTATGGCCAGATCATTCCACCGAAACCTTTACCCGTAGCCGAGGAGATCGCAGCTTCCACGGTCGAGGATTCCAAATAATTACCGCCCCGATCAGGGCCCGACCGGACTTTAACACTCACTGTCCGCCCCTCTTCGAGGATGCCTTTGATATCGGGCGACGGAGTACCGGACAGGGGAATGACCATGGGCGATTGTTGCATCGGCATCCAATCCGAAACATGGGTCTTACCTCCCGGAACAGGTATGGTTAACTGGTAAGCACTGGCTTTGACCCGATCATCGATCCCTTTAACCGGCTGTAAGGTGAGCCGTACCTGGCCCTGGGATTGGGTTAACATGACCGTAGGACTTTCCAACTGCACCCCCTGGTCCAGGACTTTGGTAAAAGAACCGACATTAGCGCTTCCCCACCCGATCAGGGCAATACCGATGATGATCAATATCGGAGCGGCCAGCATCTCCAAAAGCTTGATACTTTCGGTACCTTTCCAAATAAAATAAACATTGATCAGCCAGAACACAAAAAATCCGACAAACTGACCCACCGAATAACCCGAAGCCATCGTACTGCCGGTAATAGCGCACCACAAAGAATAAATGGCGATCCCTCCTATCCAGGTCTGTATGCCAAACCAAACGGCGGCGATCAATCCCCTGATAATGGCGGGTATATGGATCCCGTTATAGCCGAACGCCGACCGGCCCACTACCGGGAAAGGAATACCGTACTTAACACCGGCATGTCCGCTCAGCACCATGGGAACGGTTATGATCAGATTTGCCAGGCCGATAATAACCAAGGCAGCAACCCAGCTAATGCCGTTCAAAATAATATTCGAAGCCAGCATATAGGTGGGTATACAGACTGCCATCCCTACCCACAAAGCCGCCAGACTCCAGATGCTCCAGGTTCTTTTATCCTTCGGAACCGGTGCCAGGTCTTCACTATATAAAGGCGATCCGCTGAGATCTTCTTTGAGTTCAATAATGTCTTCTTTCATGTGAAAGCAGGATTTATTTGAACCCTAAATATATAATTATACCGGGAATATAAAAAAAGACGCTGCTGCCCGGAAAACGGACTAGTTCAGCAAACTGTGCAGCAAACGGAGTCTGACCGTGGGGGCGACATCATCGATACGGACGATATTTCCGGAACCCAGTACAACGCCGAGCGCTACTTCGGCATTGTTGAGGTTGAGGCGGATCGACTTAGGGGTAAATCCACGGTTGCCGGCAATCAGGATAGCTTTAAGGATCTCGGCTACCACTTCTGAATCTTCCGAACCAACGATCAGGATCTCCGGCGTATTCGATTTAAAGAGCAGATCCTGGATCTTGTTCAGGTTAGCCTCCTTGTCTTGCGAACCCTGCTCTACATAGTAGCCATTTTTACGGCTGGAAATATATTTATTACGGCTTACTTTACCGGACGTAAACATGGCCATATGGGTATAACGGACCACTCCCAGTTGCGATTTCTCCTGCAGGATCAAAATAGCATGTTCACTGACCGGCTCGTTCGGATCGCCGTTGGAAAAACGATAGGCAAAGCAAACACCATTACCGCCCTTATTTTTAAAAAAGGCATTTTCGTCCGCACGAAGCATTTTACTCATCTTAAAGCTGTTCAATCGTTTTGATTTGAGGGATTCGAGGTCGAAATGAAGGGTCTCATCCCGCAACATGGCGCTGATCTGTTTATCGATCTCCAGATCTTCCAATTGAATGCTCTTCTTGACCATTTCAACCTGGTCTTTGGTCAGGAAGCGCAAAAGATCCCGTCGCTTCATCAGGTCTCTCGGAGCATCACAATAAAGGGAAGTGATCTTATTATTGCCTGGATCCCATTCAAATACCACCGGCGCTCCATCTTCATTTTTCGGGTGAAAATGCAGCTTGTCCTCTTTGATCAATACATAGTAATCTTTGAAAGTGATAAGCCGGGAATTCGATAACTTATAGATCGACATTTCATCCAGCAGATCGACCAGGGGATGGTCGATCGTAAACTTGACCTGGGCGCTTGCATTATTCGTCCAACCACAAACGATCAGCAGGCCTAACGCCAGTGCTTTCAGGTTGCAGTGCTTCCAACCCCGGAATACCGTTCTGTACATGTCCTATGTTTTTGTCTGTCCTCAATAGTTCCGTTTAACCGAAATCAAAAAAAGCTGCAACACCCTTTAAGGGAATACCGGCCGGTCCTTATGGCCGATGTGCAATGTTACGGTCTTTAGACCTGGAAGGCTGCGATAGCTTTTCCACATATAAACAAGGCAGGACAAGGGGCTTGGGGAAATTGTATGGTTTCCTGGACAGTCAGGAAATTGGAGGACAGGGAACGATGTTGAATCAAAAGTTGATAGGCTGACAAAAATTTGACACAACTATTCCCTTCCAAGGGAAGGGTGTAGGGTGTAGGGATGGGTCAATAATACACCCGTCAAATTTTTGTCCAAAAGTATCCTTACAAACCTATTGATATAGTATTCGGTTCAATGGCCAATAAACAGGAAGGAGAAAAAATTAATTACGCAGGCTCGAGCGCACTTCGTTTTTATAGGAATCGTCAGGGGGGATCAAACGAACAAATTTGCCGGTTTTCAGCACCACGCCAACGGCTTCGTCGGAAGCGGTCCTGTTGATGCGGATGGCTGAAGAGCTAAACCCCTTCGATTGAGCTTCGAAAAGCGCTTTCAGGGTCAATAATAAAGCAGGCGATCCCTGGGTACTGAAAATGCTGATCTCGGGATCATTGGATTGCATCAGCATTTCCAGGATATCCCTGTATTGTTTCTTTTCCCGGACGCCTTTCCAGGCATCGTTGGTGGCATTTTGTTGCCAGTCATCATAGCGGATCAAGGCCATCCGGGTGTGGGTTCCTGATTGGTCATCTTTGTCTTGCAAAACGATCAATACATGATCTTTCAAGGATCCGTCGCCGGCTGCACCCAGGCGGAAAGAAAAGCAGACACCGCTTCCTTCCTTGGTTTCGAAATATACATTTTCTCCGGCACGAAGCATTCTTTTCATCCTGAACCGGTCGAGCCGTTTTTCCGGGAATTTATCCAGGCGCAGCTCATGGACCGGATTGTTGAGCAGCCCGGCCTTGAAACTTTCAAAATGCTGTTCCCTGACCAACCTATCGTTCCGGATATCTCTTTTAAGATCTTCGGACAGCAATTTGCTTAGATCCCGGTCGTCGAAAACCGGCCGGATATCCTGGCAGCTAATTTGGGTGATCTTGCTTTTGTGCTGATCCAGGTGAAGGATCACCCGGTCCCCGGAAGGCGCATACAGGTGTAAGGCCTCCCCTTTATTAATGATGGTATAAGACTCAAAGGACGATAATTTAGCCTGGAAGATCTTGTTCAAAGTTGCCGCACTAAAGATATTTTCCAGCGGAACATTGACCGGGATCATCATTTCATTGGTCTCCTGGTCTTTCGGGGCAAACCCGGAGATCATCAGATATCCAACCAATAGGGGCGTAAACCTTTTAAGGAAGTTTCTCATGGGCATCATTCCCAAACCCACCGGCCCGAAGCTAAACACTTGTTTTCTCATAATGAGATGAACGTTTGATCGCAGCGTAATTCAATTATCCTACAAAATTAGGATGTTCCTCAGGTATCTACAACCAACAGTTATCCACATATCCACATTTTTTATCCATAAATTAACATACCCATCCCGATCAAAGGATTATTTATGCCTCGAAAGGCCGGTAAATTGAGGAGGAAGATAGACAGGAGTTTATAAGCGCATGCTTTTATAGATCATCTCGATGACCTGGTCGGGAATATCATCCAGTAATACAATATTCCCGGAATTCAAGGTAATGCCGATGCCAAAATCCGACTGATTATTGACATTGATCTTAACAGACTTGGGGTTGAAGCCCTGGGATAAAGACTGAACGATCGCTTTGGCGATCAGGAAAACCAGTTTGGAGTTCTCGGTCCCGAAAATAGTTATATCGGGTTCATCCGCGGCCAGGAGGATCTCCTGGATCTCCGTAATGATCCGGTTTTCTTCCGAAGGATCTGTGGCCAGCAGGAATTCCCGGTCTTTGTTCGACTCATATTTATCCGAGCTAAGATTTTCCGAAATAAACACCGCCATATGAGACACTTTGGTCTGGCCAAGATTATTTTTATCCTGCAAAAACAAAATAGCGTGGTCTTTAACGGGCCGGTCCGGGTGACTGATAGACAGCCGGTAAGAC
>JANQFB010000325.1 GCA_028278085.1 Chitinophagales bacterium
ATAACCCCCTTGGTAAAATCCCTGAAAGGGTCATTCAAGGCTCCGAAGGATTTTGATTATAAGAAGATTCTCGAAGACGAAATAGTCAAACGGCACCTGTAAGATGCAAGTGTTATTTATCGACACCGATGTGGTTATTGATTTTCTGTTAGATAGAGAACCATTTTCAACAAATGCTGCCTTTATATTCAAATTGTCCGAGCAAAAAAAGATCAAATTATTTGTTACTCCCCTGACATTTAGCAACGTCTATTATGTGCTCAGGAAATTTGGCAGCCATAAAAAGGTATTGACCAAGTTAAGAACCCTCCTCCTTTTGACCGACATCCAAAGCGTCAATAGAAAGTCGATAGAATTAGCCCTGAATTTAGCCTTCAAAGATTTTGAAGATGCTATTCAGCACTACTCCGCTTTTCAAAATGAAAAAATTGATTTGATCATCACCAGGAATATCAGTGATTATAGGAATAGTGATTTTCCAGTCATGTCACCGGAGACTTTTATCAAAACCTTCAAATAGGGTTTGTATAATAACCGGGGAAATAGCCTCACGAATACTTCAACTTCCAATGAATAAGATTTACCCGGCTACCCTTTGAAACATTTGAGATCATATAAGCACCTGTTGTATACCATAATCGTGTGTATACTTTTGTGCGGCTTGATCGAACTGGCCTTTTATGCTTTCACAGCCAAAGGTCATTATAAGGTAAAACTATCGAATAGTCTGAATTACCTGGGGCATCAAAATACGCCGGTGCCGGCTTTGGAAAACCTGGATTGGCCGGAGGCCTCTGTGGTTATCCGCTACCCCGACACGCATATGGATCCAATTCCATCCCAAAACCAAAACTTTCCCGATGAATTCCTGCAATCCCGAACGGTCCTCGCTACCCCCGATGATCTGAAAAGCATTCCCGGCAAGCGGGTGTTCATTGTCGGCGGCTCGGCTGCTTTTGGCTATCGCTATCATTATTCGCAAACCTTCGGATCCCTGATCTCAGAAACACGCAAGGGCGATTATACCGTGATCAACGCCGCACAGGTAGGATGGTCATCGGGAAGGCTGTTTCCCGTCCTGAAAAGGATCGTCGACCATTTCGCCCCGGCAGCCATCATCCTGTTTACCGGTAACAATGAATGGGTGCAATGGTCGCATGAAAAACCATCCGGTTTCAGGAATTCAACCCTAACCCTGCTCTCTTGGGGCAATAAAAGCTATGCCTGTTCCTATTTAATATACAAATGGATCATTGGCCGGCGGGACCAGGTCAGCGATAGCACCGGCCGGTCCGGGGATAAATTCTTAGCTCACCAGGATCTTCTCGGATACCGGTACGCACTCCGTTATCCGCTTGTTCCGGACAATGGATTCAATCCACGGGACTGGCCACGTACCAAAGCCGATTTCCTGGCCGTCTTTAAACAAAACCTGACATCAATGATCAGATACTGTCAGGCAAAGGGCGTCTGGGTGATCCTGATGAATATTCCCTTCAACTACAAATTATCCCCGGCCTGGAAACATCCCCAGCCCTTTTACCTGGAGGAAAAGCATAGCGCTACTGTACCCGGGATGATCACAAATGCCGCAGATCTGATCGGGCGGGATCAAATTGCAGAAGCTGAAGCAGTGATCAGACAAGTGCTGGCCCTGGAACCGGAAATATCTATTGCTCATTACCTGTTGGCCCATATTTTAGAAAAAACAGGCCGCGATCGCGCTGCCAGGAACGCTTATGCGCAATCTCGTGAATATATGATCGGCAATTTGGGTTCCATGCTCAGTATCAATGAAAGCATCCGGAAGGTTGCGGAATCCACGGCCGTAGATTTTGTGGATATTCACCGGTCATTCGATGCCCATGCCCAACAGGCGGGAGATCCTTATCACGCGACCCTGATCCATGATGATTGTCATCCGAATGTGAAAGGCCATGAGATCATTGCCCGGGCCTTGCTACCCTACCTGGATTAAAGCCGGATACCCACCACACATACATCATCGATTTGTCCCCGCTTCCATTGCCATTGATCGAGTGTGGTTTCGAGCTTGCTTTTTTGTTCTTCCGGCTCGAGAGAATGGAGCTCCCGTAACAGTTCCTTGAAGCGGCGGGAGCTGAACTTTTTATTCCGCTCTCCGCCGAACTGATCCATATAACCGTCGGAATAAAGGTAGATCATATCTCCGGGATTGCCCGCTATCCGGTGATTGGTGAAAGGTTGGCTTTGCCGGCTATGGTGGATACCGATCGGTTGGCGGTCGCCTCGTATTTCTTCCAATTCGGTGGTGTTTTTCCTGACCCTGATCAGAGGATTATAAGCCCCGGCGAATTCGACCTGGAGGGTATCCGGGTCTATCTTGCATAAGGCGATATCCATGCCATCCTTCACATTCGTTTCGGCTGGCAAGCCACCTTTGTTATTAGGATCGACGCCGCTTTGTTTCAGCGACCGGATGATACCGGCTTTCAGTTCATCCAGGATACGGGCCGGTTGCGTGATCCTTTTTTCATTGACCACCTCATTCAATAAGGAGTTACCGATCATGCTCATAAAAGCTCCCGGCACCCCATGGCCTGTGCAATCGGCTACTGCCACGATAATAGCCTGATCTACCGAGGAGATCCAGAAAAAATCGCCGCTGACAATATCCTTGGGTCGATAGAGGATAAATGACTCCGGCAACAGCTTTTTAAACACTTCCGGTTCGGGAAGGATAGCATTTTGTATCCGCTGCGCATAATGGATACTGGAGAGGATCTGTTCTTTCTGGTCTTCGATCTCCTTCTTCTGCAGGGCCAGCAATTTGTTGGCCTTTCTCTTTTGCTGGTATGCCAACATAATAGCGACCACTAAGGCTAATACCAGTCCGAATCCCAGGATAAAGAGGTTGCGCTGTGCTTTTTGCCGGTCGATTTCCAGGGCCTGAAGGGCTTTATCTTTCTGCAACAATTCGATCTCCTTTTCTTTTTGCGTAGTTTCGAAACGTGTTTCCATTTCACTAAGTTGCTTGCTGGTGGTTTCATCGAACAGGCTATCCTTCATTTGGGCATGCAGATCATGGTAGGCCAAAGCTTTTTTGTAATCCTTTTTTATTTTATAGCTGGCCGCTAATCCATAATAGACATAGATCCTTAATTGGAAACTTTTTACCTTCCTGGCCAGGGAATCTGCCCGGTTAAAATAGTGGATCGCCAGATCAGGATCCCCCAGTTTATTGGAAAGATCACCCATGTTGATCAGGGATACCAATACGCCTCTTGCATCCTTCATTTGCCGTTTGATCTCGAGCGATTGGTTGAAATAATCCATCGCTTTTGAAAATTGGTCGAGCGATTCGTAGGCATTACCGATATTATTGAGCGTACCGGATACGGAACGGTGGTCTTCGAGCAAACGGTGGATCTTTAAGGCCCGCATATAGTAAGGCAAAGCTTTTTCAGGTAGCCCCATTTGGTTGTATATACCCCCGAGATTGTTGAGCACAAAACATATTTGGTTGGTATCTTCCAGTTGGTCTTTGAAGGATAGCGCATGAAGAAAATATTCTTCGGCCCTTTCCGGTTTTTTTTGGATGGCATGCACGGTGCCGATACCGCTATAGGTGCTGACCAGGTTATAATATTCGCGGATCTCCTCGAGGATCTCCGCCGCCTTGAAATAATGTTCAAATGCTTTGGCCAGGTCTTCTTTTCTTTTATACACTTTCGCCAGGGCCAGATGGCTATTGGCGATCCCGGAAGAATCGTTCAACTCCGTTTTTAATTCATGGTACCGGATCAGACTGCCCAAGGCCTCATCATAGGCTCTTTGGGTACGGTATACCAGGCCTTGCTGATAATAGAGATCAGCGATAAGCATTTTATCTTTCGTGTTCAAAGCATGCTCCAATCCTTTTTCGACCATCCACAAGGCGGTATCAGGATTTCCGATACGGTACATGGTGGATAGCTTGAGGTAGCTGTTGGCTTTTACCTCGTCATCATCACTTTGGGCGATCAGCCGGTATAGACTGTCGGAATTACCGAAGAGGTTTGCATGAAGGAAAATACTGGTCAGGATCAGCAGGCGTGTAACCGGCTTCCGGAGGCTTGCGTATGGGAAAAGAGGGCTCAGCACACTTTTACCTATAAAGATAAGGTAAATTGAAAGGAAATTTTTCAGCTTGGCCATAGCCAATGCTCCCGGACTTTCATACAGGCAGGATCCTGGTTATCAAACGATCATAGCTTATTTTTTCACCATTACATCCCGGGAATAGCTATATTTGAACATATGGTTTATACGGAATTACCCCTGCATCCCCGTTTGCAGGACCATGTGCAGTTGTTGTGGATGATGGAATCGGAAAACGAGCCTTTTCCCAAAGAGCAAATATTGCCGGATGGTATTGTAGAGCTCGTCTTTCATTATAAGGATCCCTATATCACCTATCCCGGTAGCGGAAAGCCATTTAAACAGCCCAGGAGCTTCGCCATTTCCCAAATGCGGCAGTGTATTGAGATCGAGTCCGACGGCGAAACAGGGTTCTTTGCCGTACGCTTTTATCCCTGGGGAGCCCACCATTATTTCGACTATCCGGTCCAAAACTTCCTGGACCAAACAGTAGCTGCCTCCCAGCTATGGCCTGACCGGTGGGAGGCTTTGGAAATGAATATCGCGAAGGCGCAGGATTATTCGGAAAGGTCCGCTATGATCGAGGAATTTTTATTGGAATGCAGGTCATTATATGAAAAACCGGATGCTCCCCTGGAACAAGCCATAAAATTGATCCGGGAAACGAAAGGAGAATTATCGATGGAGGAGGTCGGCGAACGAACCGGGCTGGCCAAAAAGCAATTGGAACGGAAATTCAAGAATTCGGTGGGGACCACCCCAAAAGTATTTGCCCGCGTTAGCCGCTTATTGAATATATGCCGCCACCTGGAAGATTATCAAAATCAGACGCTTACTCAATTGGCCGCTGCTTGTGGTTATTATGATCAGGCGCATTTTATAAAAGAGTTCAAAACTTTTTGCGGCTTTACCCCCAAAGCTTTTTTTAAAAAGAACAACGTGGTTTTTGCCGATTTGTAAGGCCTTGTCCCTTTTTTACAATTTTGTTTCCGGGAATTTGTTTTGATTTGTAGCCGAACCAAAGCATACAACATGATGGCTGCAAATACCTTTATTCAAACCTTGAAAGACCACCGATCTGTGGTCCTGGAAACGGTGGCTGATCGACCGGATTGGGAACATGCGGTTAAGACCTTCGATGCCTTCTTTCAACAAATGGCTGATCCTGGTCACGGGCTGTGGTCGGAAACCATGATCGAAGAACTGCACCGGCAATATTATCAGGCCAGGGATGCGGATAAGGAATGCAAGAATATCACCGAGCGGACCTTAAAGGCCATGCCAGTCTCGAAAGGCAATGATGTCAAAAAGATCTTTCTCCAGATTGCGAATACCTGCCGGATCTTCCATGCCGGCCATAAAGTGAACTTCGAAGCGCTGGAGATCCCCGAAAATTTCGAGGAGATACCCATGGCCCCTAAAAAGAAAGGGATATTTACCTATGCCGAACCCATGCCGACCTTGTATCCTAAAATTAGCTTGACTTTCGATTATTGGGTACCGAAGATCCTGGACTGGACGTTAGAACTTCGCCAACAGGGCGCCCACGAATGGCGTGGTGAAGCCAGTTTTCAATACGAATCATGCACGGATTTTATGCGCATAGCCCTGCTATTCCTGTCGGATCCCGCCGGGAACCTGCCCATCTGCAAGCCCGATATCCGCCAGGCATTATTGGAAAAGATCTTTGACGAAACATTTGTGTGGATCAAAAAATCGGCCAAGCGGGAAGATATCGCGGAGAACAATAAAGCGCTCCGGCTAAACCTGGAAAAAGCTGCCTCCAGGGCGGCTACCGACATTCCTGCCGAAGCCTGGAACCGGGTACTGGCGCTGGCTCCGGTTAAGGCGCTGTTGAAGTGATATCATCCTTTGTCTGTTGGATAGAGGAAGTACTTAGATACAAAAAGGCCGTCCGCCAACCATCGGCCACCTGAGGATAGCCGAGGGTATTGAAGGCGGACAGCCTTTCACATAGAACAACGCCACATTGTTATCGAACGATCACTTTATGGTATTCGGGTTGATCGTTAAGGATGACCTCCAGCAGATAGATACCTTTGGCCAGATCCTTCCCGTCGATCTCATTTTGTCCAATGTTCAATAGCATCACCGGCGAGACCTGTTTGCCTGCCAGATCAAATAAAACAGCTTGCGGCCGGCTGGAACCTGTTATTCCTATGCTGAACTGACCCGTATTCGGATTGGGAAATACCGTCGACCCCATTTTTGCCCGCGGGATATCCATTCCTCCGGCCTCGTAAGCCATGGTTTTCCGGGAAGCGCCGTAGGCATAGATCGCTTTGGCAATGAACACCTTTTGGGCGCAATCGGTGGTCAGGGGAGTTGCCTTGGATTGACCGTTCTTATCCGGCTTGCCGCAGTAGGCCTGGTCTTCGATATGACAAGCTTCCCAACGACCCGTTTTTCCTTTGCTAAGCTGGATGCCGGAAATCTCTTTAAACCCAAGCCGCGTTTCTTCGGTATCTTCACCCAGGAAAACCCGGTACTTGTCGGTAAACATGCCGCCGATCGTTTCCCGACCCGCCAGTTTTACCGGAACCGGACAGGAAACCGCAGTAGTAAGGCTGTTCTGACCCATACAATCTTCACAACTGCTGACCGGTATACAGGTGGAGTAATTGGTCGTGACCACCGTGACCGTGGGATTGACACCCGGTTGGCAGCTCTTCTCAATATTATGATCCGAACCGGCCAGATCCACTGCTACCGATCCACCGCCGGTTCCCCAGAAATTATGCTTGGCCAGTATTTCATTGGGCGCAATATTGCTTCCATTGTAACACAGTTCGAAAACCATGCCATAGGTGCTGAAAAATGTATTGGGGTGGATTACATTAGGTTGCCCCCGCTTGATGGCATGTTCCTCGGCATCGATATTGAGGATAAAGTCTTCACCCGTGATCAAGGGAAGCGCAGACACCGTACTGGTAATGGTACCACATCCTTTATCGCCGACGGTCAGCATGGCGCTGAAGGCCTGGTTGTCATTATCATATGAACCCTCCAGGTCTACCCCATGTTCGACATTATCGATGATTGCTCCGCCGTTCCGCAAGAATACCAGGGAATGACTGCCTTTCACACCGGTGATGTTGTCGTAGATCCGGCCACCATTGATATAACAGCCTGCTACATGGTCGACCTGTATGCCGTAATCGGCGTCAGTGATCAGGACATCTCCGGTTGTAACATTTGATGCATTACTGGCCTTTATCCCGGTGGTGCCACCGGAAATACTACTGTTGATCAGTGTGAAACTGCCAAAGTTATCGCCTTTAATACCGAATGTACATCCGGTAAATTGCAGGTTAACCATGAACGTATGCAAGGGTTTATTATCCAAGTTAATTCCCTTCACACAATTATGGATACCGGCATCGAATATTTTGGCGGTGCTGGTAAAGTTACTCAGGGTGATCCCCTCTCTCAGGTTTTCTGCTTCACCGCCGGTAAATTCAAATTTTGAAAGCCCTTCACCTAATATACCGATGCTGGCATGTTTGGGATCTGTGGACAATAAGCCTTTTAAGGTAACCTGCTCAAAAGTGGCTTGGGTATTCTTGATGGAGAACACACTGGTATAGGCATATTCTATCTTAGCATTGCTGATCTTCACCTTGTGCCCGTCAACCGCCAGGGTAGTATAGTTCGTGATACGCATAGCCCGCCGGCTAACGCCAAGTCCGTCGATCACGAATTCGCTGTTGTTGCCCAATTGTAGTTCATGGGAAGGTTTAAACTTAATATAGCCGTTCCCATAAAAGGTAAGATCTACATCATCATCGGTCTTAAAGATGCCGTCCAGCTCCAAAACCGCCGAGCTGCTGGGGATACTGGCAGGCCCCAAATGAATGCCGGCGAGGGGGTTGGAATTTTTCAAATGAAGGGTTCCGTATTCCTTGACTTTCATTTTACCGCCCGGGTGTACAAATACTTCGGCACCATCTTCTATCACGAGCGTGCCAAATGCTCCAACCGTAAAAGTGGCTCCGTTCATTACCTCCAGCTTGCTGCCTGATTTCAGGGTCATGGTGCTGAACTGGCGAACTTCCATAGCGGCGCCGGGCTGCAATCGGACCAAAGCGCCCGGTTCCACATCCAGGGTGGTATGGTTGTAAAAATCGGTGAAGGTGGTTCCGTTCACCCAGTCGTTGTGCACCGCCAGGGTATGACGATTGGGTGTTCCGGTTTTATCTACCAACACAAAACTACCGGATTGAACATCCATCGCCGGATCGCTCAGGCCGTTGGTATGCGGATTCAGGATCAGCTCACCGGTTAAGCGAGTATCTTCCTTGACCTGGTGATCATCGAATAAAACACGGATGAGCACAAACTCCTCAGGATCCGCTTGGGGTCCGCCATACCCGATGATCTCGATAGAAACACCATTGAGGTAAATGGGCTCCAGCTTTTCGGTGTTTTTGTTGTAATCCTGGTAGTTGAAGATGCCGGGATTACTGCCCAGACCGATGCGCTGGAATTCAGGTAAGGCAGCATTTAAGCCGAGCTGGCCATATACAAAGTTGCCATCGACCATATGAACGGCCATTTGCTCCTGGGCGCCAACGGTATTCGCCCCCTCGTGTACATCTATACTGTTGTTGCCATCAAGATCCCATCTTACGGAGGTAATTTCATTATGGCCGCCATATGGATTCGATGCCCCTCTGGCAAAATCATAGACGGGGTTTCCATACCATTCGGGTGGGGTGGTGAAGGTAGCCGAGGGGGTAAAATCGAAGTTACCCTGGCCATAGAAGCAACGGATGCCGTTCGAATAATTGACATTGAGGGCCTGAACAGGTGTATTTCGGGTGCTTTCCATATTGTCGACGATACCGACGACCCCACGAGGAGCGTCAGGGATGGTATTGCCGGCGCCATCGTTGACAAATCCTGACCGGTTATCGAATGCGGATAGCCCGCGCCGGTATTCCAGCCACAAATGCTGTTTATTCACGTGTGGGATCTTTATCCTGATCACATCCCCTGTAGTTACAAAATCCCCGATAGCATATACATTATTGTCCGAAGCATCTTCCAGGTCGTGGGTAATCTCGATCCAGCCGTTGTACCAACGTTCCCAGGCATTGGCAGAATAAAACACCTGCGGACCGGTAGCCATCATTCCCCATCCCGAGTTGGTATAAAAATGCTTGCCACTCACATTATTGGAGCTGTTATAATGCGGGGCGCTATACAGGTCATGACCAAATTCATGCAAAAACATTCTCCTGGAATTGATGATATTACCCATTCCGGCAGGTAGTGTAAATCCGGAAGCACCGGAAACCACGTATCCGCTGGAAAAAGTATAGCCTGTAATACCGGCATAACCGCCCCCACCAAAAGCGCTACCGGTAAGGCCGGTGGTACCGGTTGGATTCGGTCCGTTATTGTCCCAACGCCAAATGATCGCCACGAAGTCGATCTGATTATCCGGTGAGGAAACCGAATTATCGAAAGCATAGTTCGGATTATTGGTGCGGGTATCGTTCGGGCTGAAATCATAGCCCGGGTAATTGGCTTCGATGTAGTCGAATACCTTGGTGGTATAGGTCGACCAGGGATTGAAGGTGTTGTTATCAGCCGTTGTTGCCAGTACATTGACCCTTTCCGGAAAAATATCTCCGACAAGCCGGAACGGCTGACCGCTGGGCAACGACATTTGGTAGTAAAAGTTAGACAGGGAGTGGTCCGTTGCCGTCGAGGAAAAATCGCTGAAATTGTCGTAAAACAGATCATCGACATACGAAGGAAAGGGATCACTATGCTCCCAATTTTGATTAGGCGCCGTGTTGGCATCATTCGTGAATCCTGCATAGATCACCAGTACTCTTACATCCCCCTTGGGGGTCATTACGTTTCCATTGGGTGTGTACTGCGCCAGACCTTGCTGACTACTCAATAGCCAGACGATACTGCTGATCACCCAAAGCATAGAAATTCTTTTCATGTTCAATCAAGTTTTTTCGTTAACAAATAGCTGCCGGAATCAGTGAGGCAGCCGTAAAACCACTGGTTCCTGATCCCGGTCTATAAGCATTATCGTGCAGCCCCATGATCTATAACCAAACCGGATAACTTTTTTTTACCATAACCAAAAAATTACAAGTAAGCCCGGAAGGGGGAAGGGAGATCAGTCCGTTTATAAGCCGATGATTATCAATCGAAGTAGGTCGATAGAATAGCTGCGGCCTCGGTCTGACGGAAGCTGCCCTTTTGATGGGCCAGCTTTTCAAAATAAGATCTGGATCGGGCCATTTGTTTTGATTCATAGTGGACAATGGCTAGGTACCACCAGCTTTGTTCGTGGTAAGGATTTTGGGATCGTAAAACCGCATTCAGGTGTTCGATAGCTTTGGGGTAGTCGGCTTCTTCCTTGGCTATATGGCACATCCCGCTATAGAAGTCGGCCAGGTATTGGATCATGTGAAAATCAGCAGTTACCCTGGCTATGGCCGTAAGCGCTTCATCATACCGGCCGCTATTGTAGAGATCCATGGCGGATTGCCATTCCTGAAGGGTTTCGGGTCCTGTTGTCCGGGGCAGGGGAGTGCTTTCATAGGGTTGGAAATAAACTTCTGCCAGGGCAGGAGGCTGCTGGAATTCGCTGATCAACCACCAGGAACCGGGGATCAGGAGGATAAGCGCTATGGCGGCTGCCCACCACCAACGTTTGAAGGGTGAAGGGGAGGGAAAGAGATCCTGACGAATGTTTTCCAGGTCTTTTTTCATCGCCAGACGGCCATCCTGCCTCACAATTTCGGCCGCCACTGCTTCTGCAAAGGCCTCGTCGTTGGCCATACGTTGTTCAAAAGCGTTTCTTTCCGCTTCGCTGAACCGGTTTTCCAGGAATCTCGTAACGCTTCTGTTTATGTCGTCGTAATTACTCATGTTTAAGAAGGTTTCGGATCGTGGCTTTTGCTTTCACCAACTCCCTTAAGGCTTTCAGGCACCGGGTTTTCTTATTGCGAACAATTTGTTCGTTTTTATAACCCATTTCCAGGTACAGTTTTTGAACAGGGATATTGTCAAAAATGGCCATCCGTAACAGTCGCCGGCAATCGGCCTTTAGTTGATCCATAAGGCCCGCAAGCAGGTCTGTTTTCTCGGCACTGACGATCACCGGTAAAGGTTCGGTAATGGTATGCTCCACGGTGATGGATTCTTTAAACTTCGTTTCTGCCTTTTTCCTGCGCAACTGATCGATCCACTTATTCCGGCAAACGGCATAGATATAGGTTTTGATAGAGGCGGTTTGGATAAAATTGCCTGCTCTTACTTTTTCATAAAACACAATAACCGATTCCTGGAAAATGTCGTGTGCATCATCTTCGGAACCATTATTCTGCAAGACCAGGTTCCGGATAAGGTTGAAATACTCCCGGTAGATATACCTCAAGCCTTTGTTGCAATCCTCCGCGTTACCTTTGAGCAGGCCCAGGATCTTATGATCGTTGCTAGTAGCCACCTTGTCCGTTTGTCCTCCTGTTTCGGATTTTACCCACTTTTAATTTTCAAATCATTTGATACCGTTTGAGCCAAAACCGTCTGCCTAACAGGAAACCTAAGGAACCCAGGATAAAAAAGGCCCCTGCAAAGTAGCCGTAGCTCCTCCAACTATTGCCAAATTGCACCGGCTCCCGGTTGCCGATCACCACGAAATTAGCCCAGTAGAATGGGTGGGCTTTCACGGGATCGGCATGGGATAAAAAAGTTTTTTTGGCCTGGCTGAGCGCCAGGGATTTATTTTCTTCCCGGCTGATCCCTTCAAAAAATGTTTGCATCAATCGGGCGCTGCTCCGGTCCTCCGCCTGCCAGAGGCTCATGACCACGGCGGGACAACCGGCATATCGAAAAGCCCGGGCCAAACTCATGGGGCCTTCACCCCCGATCAGCTTCCCATAACCGGTATTACAGGCGCTGAGTACTACCAGGTCGGCATCGAGATCCATATTATATAATTCATAAACATTGAGGTATCCGTCATTTAGCGTGTCATGGGTTTGGGTGAATAGTAGTTTGGAAAGCATGGGTTCTTCATCGTCAGTCAGGGCATGCATAGCCAGGTGCAATACCCGGTAATCCCCGGCCATGGCCTTGAAATTCGCTTCACTGGCATCCGGGCCCAGATAGGCCATCCCACCCAATAAACGATTGACACTTTTTACTTCCACCGAGTTTTTTAACAAGGGCCGGGCATTACTCCGGAATTGGGCAAATTTATCCAATGCAGAAGCGGCAGCCAAAGCCCCCATATCATAGGTGGGTGCAAAACCGGCATAGCTTTTTGCAGCCCGGTTTGCAGTGGTGGGATATCGATCCAGCCAGGTGGAATAGGCATAATGGATCTGTTTTTCGTGGAGGAGGTAGGGCAATTTCCGGTAGTCGTTTTCTCCGGGAGCCGGCGCTGCCGTCAGCAAGGCTTCAAAAGGGATGAGATTAAGTGTATTGTCGGGAATAAGGGTGATTGCCGCAATATCGGTTAAGATCTTCCGGCTCTCTTGCGGGAACAACCGGTCATATAAATAAGTTGCTGCAGTAATATAGTTTTCAAAGGATTGCCGGGGATCCAGGAGGCGTTGTGCAGGATCGGATATGCTTGACCGCAGCATGGCCACGTGCTCATGAAATTTTTCACCGATAGTATCCCGGTAAAAAATGACCTGAGAAGGGCTTAGTGTCCAAACAAACAAGGACGTGTCGCCCAGGAAATAAGCCATTATCGCCTCTCCGGAAGACAACTGTTGCTGTAGGGTGGACAAATCTGAACCGTCTACCTGGAATTGCAATTGAAAATATTTAGGGTAGTTTTCCCGGATATGATTTTGCAGCGCATAGTACTGCGATTTGGCGGAAAACAGCCGGTCGCTGCTTGCGGAGCGTTCTAGGGTATCATTTTTTTCATGGGCCTCCCTGACCTGCCGGGTATAGATAGCCTGTGCAGACCTTAACTGTTTTTCCCGTTGAAGGATACTGTCGGGAACTCCGGCAAACTGAAAGCTCCCGGCGGCCGCAATGGCCTTTTTCAACTGAAAAGATCTGCTGCGTTCCATCATTTGGAAGGATTCGGCCAGGTATCGCGGTTCATGCGTCTGTTGGTACAATTCAAAGGTGGTAGCCAGGGTCCCTTCGAATGTTTGTTGTATCTGCCGGTAAACGGTCTTATTGTTGGCATAATTGTCCATGTCCCTGCGAAGGGTGTCGACCAGGTCTGCCGCTCGTTTGTAGGTATGGCGGGCATGTACCAGGTAATGCGGATGATCATTTTTACTCATGAAATGCAAAACTTCCGCCTTACGATTGAGGATGTTGAGCAGGAAATTAACATTGGACACAACATTCAATGAAGGATTATCCCGGTAGTCGTTGCTTTCAAACCCCGGTACCAGCTTTCGGATCAATGTCTGATAAGTGGCTAAAGCGGAATCGGGGTAGCCTGCCTGCCGGAGATCTTTGCCCATATACAGGGCATTTGTAAAATATTCGCTGACATAGAAGTCGCTGAATTGGGTGAGCCGGCAAGCCTTCCGGAAATGCCTGATACTTGAGGTATATGCCTTTTTGGCCGAATAATATTTACCCCAACCTTTATGAGCAATACTGTGCGCAGGGTGATCGGGCGCCAAAAAACTCAGCAAAACCTGTTCGCCTTTTCGGGTATAATAATAGCAGGAATCAAAGGCACCGGCCAAAAGGAGTAGGTTGGCATAGTTGAGGTAGGACTTGCCTGTTTGTGGATTGCTTTCACCGTGATGCAGCAAGGTGATCCTTAATTCCTCACGGGTATATGCCAGGCTTTTCCCGGGCTTATCGGGTTCGGAACTGGCATAAGACAGGTTTCGATAAATATCGATCAGGCTTTTGTGATCCGGACCGTGCCGCTGGATGGCCAGCTTCAGGCTTTTGAGGCCGTATTCGATATTTTTTTCCGTATTGCCCAGGCTCGAAAAAATGATCGATAGGACATTATAGACCATAGCCAGCTTTCTATCCTTTTCTTCCCTGCTCTGATTGGCCAGGAATAGGGCCGTGTCCGCATATGCCTGGGATGCTTTGATCAGGTGCAGCGACAAATAGGACATGGATATTTGTCCGTATGATTTAATGATCGAAAAGTCTGTTTCCGCTAACCTGGCTTTTTTTACCCGGAGGGATCGTTTTTCGGTTTGAATAGACTTCCACCTGTTTCCATCATTTAGATACGCTCTTCTAAGGGTTTCATAGGTACTGATCAGGGATGGATGATCGTTGCCTTTGAGGCTTATGATCCGGTCAATCGCTTCCTGCAGGTCGGAAATGGCCAGTTTGGGAAACTTATTCCGGTGCTGAAATTTCCCCCTGGCGATATAAAAGTTGATCCACAAAGTATCGTCGGCCGGCAGTTTTGAAGTGAGCGTCGTTAACAGTTGCCGGTAGATCAGGCCGGCTTCTTCATAGGATTTTTGCCGGCTATGGGATAAGGCGGAAAGATGCCTGGCCGAAATGTAGCGTTTCAGATAAGCATTTTTTTGGAACAGCTCCCCAGCTTCTTTAGCCCGGGCAATAGCATTTTTATAGTCCTTGCTCCGATAGGCTTTGTTAGCGGCTTGCATCATTGCCTCGGCGCGTAGGGAATCTCCTTTGGAGGCATTTTCACCCTCAACAGGTATCGTTAACAGACTATATGCCACCAAGATGAGTTGCCACTTGTATTTCATCGGTTGGAAGTATTTGATCAACCTGTTTTCCCTTTTTTCACGGAAGGTTCCGGCATAACTCTATGTATCGGATGAGCCTGTCGATTTATAACCAATTTCTGACATTATTTTTTCAGTTTTTTTCGATAGTCCCGTACACCCATCACCGCTCAGGGATGATCCCGGTAGCTCCAATGTGATTGGATCCCCTGGAAATTGAACTAACCGATGCTGAAACAGTTAGCGCGGTGAAGTAAAATGTATGGAAAGTTAAAGAAGAAAGTTATATTTCATTAATTGTATGATGATATTTCCATCACCGATACATCGGCTGCTTAGGTTGTATCAGACCCGCACACCTATGACACAAACATCGTCGACCTGTTCCATTTCCTTTTTCCAGGACTCGAAAGCCTGTTGAAGGATATTGCGCTGCTCCTGCATGGATCGATCCTGGTTAACCAGCAACAGCTCTCTGAAACGCCGGGGGGTGTATTTTCGAACTACCTGACCGGGCGGTAAGTCTTCCCGTCCGCCGAATTGATCCACGAAACCGTCCGTGAACATAAATAAGCTATCACCGCTTTGAAGTTGAAGCGTATGCCGGGTAAAGGGCTTTTCTTTAATAAACACGCCTATGGGTTGGCGATCCGCCTTTATCTCAACCAAGGTATTTTGACCTTCTTTATCCGGTAAATAAGAGCTACCTGCGTCCACACTTGCCATGGTTTCCCGGTGACTGCCTTTCCTGATCAGGTAGAGCGGGTTATAGGCGCCCGAATATTCCAATTCATTAGTAGCTTTATTCCATGCACACAGGGATATATCCATTCCATCTTTTACTGTCATTTCGGAAGGCAAAGCCTTCTTTACCGAAGTTTCAGATGGCTTGCCCTCCGAAACTTCAGTGGAGGAGGGCGAGCCGTCCTTTAGGCTATCAGCAGCATCCGATTGGCCCAAAGCTCTTTTAATGCCCGACCGGAGGTGATTTAGGATCTCATTCGATTGTGTTATTCCTTTTTCAATCACGATCTCATTCAGCAGGCTTGTACCGATCATGCTCATAAATGCACCCGGTACACCATGTCCTGTACAGTCGGCAACCACCCATATTACTTTGTTGTCGGCAGTTTCGTGCAGCCAATAGAAATCACCGCTGACCACATCCTTGGGTTGGTAAAGAATAAAATGGTTATCATCATTGCCTTCAAATGCGCCTTGAAATGCCTCGGTGGAGGGTAAGATGGCTTCCTGTATTTTCTGTGCGTAATTAATACTGTCGGTGATATGTTTGTTCTTTTCATCTACCAGGGCCTTTTGTGATGCGATCACATTCTTTTGCTTCCTTGCTACACTGAAGCGATTGAAGAGGAAGACCGAAAAAATGATCACCAAAAGCAAGCCCCCGCCTGCCGAAAGGATGATCAATTCCTGCCTTTTCACCTTTTCCCGGTGAGCCAGCTCCTGTTTTTCTTTCTCTGCCTTTAATAGCGCTTCTTTCTTTTCGAATTCATAGCCCATTTGTTGTTTGATGGCTTCCTTCTGACTTTTCTCATTATTGATGCTGTCGCGCAGGGTAATATAGGTGTCATATTGCTGTAAGGCCTCCTGCCATAAGGATTGTTTTTTATACACCTGGTAATAGCTTTTGGCGCAGGTCATGAGGTCTTCGGTATATCGGAGCCTTTCTGCCCATATCATTGCGCTGTCGGTGTACAGTTTTGCCAGCGCCGGACTTCCCTTGGAAAGATAGATATTGGCCATGGAATAATAAATATTGGAATGGAAAACGAAATAACCGGTGGCATCATAATAGGATTTGGCACTTTTGTAATAGCGGATGGCGGAATCTGGCAATTGTGCGTATTTGGCATCGACGGCTTTACAGAATTGCTCCGAACCGCGTCCGAAATCATCTCCTTGCCGGGCGTAATAGTGTGCGGCTTTTTTCAGCGCTACCGATGCCTCCGGAAGCTTTTTTATGGAATGATACAAGCTCGATAAGTTCCAGTATCGATCTCCCAGGACGGCGATCTCTTCCCTCGCTTCCGAGATTTGGATACTTTTTTCATAATAGGTCAGCGCTTCCTCAATATTTCCCAAAGTTTTGTACAGGATGGCTATACTGTTCAAAATAGAGGCTTCGGAAGATTTGTTTTGGATGTTCTCTGCAATTCTCAGGGCTTCAAATGACAAATTCAGGGCCGTGGAAATGTCTCCCTTGCTGCTGTATACCGATCCCAGCATATGAATGACCGAGGAAAAGACATCATTGTAAAAATTACTTTGTTCCGTGGTCAGGTTTGGCCGACTGATCCTGCTTTTCAACAGATCCATCATGGACAAGCCGGTAGTCATGGCCGAATCCAGGTTGTTGTTCATGAATACCACCATCTGTGCTTCCAGGCCTTTTATGGCTAACGAGTCCTCCCGAAAATCATTATTTTTTACCGGATCGGTCGTATCCGCCAGTGGAGCTTGGAGAATAAGGAGGTTGAACAGGATGAGATAAAACCAGTTGATCTTCATATGATCGATGCTGTTTTATCCGGATCATTGCATCAAGGCATTTTCCGCATTATAGCCGGATAATCTTACAAATGTACCCATAAGATCGCAATTAACCGGCTCTCCATCAACTGGCAATGAGGAAGATATCCGAAAGATCCGGGGATCCTTCTCCCGCTTGCCGGTCAAATCTTCAGCAAAGCAACAATAGGTCGGGATCTCGAAATTTACCCTCGCCATTTTTGTTTATATTTGTTAAAACGACCTGGTGTTGTCATTTAACGGCTGGCCGAAAAAATTGAAATACCAGCCAATGATTGCCCACCGGTCTGCCATTCCCAGGATCTTTCTTATTCCATTCCGCTCAAAATAAATCAGGATGCTACTATCCCGGAACCAGATCACTACCCTGCTCGGATTTATTCGCGCACTGATCGGCTATAACCGGTGGCAGGTGCTCCAGTCTTTTGTGCTGCTGATCTTCATGGGGATCTCACAGGGCGTAAGTTTACTGCTGCTCATCCCCTTTTTGGCGCTGGCCGGCGTAACGGAAACGGATCAATCCGATTCCGGCCTCGCTGCCCGGGTAAAAACCGTCTTTGAACATACCGGGTTTGAGCTGAGCCTGATCAATGTATTACTGGCTTATATTTTTATTTTCAGTTGCTACGCCTTGACCCTGTATTGGCAAAGCATCGTCAACACACAATTGATACAGGGTTTTACCAGGCAATTGCGGAATAAGTTGCACCAGGCCTTTATCGAGGCCAAATGGCTGTTTATTACCCAAATCCGAACGGCTGATGTGGCCAATTTGTTGGTGAAAGAAACCGGGAAAACCGGATCCAGCACTCAGCTTTTGATCCGGCTAATTACACAGTTCATTTTAGCGCTTGTTCATATAGGGTTAGCATTGGTATTATCCTGGCAGCTAACATTGATGGCCCTTGCCGGGATCCTTGTGCTGATCCTCATACAGCGGTCCATTATGCGCGCGGCTTATGAAAGCGGCGAAGGAAGCTATTTGAACCATAAAGTCCTTTTTTCGATGATCAGCGAGCATTTGAACGGATTAAAGCTGGTTAAGGGCTATGGCTCGGAGGAGCGACATCACCGGCAGTATAACGAGATCACTAAAAGAGTTAAAGATCATGCCAACCGTTTTCAATATTCCGGAGCCAGGTCCAAACTTGTCTTTGACATTGGAGGGGTCTTGTTGATCAGCGCATTTTTTTATGCGGCATTGGTATTTTGGAAGATCCCGGTGATCGAATTATTGTTGATCGTATACATCTTTGCCCGGTTGCTGCCTCGATTCTCCACGATGATGACCATGTACAATGGTTTATTGAATAATATGCCTTCCTTTGATGCCATCGAGGATATGTGGGTCCGGTTCCGCGAGAACCGGGAAAATATCTCACAAGCCGTTCCGGAACCACTGGCTTGCAAAAAGGAGATCCTCCTGGAGGGTGTCTCTTTCCGCTACGAAGCCGGTCAGCCCATCCTTACCGGGATCGACTTGAAGATACCTGCCAATCAAACGATTGCCCTCACCGGGCCTTCCGGATCCGGTAAAACCACTTTGTCAGACCTGATCATGGGATTGTTACAACCGGATCAGGGTTCGATCAAAGTTGATGGAACGGATATTAGTGGCTCCGCTGGCTGGCGGCAGGCGATCGGTTATGTGCCCCAGGATGGTTTCCTGTTTCATGATACGATCAGGGCCAACCTGCTTTGGGCAAATCCCCAAGCCACGACCGAAGCGCTGTGGGAAGCCCTGGAAAATGCCTCTGCCCGATCCTTTGTCGAGCAATTGAAAGATGGGATCGACACGGTAGTTGGCGATAAAGGCGTCAGGCTCTCCGGGGGGGAGCGACAGCGAATTGCTTTAGCCCGGGCGCTGGTACGAAAGCCCACGCTGCTGGTGCTGGATGAAGCGACCAGTAATCTGGATGATCAAAACGAGACCCATATCCGTAAAGCCATCCGAGATCTACACCGGAAAATGACCATTCTACTCATTGCCCACCGGTCAACGTTGATAGATGATGCCGATCAAACGGTTGTGCTGGAACAAGGCAGGGTGAAGGAAATCGTAGGTTCTTACACCCTTTGAGGCCATCTACTGCCGGCTGGACAATTGCGGAAGCGGATGAAACCTTCCTTTGTTCTGGTCGTATTGTAGGAAATACAAATCCTCCGAATATTCGATTGGCAAAAAATCGAAAACCACAACAGCCATGAATATTCGAGGATCTTCATCAACAATTTTATTGCACCATTCTTTAATAGCTGCTATCGGCTTATTGCTCCTACTCCCGAATACCGCTGAGGCACAAACCGTTATCTGGGCAGAAGATTTTGCCTGGTATTCCGATGGAACCAACAAGGGCTTTAATGGAAGATGGACCAGCACCTGCGGAGGATGTTTGGATCCCGGAGACTGGTTCGATGTCAGATCAGGCATGATCCAGGCTGCAGACGTCAATGACTGGTCGGTCTGGGAATCGGAAGTCATTGATATATCCGCATGGACAACGGTGGATTTTCAACTGGATGCCATTGAATGGGGCGATATAGAAGGGCCTGATCTTTGTGCTTCCTGTGGTAAGGATATCGACTATTTCGATGTTTATTACAGCGTTGATGGAGGACCCTATCAAATGATCGTCAATTGGAATGGTAATGGCTGGGTCGGTGGCTCGTATGGAAATCATACCCTGACCGGCGACCGGTATGCCGGATCGATTGCTACTGGCGATTGGACTACCACCACTATTTCTCAAAGCGGCCTCGCCGGAAAAACCTTACAGATCAAGGTCGAGATCCGTAATTCCGAAAGTGTCGAATTGATAAATCTGGATAATGTTATTGTTCAGGGGAATATCATCCTCCCGATCGAACTGATCTCCTTTACCGGCGAACCCATGGACCAGGGGACAAAAATAAGCTGGACCACGGGATCGAATATCGATATCGATTATTATGTGCTGGAAAAAAGTGAGACCGGGCAGGACTTCCGGGAGATCCACCGCGTTTATGTAGCAGGGGATTCACACGATACCCAAGCATTCCGGTATGATGATCCGGCGCCGATCAAGGGAGATGCTTATTATCGTTTGCATTGGGTGGAACATCATGGAAACATCGAATATGGCCCTACCATCCTGGTTAAAGGGAAACCTGCTGCTGACCTGTTGGTCTATCCAAACCTTGCCCGTAACGATATCACCGTTGATCTGCCGGAAGGCTGGTCAAATGAGCTTACCCACCTGCGTATTTTCAATATCCAGGGTGCTTTACAATATGCTGGGGCAAAATCACCGGGTATAAATGGCAAAAGGGTTTCACTCGACATTTCAGATCTTGCTGCCGGCCATTACCTCTTGCTTGCCGAAAACCACGGACAAGTGATGACCAGTATGATTGTTAAGCAATAGTCCTTCGACCGGTATCAATTTTCGTTATCATAGCTAAGGGAATATACTGCCAACTCGTCCAAGTGTATACAAGCAGAAACCATACTTATCGGAACAAAGAGTCTGTGAACATGTGTTCCTGCAAGGTTTGTTCATTTACCCGGCAGTAGCTTTTCCCATTTTCCGCAACAGCCACCAATGGCTACCAAAGAGTATAACACAGATCCCGATTATCAGGCAACTCACGATAATAGTCCGGTATGATCGGTGTTGCACGGATCTGATCTTGTCAGCTTTAGCGGCATCGTACATGACGAGTAAAGCCTCATCATCCGGGATATAGGCCTGATCCTTTTGAGAGGATTTAAGCGCATCCATTTTAAAATTCTCAAAGGAGGTCAGTTTCAACTCATAGGACCCCGAATGTAAAGGGTTGCTGCGATCAATGACAGCCGATACAAGGCTTGAAGTCGATATGATAACGGTAATGACGGTGACGATGCAGATAATAACGGCATAGACCTGGATGATCTTTTGTCTTTTTTCCATGTTGTTGGTTTTAGAAGGAGGCTGTCTTCAAAAGGTTGTTAATAGTTCACTTGATAAAAATTTGACACCAACCTGCCCGCCGTACATATGTACTATGGCAGGCGGGTATTCCCTTCCTATGGAAGGGTGTAGGGATGGGTTAATTAACACATCCGTCAAATTTTTGTCAATTTTCTTTTTTAGCAGTCTCAAATGGTTAATCAATCAATTATCAGGGTCCAAACTTAACCGCCAGGGGTCGTTTATGCAATCCAGTTTTTAAAAATTACGGACTTTAAAAAATCCAATATTTCGTATCTTTATGAGTAAATACAATTATTTAGGTCAATAATTACGGATTTTTAAAAATGGATCATTTAGTTCAGGTTATTCATAGTTTGTCTCCCGATGATCAAAAAGCATTTCCGGGTTTCATTAACCGTCTGAGGAAAAAAAACAATCGCAAAGACCTTGAATTGTATCATTTGGTATTGCAACATGATTCGGAAAATGCGAACCCTATTGTAGAGCACCTTTATAAAAGATCCCCGAACAAAGCACAGAAAGAAGCCTATTATGCCAACCGGAAAAGGTTGTTACGCCACCTGAGTGATTTCATCATTATCCGCAGCCAAACCACTGATCCCAGCAAAGCAGCCTCTATCCTGGGAAAGATCAACCTGGCCAGGTATTTATTTGAAAACGATGATCCCGGCCTGGGTTGGAAATACCTAATAGAAGCAGAAGACCAGGCGATAAACGGTGAGCATTATGACCTGTTGAATTCCATTTACAACTTGCAGATCGAAAATTACAGCCCCAAGTGCAGGCAGGAACTAACCGTGATCATCGACAAACGGATGCGCAACAAACAGATGGAGGATGCGTTGGAACGGGCCAATATTGCTTGTGCGGTAGTCAAACAGCAGCTTGAGAAATATCGCCTGCAACCGACACCCATCGACTTTGAAAAGCTGGTCAAAGAGATCCTGCAAACCTACGCCTTGGATGAACTGGTGTCCACCCGCCCGCGACTGCTTTATAAGATCATTTCCATCAGCCGTTCAGCTATTTTGGCTAAAAAAGATTTTTATGCCTTTGAGCCCTACCTGATCAGCCAATATAAAATGCTGGCCAATAATGGCTTTAACCCCAGTCAGCGGGAAACCCAACTAGGATTCCTATACATGATCGCACACACCCTTTACCGAAACCGGAAATTTGAGGAAAGCAGCCGCTACCTGGCAGAACTGCAGGCGCTTTTATTGATGGCTTCCAAGGGGCAGCAAGCCCGGTATTATCCCCGCTATATCCAGTTGCTGGCTGCCAACAAGGTTTTCGGAGGGGCTTTACCGGAAGGGATCCGGTTGCTGACCGATGCCCTGGCTGATCCTAAAATTAAGTTGTCTCACCAGGATCGATTGAATATGCTGGTCAACCTGGGCGTTTACCATTTTCAGCAGGATGACCTGGATTTGGTTCACCAATGCTTTTTGGAGATTAACCATTCCGACGGTTGGTGTACCAAGATCATGGGAAGCGAATGGGTGCTCAAAAAGAATTTCATGGAAGTCATGCTGTATTTCGATCTGGAGTTGACCGACCTGGCCGAAAGTCGTATACGGTCCATCGAGCGCAAATTCAAACCCCTTTTCGATTCCCCCAACTACGGCAAAGCAGCCACCTTTCTGCGGCTACTCAAACAAGTGATCCAGGATCCCAACCAACTAAAAGACCCTGGGTTTCAAAACCGTGTGGATACCTCTTTCGAATGGTTACCCCTGGAACAGGAAGATCTGCAGGAGATGGCCTTTTATGCCTGGCTAAAATCAAAAATGCAACAACGGCCCTACCGGGAAGTATTGTTGGAGTTGGCGAAGGGGTGAATGGAAGTCAGGTACCTGCACGGTCTGGCGCTATACCCGCACTCCAAAAATGCAGATATCGTCAAGCTGCTCCAAACCTCCTCTCCACTTTTCGAAAATGTCGTTCAGCATGATCAGTTGGTCATTCATTGGAGAATTTTGAACGGAAAGTAATGATTCTCTAAATCGCTTTGCCGTGTATTTTTTATTGTTGGGCCCACCAAACTGGTCCATAAAACCATCACTGAAGAGATACAGGGAATCACCCTGCTCAATTGGGACTTCAATGGTATCAAATGGTATTTCTTCCAGGTAAATGCCAATAGGTTGCCGATTGGCTTTCGTTTCAAACAATTCCCCGTTCCTGATTAAATAAAGTGGATTATAAGCGCCCGAGAATTGAAGTTCGTTCGTTTTTCTATCCCAAACACATAAGGCAATGTCCATTCCATCCTTCACTCCCGTTTCGGATGGCTTGCCCGCCGAAACTTCTGTGGAGGAGGGCAATGCCTTGGTCCTTTCATCCGTTCCGGCGGCATGACCCAGATCCTTTTTAATGGAATCTCTTAATTGGTTCAGGATCTCACCTGACTTTGTAATCCCCTTCTCGATCACAATTTCATTAAGCAAGCTGGATCCGATCATAGACATAAATGCCCCCGGTACACCATGACCGGTACAATCCGCCGTTGCCCAAATCACCTTATTGTCGGTAGTTTCATGCAGCCAGTAGAAGTCTCCGCTGACAACATCTTTTGGTCTGAACAACACAAAATAATTATCACCTGAACTATTGCTTCCGAATGTCCTGTGCAAATCTTCATTAGAAGGTAAAATGGCCTCTTGGATCTTTTGGGCATACTTGATACTATCTGTGATATTGCGGTTCTTTTCATCCACTATTTCCTTTTGAGCAGTGATCACTTTCTTTTGCTGTTGGGTAACCCTGTAACGGCTGAATAAGAATATGGAAAAGATGATCACCAACGCCAATCCTGCTCCAACAGACCAAATGGCTAATCGTTGCCGCTTTACCTTTTCCTTATTCGCTAATTCTTGTTTGTCTTTCTCCGCTTGCAGCAGGCTTTCTTTTTTATCGAATTCATATTTCATTTGCTGGGTAATGGTGGCTTTTTGTGTTTTTTCATTGATAATGCTGTCACGCATTTGGATGTGTAATCGATACATTTCAAATGCACTTTGATAATCCCGCTCCCGGTTTGCAATGCTGTTCATCAATTTAGCCGCATCTCTTATACTCTCCGGGAAATTGGTTTCAAAACTTAAAGTCAGTGCTTCTTTCCCCGATTTTTTAGCCGCTTCAACCTTCCCAAGCGCCAGTTGTATCGATCCGAGTTTGATGAGACTTTTGGCAATAGCATCTTTATCTTCAATTTTCCTGCTGATCGCTAATGATTGTAGTAAATAGTCGATCGCTTTTGTGGTATCCTTTTTCATGGCCATTAACACACCGATATTGGCCAGGAAACTGGATTCGCCATCCAGATCTTCCATTTTTTGGGCTATTCCCATGGCTTTTTGGGTATATACCAGCGCTTCATCATATTGTCCCAGATCACGGTATATCGTACCAATATTGTTCAGGGAAATGGCAATACCTTTAGCATCATCAATTTCTTCCCGGATCTTGAGGCTTTTTTTATAATAATCCAGGGCAAGCCTGGTATCTCCTTGCCCATCGTGTATGATGCCTAAATTATTCAGCGCTATAGCGACATTTTTGCGTTCTCCCAATTCTTCCATGGTTTGCAGCGTTTGATGAAAATATTGAATGGCAGAAGCAATATCACCTTGGTTTTTATAAATGATCGCTATATTATTTAAGCAAATGGCTTTTCCCTTTTTATTGTTGAGTGCTTGCTTTATAACCAGTTCTTTTTTTAAATATTCCAGGGCTAAAACGATATCGCCTTTATTCGTGAATAAATAACCCAACCACCCATAACATTCGGAGATACCTTCCCGGTAATTCAATTGTTGAGCAATAAGCAAGGCTTGCTCGCAAAATAGAATAGCCGTATCAGGATTTGACAAATAATAGCTGTTTGCCTTTTCGATCAGTGACTTTACTGTTGACGTATCCTCTTTTTGAGTGGTGGGGATATCTGGTGGCGTTTGCGCACTGGCAATCCTAAGGGTGGCCATTAGCCCACACCAAAAAAATGCAATATAGAATGTAATTCTCACTGGCCTTTCCGGATCAGATCCACCGTATAGGTTTTGGTAAATCTTAATAAAAGTCCGGATTTTTCCAAATTTATCCTATTACTGCCAGTACTGCTAAAGCAATCGGTCCACCTGCCTGACAAATCAGGAAACCCCGGGCTCGCCCGGAAGTGAAAAAGAAAAATGCGTAAAATGGCCTCCCCAAATATATGCCGCATAAAAACAAAAAGCCCTTTCTGGATCGACAAGGCTTTTTCTACTTTTATGCAGGGCTTGTCCTGAAGTGAAAAAGAAAAATGCGTAAAATGGCCACTCCAAATATATACCGCATAAAAATAAAAAGCCTTGACTTTTACGACAAGGCTTTTTCTACTTCAGGGCAGCCCCTAGGAGAATCGAACTATCATTATTCACCATTATCAATTCATATCAAAAATGCAGGATAATCGCTTGTTATAGCTTAATTTAGGAATTAAGAGTAATAAAGAGAAATAAGATTTGATCAATAAAAAGTGTCCCCTATACTGTCCCCTGGTTAAAATTTTGTTTATCTTTATTGTACCTCATTGATAACCTTTAATTCATACAGTTATGGCAAAAACAAGATTCTTCCTTAAAGACCCAAAAGGGGACAAACCTACATTAGTTTACCTTTTCTTTAGCTTCAACAGCAATAGGTTGAAATATTCTACCGGGGAAATGATACACCCTAAGTACTGGAATAATGACAAGGCAGTGGAACGTGCAATTAATAGCAAAAAGTTTCCTGAATACCCGGAATTTAATCAAGCGTTGAATGATATTGAAACCCTTGTAAATAACATCCACCGGAGATTAAAAAATGATGGACACATTCCAACGGTTGAAATGATCCGGGATGAACTGGATAAAAATTTGGGGAGGGTTAAAGTTGGTACTAATAAATCGTTTTTGGGTTACCTGGATGAATATATTGAAATTACAAAAGTCAAAAAACGAGCTAACACAATTAAAAAGTTTAACGCCCTAAAAACCCATCTTGTTGATTTTCAAAAGATCAAACGGTTTAAACTATCCTTTGGGAAAATAGATATGTCATTCTTTGAGAAGTTTGAAAATTATTTAATGACCGAGACAGAAGATAAACCATCATTAGTTGATAACAGTATAGGTAAATATATTGCAGCGTTAAAGGCGTTTCTCAACTGGACAGTTGAACGTGAATTAAATGCAAATTTGAAGTTTCAAAAGTTTCCAGTTTACCGTAGGGAGGCCGATATTATTTATTTAACCGAATTGGAACTGATGAAGCTGTATGAGTTTGACCTTTCCCAAAAGAAACACTTAGAGCGAATACGTGATGCGTTTTGTTTTGGTTGTTTTACTGGTCTTCGATATAGCGACTATGCACAGATAACCTCCAAAGATATAAAGGAAGATAGTATTAAAATCCGGTCCGTCAAGACTAAGGATTTTCTCAACGTTCCTTTGAATGATTATGCTATCGAGATACTTGAAAAATACAACTATCAATTGCCAGTAGTTGCCAACCAACCAATGAACCGGGCAGTAAAAGAGATAGGAGAGATGGCCGGAATAGATACCCCCGTTATAATTACCAAGTTACAAGGCGGTAAAACAATTGAAACCCAAGGCCCAAAGTATGAGTTATTGAGTACCCATTGTGGACGTAGAACCTTTGTTACTTTATCACTGGAAAAAGGTATGAGGCCCGAAACTGTTATGAGTATAACAGGCCATAAGGACTATCAAACTTTTAAAAAATATGTAAAGATCACTGACAAGGTTAAAAAGGTCGAAATGAATCGAGTTTGGAAAAAACCTGAAACAGCATTAAAGGCTGTCTAAAATACCGGGGGTAGCCGATTAGCTACCCCCTTTTCATTTCTCTCATTGATACCCCGAAATCATGGCAAAGAATTACACATTAGAAGATGTTAGCAAAATGTTGCACGAGGCCCAATTAGAAGCCCAAAAAGAATTTGAACATTGGAATAAATCGGAGTTGCCTAAATTGATCCGGGGATTATTTGTCGAAAAGGAAATTGAAAAATTAAAAGAGCTAAATAATGATTGCCTTTTACATTTAAACGAATTTCTAGCGAAAAATCCAATATTCGAGACTCTCACCCCGGATAATGTTAATAATGAAATTCTGAACCTTGTAAATATGTCAGATAATTTCATCCCATTTAAACCATGTAAGGTTATTACATGCAATGAAGAAAACACAAACTTTGAAAGGTGCAAGAAACTTTACTTATTGAATACCTATTACAGTCTCTTGTTGGACTATTCAAAAGACCGGATAAATGAGTTAGCAGGGGGTGAGCCGAAAATCGAACCATTAGAAAACCCAATAGACCTGAATACGATTCCCGGACGTGTTATGCTGTTTGAGTATTTGGGATTGATAGACTTCTTAACAGAAAAATATGAGATCACCTTTCAAAGTACTACCATGTCAAAAACTTTAGGGTATCTCATGCAGGAAAACCCGGACAGTATAAGGCCATATCTTTCAAGTCTTCGCGTGTTCCAAAAAGGTAAAAATAACCCCAAAAATTCTAAATCGCTAACCCAAGTTATTAAGACTTTGGAAGACTTGAAATTGAAACCTGACCTTGTGCCAAAGGTCCAAAACGACCTCAAAAAAATAACATCCGAATAAAAAGAATAAAACTTGTGGGAACCCTCAATAAATCCTACAAAATTCCTACCTCAATTTTGGCAAAGAACAATCAAAAAATCTTTGCCTTATGCAACAACAAATACTTATTACTATTCCCATCGACCAATTCGAGACAAGACAAAAAGAATTAATTAGAGAGGTACTGGCTGAACAACCAACACCTGAACCCACTTCCCCAGAGTCCCCCGATTACCTCACCCGCAAAGAGACAGCCAAACTATTAAGAATCTCACTCCCTACCTTACACGAATGGACTAAGTCAGGGGATTTGAAATCTTATCGTATTGCCGGGAAGATTCGGTACAAGACAGCCGAAATTGAAGCTGCATTTAAACAGGTAGATGTATTGAAATACAAAAGGAAAGTATAATGCGGACCATCATAAAAAAGGGCAACTTTTTACGGCTGCCCTACCTCATTGATTAACCGCAGTTATGACAACTACAGAAATCCCTACAAAGGTACGTTTTTGATTGACTTCATCAAAATACAAGATTTACCCATAGATCATAATGATCTCATTAATTCTCCGTATCTGGAATTTGAAGGTAAGTATAACCGACTAACAGGAGAAATCTATGAATTTCCATTGTCTGCTGAATACAATAAAATAACATTCTCAATCAATGATAATGCTAAGTATAGAGTAGATAACCCCAGCATTCCATATAAAATCCATTGCAACGTTTCCGGGAGTATCCACAAGTACTTTGATGCAAATGATAGCAACGCATCAGATTTTACTTATCGGCAGCTAATTGATTCCATCATAGAAATATGTTCCAAGTTCAGGCTAAACCCCTTTAAATGCGTTCTAACGAATGTAGAGTTTGGAGTTAACATAATACCGCCAATACCATCTGACAAGGCTCTACGTAATCTTATTAATCATTGGGGTCATGAATTTACACACGTGGGAGGTAAGGCCAAAGGTAAGGAATGCTGTAAACAACAATACTGGATCAAAATATATGATAAGAACTGGAAAAGAAAATCGGGTCATGAACTATTACGAATAGAGATCCATGTTGCTAAGATGAATTATCTAACAGAGATCGGAATAAGAACGTTAGCGGATTTATTGAGCCTGGATAAAATAATGCAATTAGGAGCAAAATTAGAGGCTATATGGAACGGTATACGATATTTTGATGATACCCTACTTTTTGATAAAATGAATGATAAGGAGCGTTCATTTATGAATCAATGGAGAAACCCGATCTACTGGCAGGAACTAAAGGAAATTAAATATACAACCTACAAATATCACGGCAAAAGGTTCAAAGAAATTACAGAGAAATACAGCCGGGATCACCGGCAAAAACAAATAGGATCACTTATCAAAAAAAAGTGCGCTGAACTATTAATCTGTGATCAGGAAACACTATCCAAATTAACCATTTTCTTAGATCAATATTCTAAGGCCAAAACTATCCAAATTACTACTCCTAGTATAGAATTAATCATTCCAGAAACACACACAACTCTATCACCTAATAATGGACAAGAAAAAAGAAGATGCAAAACATGTGGGAAGGATATATCAAACCAGAAGGAAGATAGTTTTTTTTGTAGTGCAAAGTATGTAGGAGAAGAAAGAGCAAAACAATGCCGGAACGCCGATAGTAATCCTAGGAATTACATTAAGAGAAAGATTAATAGGATACACATGTATCCAGTACTATTTGATCCAAATAGATACCTGGTACTAAATGAAGATCAAAAGAAGTTATTAGCATAATTTGAATGCAATCACCACAAGTACCATACATGGGATTTACGGCCATTTATCCCTTTATAGGGGTTACCCCTTACAAAAGGTAGAAATGCGCTAAAATGCCGTTTCTGCATACGGAGAACATGAATCTTGATTAGTACCCGGATTTAGTAATATTATCTATATGGCTATCGCTGTTATGGTCCCTGGGTCCACATCTGAAATTTAGGAAACATTTTATTAATGCTAAATATCAAAATCAAATAATTCCTTCATTGAAACGCTTAACCCTTTAGCAATCCTGTAAACTGTTGAAGTAGAAACATTATGCTCTCCTCTTTCTATTCGACCTATCTGCTTACCATGATTTTCAATTAAATTGCCTAATTGTTCCTGGGTTAGCTTGCGTTCGTTACGCAATTGCCTTATTCGCCTGCCCAACGCCTTTAAAAATTCTTCATCCCTGACATATTCCATGAATGCAAGTTTGCATATTGCCAGAAATTATAAAACCACATATTTGTAGCAAATAATTGTCGGTTTTCTTGGATACAATGATAGAGTTCTATAATTTGGCTGGTACATATTATTGCATTAGTCGCTCCCTGCGTCAAAAACTGGTGATTTTTTAGAAATACAGGGATTTTGATTAATGCCCACATCCTGGCTATTGCCCGTATGCTTGCGGGTAACTAGTCGGGATTAAGTTAAACGTGGGCATAGTTCGTCTGTATTTCGGGTATACCAGTACCTTGACGTAAGGCGGCTATGTCCCACGTTTTTTTATGCCTTAAACTCATGTAAACATGAAATCTAAACAATCAAAGAAACTCTGCAAACAAGTAGACAACCTGCAATTAGAAATTGAAACATTGACAGCTACCGTCGAGATGTGTTTAACCCGGCAAAGTGAGTTTATTAAAACAGTTAATACCGTATCTACCAACGCCAAAGACTGTATTGCCGATATAAAGGCAACCCTATCCAAGTAGTTCCAGGATAAAACTTCATTTTATTAATTCACGGCCCTACCTGCTATTTGTAGGTAGTGGCCTATTATTTCATTCCAAAAAGGATCATCATGGAATATGATATTTTATATGTTATCGCATACGATAGGCGTATTGGATACTGGATATTGATCACAGAGAATATTATGGATGAGAATGAAGGGTATTCAGAATCGGGATTTAAAACGCTATCAGAGGCAAAAGAAGTAGTAACACATGAAATCAACCTGGTTAATGAACTTGAAAAGGATAAGAAAGTAATTGAGGTAGATATTAGTGATCGTTCTGATGGCTTAGATTCAGAGGGAATAACAAGATTAATTGTTGAAATGCTCAATCGCTCCTGAAGATGAAAAGAGGCAAAGAGAGAAATTAATTAGACTTGTCAAAAAAAAGGGGAAGATCCCCAACACCCGATATAATCACCCCCACAATTTTCAAAAATTCAGACAATTGTATACTAAAGTAGTATAATTTAGTATGGCACGGGGGAAGATTAACACGAATAAAGTACACTAAGTCTACTATAATAATCTTAGATAAAGCTTGGAAAAATAAAGCGAGCAAAATCATTCTTGGCTCTTTAACCACGATTGGACTTTTTCTTCCATTTTGGCCTCGGCTTCATTTCGGGTTTTGCCATAAGTTTCACTAAATTGATCACCTATCTCTTTATCCTTGACCCCATTTTTATATGTAACCATCCGCACTTTTGCAACATATTTAAATGTGCCAATTGGTTCCATTGGGTCTACAATAATATAATAACCGTAGTTTTTATTCATTTCTTGAAGTAAACTTTCGCAAGCGTTCTTCTAAAGTTATAGTTTTTTATTCACTTATTTTTTAATTTTAGTATCATGCCATTTGAAACCGGACATACAAAGCAGGGAGGACGTAAAGCAGGAACACGCAACAAAACAACACTGGCGGTTAAGGAGAAGATTCAACAGTTTATCGACGGTTACACCATTGAAGAAATGCAGGAGGATTTTAAAAAATTAGAACCATTAGAGAAGTTGAAATTATTTACAGCGATGATCGAATTTGTGCAACCTAAATTGCAACGTACCAATGCGATTATTGAAGATCATACCATAAATGTAACAGTTGGAGGAAAATCTTATAAGAAACGGTAAATGAGCACACCTATTGATGAAGTAGTCTGTAATTGGGATCAAAACGGTTCAAAGTGTCCCCCCTAGTGTCCCCCAAAAGAATATGACCCCTACAAACGATTGATTTTCAGGAGAGTATATTGTGAAGTTGCAGCCCCTAGGAGAATCGAACTCCTGTTTTCAGAATGAAAATCTGACGTCCTAACCACTAGACGAAGGGGCCAAATACCACTTCTTACCTGCCGTAGCGGAATGCGAAGGCAGGAAACGAAGGGGCCGTGCTATATTTTAGCGTGTGCAAATTTAGAATATTTTCAATCAAAATCATAAACACCCAAAAATTATTTTTTAACCCTTACCCCCTATCCTTACATCTCTGATCGGTTGACCAAGACTTACGAAAAATCGTATACCCCGGTCCGGGCATCTCTCCTTTTACGCCATTTGAAGCATTTGGATACATACCTCCTTCGCCGGAGTTGCCGCTACAACAGGCTCCGGTATTTTTTCCGGGGAAAGGGAATCGATTTTATCCCGGATCAGTTAAATTTGCGTCATGTCAACCATAAAAATTGCCATCAACGGATTCGGGAGGATCGGCCGCTTATCGCTGAGAGCCTTGCTCCCCAACGACCAATGCCAGGTAGTAGCTATTAATGACCTGGCCGATAATCGAACCCTCGCTCACCTGTTCAAATATGATACGGCTCAGGGTCAATTTATGGGGGATGTGGGTTTTGATGAAGACCATATCTCCGTCAATGGTCAATCGATCAAAGTATTTGCGGAAAGAGATCCGGCCCAATTGCCCTGGAACGATTTGGGCGTGGAACTGGTGATCGAATGCACCGGGATCTTCCGCAACCGTGAAGGGGCCTCCAAACACCTGGAAGCCGGTGCCAAAAAGGTCGTCATCTCCGCACCCGCCAAAGGAGATATTAAAACCATTGTTTTAGGGATCAATGATGACCTGTTAACGAAAGAAGACGATATCATTTCCAATGCATCCTGTACCACCAATTGTCTGGCGCCCATGTTGCAGGTGCTGCATGACCGGTTCGAGATCCAGAAAGGATTTGTAACCACTGTTCATGCTTACACAGCGGATCAGCGGATGCAGGATGCTCCCCACAGCGATCTCAGAAGAGCCCGGAGCGCCCCCAACAACATCGTACCGACCTCTACCGGGGCCGCGCAGGCTGTCGGGAAAGTCTTGCCGCACCTGGCGGGCAAGCTGCATGGAAGCGCTCTGCGTGTCCCGGTGATCGACGGTTCTTTAACCGAACTGACCTGCCTGATCAAAACGGCCGTTGACGGGGAGGAGATCAACCGAACCTTTAAAGAAGCGGCGGACAACCGCCTGAAAGGCATACTCGCCTATACGGAAGAACCCTTGGTATCTGCCGACATCATCGGCAATCCGCATTCCTGCATTTTTGATGCCGGGTTGACCAACACCCTCGATAATATGGTCAAAATTACCGGATGGTATGATAACGAATTCGGTTATGCAACCCGGATCGCCGACCTGACCGCTAAATTATGTCAGCTATTCTAACGACCATCGAAGGGTGGATAGCACCTAATAAGTAAAACGTATTTTCATGAATACAGTAGCAGGATTTGATTGCAGCGGAAAGAAAATGCTGGTCCGCGTGGATTTTAACGTCCCCCTCGATGAAGAGCATAAGATCCAGGATGATACCCGGATGCGAGCCGCTGCACCTACCCTCAAAAAGATTATTGGCGATGGCGGATCGGCCATTGTGATGTCCCATTTAGGGAGGCCCAAGCAAGGGCCGGAAGAAAAATTTTCGCTCAGGCATTTGGTAGGACATTTGCAGGAATTATGCGGCGCACCGGTTCGGTTTGCAGACAATTGTATTGGAGAACCTGCCGAGGAACAGGCAAATTCCCTGGCGCCAGGGGAGATCCTGCTGCTTGAAAATACCCGTTTTCATGCAGAAGAAACAGCCGGCGACCAGGATTTTGCAAAAGCTTTGGCAGCTTTGGGTGACGGCTATGTCAACGATGCCTTTGGTACGGCCCACCGGGCTCATGCTTCGACCACCGTGGTGGCGGATTTCTTTCCCAATGACCGAAAGATGTTCGGATACCTGATGGCCAAAGAGATCCAAAATGCCGACCAGGTATTATTGAATACCCAACATCCTTTTACCGCGATCATTGGCGGGGCAAAAGTATCCGATAAGATCCTGATCATCGAACGACTGTTGGAAAAAGCGGATAACATCCTGATCGGAGGAGGGATGGCTTATACTTTTTTCCGGGCCAAACAAGGTCGTGTGGGCAATTCGTTGGTCGAAGAAGATAAGGTCGAACTGGCCGGGGAACTGATCCGGAAAGCGGCCGAAAAGAAAGTCTCGCTCATCCTCCCGGAAGATTCCGTCATAGCCGACGCCTTCGACAACCAGGCCAATACCGATATTTCGGATAGCGGTGCGATCCCCGATGGGTGGATGGGACTGGATATCGGTCCACAAGCCTGCAAATCTTTTAAGGAGGTGATCCTATCCTCCAAAACCTTGTTGTGGAATGGCCCGATGGGCGTATTTGAAATGGAGAACTTCGCCAAAGGTACCCGGTCGATTGCCGAAGCAGTGGCCGGAGCTACGGAGAAAGGCGCCTTTTCATTGGTCGGCGGAGGAGATTCCATGGCAGCGATTAACCAAATGGGGCTGGCGAATAAGGTCAGTTACGTATCCACCGGCGGAGGCGCTATGCTCGAATACTTTGAAGGCAAAGAATTGCCGGGGATAAAGGCCATTTTGAATTAGGCCTTTAATATTCCGTCTGGAAATTTGGGAAATTGCCGATTTTGTCATAGGTTGCCGCTTGGTCATAATTACCGGTTAATATGTATTTTTTTGCTATTATGAAGTCCGCAGCCAATTGGTATCTTGACCCCGGGAAATAGACAGATTTTCACAACACATAAAAATTACAATCATGGCAAAAACCGTTACAAATAAGCCTAAACTGACCCGGATCCTATCCATCGACGGTGGCGGGATCAGAGGCATCATACCGGGCCAGATCCTGGTAAGCTTAGAGAAAATGTTGCAGCAAAAAACCGGGAAACGGGGGCTGCATATATCTGATTGTTTTGATCTGATTGCCGGCACCAGTACCGGCGGCATACTAACCTGCGCTATCCTGGCGCCTGAGAAAGTCGGGTCTGCCAAGCCGAAATTCACGGCCCAGGAAGTAGTGGATCTTTACCTGGAAAGGGGTGATGAGATCTTTGAAATACCATTGATGCATAAGATCAAGTCAGGTGGCGGAATACTGGATGAGAAGTATCCGGCAGACGGTTTGGAAGAAGCCTTGCAGGATTATTTCCAGGAGCTTTGGCTCAGTGATCTGATCAAGCCCTGCCTGATTACCTCCTATGATATCAAAAGAAGGAGAGCGCATTTCTTTACACAAGTAGATGCGAAACAAACACCTTCCCGTAACTACCGGGTGAGGGATGTGGCCAGGGCTACTTCAGCCGCACCTACCTATTTTGAGTGTGCCCGGGTAAAATCGAAGACCAATATCACCTATCCCTTGGTTGATGGCGGTACATTTGCCAATAATCCCACCCTATGTGCCTATGCGGAAGTGCGGGATCTGTTCAAAAAACACGCCACCGATATAGCGATCTTATCCCTGGGAACAGGCCATACCAGCAAATCCTATTCCTACAAAGAGGCTAAAAACTGGGGAATGGCAGAATGGATCAAGCCGGTGATCGATATCATGATGGCCGGTGTGTCCGAAACTGTCGATTACCAGATCCACCAGATCTATGAAGCTGTCGATAAGCCGGATCAATATCTCAGGATCAATCCCTCCCTCGTAGGTACGGATGTCAACCCGGATATGGATGATGCAACCACGGAAAACCTCCAGGCATTGAGAGAACTGGGCACCGAAACCGCCCAGAATTATGAAGAGCAACTGAAAAAATTCATTGATCTGATCATTTAAGGAGATTTCCCCCAACCCTGCCATTTTATATCCTTAAATTTGCTTGCTGGCCGGTCATCGTATTTCCATGAAAAATTGTAAATTGTTCCGGGCTGGAATAAATGGATCATATTCCTTCCGCTTTGGATCAAAATAATTGTATATGAAACGAAGTATTGTCCTAATCATTTCCTTGTTGTTTTGGAATGGTCTGTTGGCTAACATGATGAATCATCGGATAGCAATAAAACCCTGGCCTCACTTTTTATCCGGCCAGGCATTCCTTACCATGCATCTCCCGGCGAAAGATTCTTATAATAAATGTATCAAAGAAGGGGATGCGGCCTACCAGGCTAAGAATTACAGGTCTGCGAAAGTATGGTATCAGAAGGCAGCAGAACTCAAGCCGGATGAGTACTATCCCAAACAGATGTTGGAAAGCATCAAAGCCATTGAAGACGACCGCGCCAAAGAAAAGGCTTTCAAAGCATTCCTGGGTAAGGCCAATGCTGCCTTTAAAGCCGCCAAATACGATACGGCGGAAATTTTGTATAACCAGGCCTTGCTGAAGGATCCCGAAAGTAAGACCATTAATCAGCGCCTGGAATCCATTGCCAATAAACGGAAACGATACAAAGAGCTGATGGAGGAGGCCCAAACGGAACTGGGCCAACCGAAACCGGATTATGCCAAGATCAAAAGCGCATTGACAGATGCGCAGACCACCTGGCCCAAAGCCACGGAACCCCAGAAAATGCTGGATGTCATCGCCCGTGTGGAATCCGGGAAAGTCAAGCCCCAAAAATCACTGGAGGAGGGCGCTAATTTTTATAACCAGGGTCGATACGAGCAGGCGGAATCCAAATTTACCGAAGTCATTTATGCCGATCCCGGTAATCATAAGGCTTATGAATTCCGGGGGATGACGAGGAGAAACCTGGGTGACCATCAGGCTGCAGCAGGGGATTTTGACAAAGCCATCGCCATTAAGGTGGAAGATCATAACATCTACCACAAGCTGGGCTGGGCCAAAATGGCGGCGGATGATTCCACCGGCTTGATTGCGGTGTGGAGTCAAGCCATTGCCATGCAGCCCGATGATTCCATTGCTTATATAGAGCGGGCTAAAACAAAGCAATATTACCGGCAAGACTATACCGGCGCCATCAAAGACCTCGATAAGGCCGTGAAGATCGCCCCGGAATACGGTGAAGCATATTACTTACGCGGCTATATGAATAAGCTAACAGGAAATTTCAAGCAGGCAAAAGTCGACTATAACATGGCCTTGAAACTGGGGTATAATGACAAAGAGTTCATTAACCGGGAATTAAGGGAAATGGAAACCATTGAAGAACGGAAAACCGCCAGCGCCAAGAGAGCTGAAGATCGGCAAAAGATGAAATCCCATAAAGGGCCCACCAAAGAGATGAAGATCTTATCGGCAAAAGCCAATATCAGGAATTCGAAATTTAGTTTCGGGGAAACCGATAAGAATATCATTGCCAGGCTCCAATTCGGGAATTCGGTGGAAGTCAAATCACAAGACGAGGAATGGGCTACCCTTGTTTACGAAGGGAAAGAACGGTTTACCCTGGTGGAAAATATAGGAACGGCTGAAGATTTCACGGCTATTGAAAAGGTCCTGGCTAATCCCGATGCCGCCAAAGTGCTCAACCGGGGTCATTATCGCCTGGCGGTAAAAAACTATATTGCCAAACAACCCAATAAATGGCAGGTTTATGGGCAACCGGAATCTTCCAGGTTCAATAAAGCCGTCGAAGGCCGGTTTTCCCTGCCCAGGGAAATGGATATTGCCTGTATCATTGAAACGCAGGGCAGGGGCCGGTTGCTGGTATTCAATTTCGGAGAGACCAATCAAGCGGATTTGGTTTTCTCCAAAGACCTACCGGACGAATTCCATATGTGGAAAGTGCCCAAAGGCTCGAGAGGAACCCGGTGGGTCAATGCCGAATTTAAAAAGCTCCCTGGCAAGATGGCTGCAAAACTGGAGGTTTATGACGCTATATATGTCAAACCCGTGAAGGAAGGAACAGGCCAAAAAGGTTTTTTGATCCTGTACGATGGGTTTGAGTTCCAGGAATTTATCAAAAAGTAAATATTTTGCCGGGATACCACGATCATTTATTCCGGATCCGGATAAAAAAAGCCCGGCTTGCCAGGCGTTTATCTTTCCTAAGCAAGCTGAGCTTAATTGTATATTCGGATCTCGCCTAAAGTCCGGATCCGCCGTTTAAATATACCTTCTTAGTCACCATACCTTTTGGGGTCTCGATTACGGTTATATAGAGACCTGAATTGATATCACGCATCACAACCCTGTTGCGTGGCTGGTTCTGGACATTTTGATGGATCATCTGCCCCTGGGCATTGAAAACCTTGATCACGGCAGGTAAATTTCCCGGTTGATCAAAATCGACCGCGATAGTGTTGTGAACACGATATACCCGGATATCATTGTCCAGAGGAATGGGATCGGCAACATTCATAATTACCCCATCTTTTAAGGTAATCTCATCCGATGGATCTGATAAAGTATTCATCGTCGCTTGGGTTCCGTCAGCTACCGATAAAACAAAAATTTTATACGGCGTATCATTTTCAATAGGGTCGCCATTCCTATCCAGTGATTCAAAGCTCTGGGAAATATTGGCCCCTGTTTTATCAACCCTTGTATACCAGCCTGACATAAGAGCACTGGCCGTACCAACATCGAAAGCACCGGCATCGGCTGCCTTGACGGCTATAACCCTGTAATGATCCACTTTATTTTCGTCGGCAGCCTTATCAAAGGATACCTGAAGATCACTCTTATCCCCATTGTCACCGATATCTGCTACAGACAAATTGGAAATAGCGCCGGCCGAAATGACCGCCCCACCGGTAGCTCCGGCTAAAATGGATTGATCGGGTATATCCTCGAAGGCATAATCCTTTATCGTGAATTCATCGGCAAAGCTGTGAACATCCAGTCGGGCCCAGCCATAATGAATATTACCCCCTACTTCCAATTGCAATCCCATATACTTATCGACGGCGCCACCCCATTGTCCGCCACCGCCATAAGAATAGGAGGTAAAACTCTTGAGTAGCCCTCCTTCGCCCCAATCCCAGGTGGAGAAAGGCCCAAGATAGGTTCCGATGTTTACATTATGGTCTAATTCTATGATTTTGCCAGAGTCCCATAGACACTTGTTCTGATTTTGGGCATCGACCGATATTTTTTTAACTGGAATACCAACAGTCGTAAAGGTGCTGTATGTGATCTTATAATCAATCGTACCGTCATTATTCAGGTCCAGTTCATATTCGTCGCCATTGCTGTTGTAAGTTACGTCAGGATCGATATCCGTGTACTGAATAGCCCCCTGTGCGGGCTGTATCATTCCAACCAGTGTTCCGGCAATGGCAGAGTAAGCGCTTAAATGTTTTCGTAAAAGTTTTTTCTTCATAATAAATTTTGTGTTAAGAAATCTTATAAACCGACTAGCCAACTGTATAGATAAATCAAAATTTAGCCGTCAGTCACAAATATATCTCCGTCGTTATCCTGAAAAAACAACGAATTCATAATCGGTCGGAATTTGATTGGATTGGTGCAAGTTGGCTTTGAATTCGGATTACCCGCCCAGATAGATCCTGATGTTCGGCAAAGACCATGGTTCGTGCCCCCACCACAAGACCTTTCCCTCCTAATCAATTGATAATCAAATCGGTAGTCTGTGGAAAACTTTTTTGAAAAAGAATTTTGGTTATTTGTGGTAAAAAGTGGTAATTTGTGGGAGATTTCGAAATCATTTAGGAATGACGCGCTTTCTGGGGGAATACGATTGCAAAATCGATGCAAAAGGCCGGGTTATGATGCCTACGGCCCTAATGAGGCAATTGCCTCCGGAAGCACAGGAGCGATTCGTGATCAACAGGGGCTTTGAGCAATGCATAACCCTTTATCCCTTCAATGAATGGGAATTGATCAGCGCGGAAGTGAATCAATTGAATCTATATGTGAAAAAGAACCGGGATTTTGTCCGCTACTTCTATCGGGGAGCTACGGAATTAGGGCTGGACGGGCACAATCGCCTGCTGATCCCGAAAAGGTTGATCGAATATGCCAAGATTGCCAAGGAGCTGGTTTTGTTTGCCTATTCCAACAGGATTGAGATCTGGGCCAAAGACCTGTACGACAACCTGTTGACCGATGAGCCGGAAGACTTCGCAAACCTGGCCGAAGAGGTTATGGGAGACAAAAACGAGGAACAAGAGTAGCGCCATAATTATGGGGATTCTGCGAACTAAACCAACCATCGACATTGGCTGCCAAATATCATGATCCGGTATTGCTGCATACATGTGTGGAAGGGTTGGCCATAAAGGAAAACGGGATCTATGTCGACGCCACCTTTGGAGGCGGAGGTCATAGCAAAGCGATCCTGGAACACTTGAAAAACGGAAAACTGATCGCATTCGACCAGGATAAGGATGCGGTACAAAACATTTGGGATGATGAAAGATTGTTATTGATCCGCCAAAACTTCAGGTACTTGAAGCAATACTTACGGCTGCACCACATTGAACAAGTAGATGGCATTTTAGCTGACCTGGGTATTTCCTCCCATCAGATCGACACGCCTGAACGGGGATTCTCTACCCGTTTTGATGCGGCCCTTGACATGCGGATGAACCAATCTACCGGGATAACCGCCCGCGAGATCCTTAACCAATACACTACTGCTCAGCTACAGGATATTTTCAGCCGCTATGGGGAGATCCGGAATGCCAAAACGCTGGCTGCGGCGATCAGATCCGCCAGAGAAGTGAGGCCAATTGTTACCGGGGGCGATCTTAAAGCGATCATTGATCCGCTGGTGAAAGAAAGGAGGCAAAAATATTTTGCCCAGGTCTACCAGGCCTTACGCATTGAAGTGAACGACGAAGTCGGGGCCCTGTGTGATTTCCTCAACCAAAGTGTGGAAGTGCTAAAACCCGGAGGCAGGTTGGTTGTGATCTCCTATCATTCCCTGGAAGACAGGCTGGTCAAGAATATGATCAAAAGAGGCAATCTCGAAGGAGAGGTTGAAAAAGACTTTTACGGAAGGCCTTATTTCCCGCTGACACCTGTAAATAAAAGACCCATCGTCCCCGACGGATCGGAGATCAGCAGGAACCCGAGGGCCAGAAGTGCAAAACTCAGGATCGCCATCAGGCAGGCAGGATGAATACTTATAAAAATACCGTCAGCGGCAAGCGGGCCAAAGCCACCAGGTTTTTGGAACTGCTGGATATCGGCTACTACCTGAGCTATGAGAAGGTATTTGGCAACCTGGCCTTCCTGCTTTTCGGGGTGGTATTGGCCATGTTCTATATCTGGAATTCGCACCAAACGGAGAAGATGATCCGGGAAATGAATAAAATGAACAAAGATCTGAAAGAATTGAGGTGGGAATATATGAGTAAAAAGTCAGAGCTCATGTTCAGGAGCAAGCAATCCGAGGTGGCGCGAAGTGTGGCTCCCCTGGGCATCATGGAATTAAGAACCCCACCTAAGAAAATCCAGGTCTTCCCGAAATGAGCATTAAGAAAGACATATTATGGCGGGTTTACCTGGTATTTGGGCTGATAGGGGTAGGGGCGCTGTCTATCATTTTTCAGGCCTTTAAGGTGCAAACGATGGAAGGCGGCTATTGGCGGTCGATGGCCGACAGTCTCACCACCGCCTACCGGACCATTGAAGCGGAAAGGGGTAATGTTTATGCGGAAGATGGAAGCCTGCTGGCAACTTCACTGCCATTTTTCGAAGTGCGGATGGATTTGAAAACAGAAGCCCTGACCGCGGAGATCTTCAATAGTCATGTCGACTCCCTGGCCTGGTACCTGGCCGAATTCGATCAAAGCCGGACACAACCGGAGTGGAAACGGAAACTGATCAATGAACGGAATGAAGGAGAGCGTTTCCTGCTGATCCACCGGAAAGTCTCCTACCCGGATCTGCTTAAAATGAAGCAGTGGCCATTGTTCCGCCTGGGTAAATACAAGGGGGGCTTCATTTCATTTCAGCAAAACAAACGGGTAACGCCATTCCGCTTGCTGGCCCATCGGACCATCGGCTATGTCAGGGAAGGTATTCAACCGGTTGGTCTTGAAGGAGCCTTTGATGAATACCTGGCCGGTGTGCATGGTATCCGGCTCGTGCAAAAAGTTACCGGCGGGATTGAAGTACCGATCAATGACAATAATGAGATAGAACCGGAAAACGGGATGGATATCATATCAACCATCGATATCAACCTGCAGGATGTCGCCGAAGATGCCCTCTACCGGGCTATTCAGGATCACAAAGCCGACCATGGTTGTGTGGTGCTGATGGAAGTTTCGACCGGAAAGATCAAGGCCATTGCCAACCTGGGGAGGTCCGGTGATGCCTTATGGGAGACCTATAATTACGCCGTCGGTGAAAGTACCGAGCCAGGATCGACTTTTAAACTCCTTTCGATGATCGCCTTGCTGGAAGCCGGGATGATCAGGATCACAGACAGCGTCGATATAGAAAAAGGGGTCAAACAGTTTTACGACGAAACCATGAAAGATTCCGAGGAGCACGACTACCGGATGGTAACGGTGCAAAAGGCCTTTGAAATATCTTCAAATGTCGGCATCTCCAAGCTGATTGCAGCGCATTTCGGGAAAAAACCACAGGCCTTTATCAACCAGATCCGGTCCATGGATCTGCACCGGAAGACAGGAATAGAGATAGCCGGCGAGCCGGAACCGGTCATCAAAACGATCAAAGACGAGGATTGGAGCGGTATCAGTTTGCCCTGGATGTCGGTGGGTTATGAATTACAGTTTACGCCCTTGCAACTGCTCACGTTCTATAATGCCATTGCCAATAATGGTAAGATGGTCAAGCCCTACCTGGTAACAGCCGTGCAGGATTACGGCCGTGACCTGGTAACCTTCAAACCCCAGGTGATCAACGACAAGATCTGCTCCCCGTCCACCTTGAGGAATGTCAGGAATTTGCTGGAAGGAGTGGTGGAAAAAGGCACCGCCAGGAACATAAGATCCGCAAACTTCAAAATGGCTGGAAAAACAGGCACGGCCATGATCGCGGATCGCAAACACGGTTACAAACAGGTCTATCAGTCCTCCTTTGCCGGCTATTTCCCGGCAGATAAGCCCCTGTATTCCTGTATCGTGGTGATCAATGCGCCGAAAAGCGGCCATTACTACGGCAGTACGGTTGCTGCGCCGGTTTTCCGGGAGATCGCCGATAAGGTTTATTCCAATACCATAGAAATGCACCAACCGATCAACAATGATAAAAGCAAATACTATGCAAGCACCATTCCGGTAGCAAAGGCGGGCTTTAAGAATGAGGCGCGATATATCTATAATCAATTGGGAATATCCTTTTCCCAGCCTAACGGAGTGGATTGGGTGTGGTGCCGGAAGAAAGATAATTCCATTGAGATGAAAGAGCGGGAGTGGATCAAAAACCTCGTTCCCAATGTGTTGGGGATGGGCCTGAAAGATGCCCTCTACCTGCTGGAAAACGAAGGCCTCCGGGTAATGGTGGTTGGCAGAGGCCGGGTCAAAAAGCAATCTATCCCGCCGGGACTAAAAGCAAAAGATTACGAAACCATAACGATAGAATTAGGCTGATGCAACGGCTGAAAGACATATTATATAAAGCCCCCCTGGTCGATGTTGCCGGTTCTACCGATCTGCAAATTGCCAAAATATGCTTTGATTCCCGAAAGGTAGTGGCCGATACATTGTTTGTAGCGGTCAAAGGTTTGCAGACCGATGGGCATGAATATATCGCCGAGGCCATTAAAAAGGGTGCCGTAGCCATCGTTTGTGAGGAGTTCCCTAAAAATAGAGAGGAGCATATCGCCTATCTGAAGGTTAAAGACAGCGCTTATACGCTGGGTATCATCGCTGACAACTTCTTTCATAATCCCTCGGCCCAACTTTCCCTGGTCGGGATAACCGGAACCAATGGTAAAACTACTGTCGCTACACTATTGTACACCCTGTTCCAGGAATTGGGTCATAAATCAGGCCTTTTATCCACGGTCGAGAACCGCATCGGTAATGAGATCATCAATGCCACCCATACCACCCCCGATAGCATATCCCTAAATGCGATGATGGCGCAGATGGTCGCTTCGGGATGTACCTATTGCTTCATGGAGGTCAGTTCCCACGCCATCGATCAGAACAGGATTGCCGGCCTGAAATTCGATGGAGGGGTTTATACCAATATTTCCCACGATCACCTGGATTATCACCGCTCCTTCCAGGAATATATCAATACCAAAAAGCGCTTTTTCGACCATTTGCCCAAACAGGCATTTGCCCTGTCCAATATCGATGATAAGAAAGGACGGACGATGCTGCAAAACACGCCGGCCAAAGTCCATACCTATGGGTTGAGAGCGATGGGCGATTTCAAGGGGAAGATCAAAGAAAACAACTTTATAGGGCTGGTTATGGATATCGACGGAGAAGAATTGCACTCTCAACTGATCGGTGAATTCAATGCCTATAATTTGATGTCGGTCTACGCTACCGCCAGGTTGTTGAAAATGGACAAGCTGGAAACGCTGAAAAGCCTGAGCAAAATGAAAGCGGCTGAGGGGCGCTTCGACTATGTTTTTTCCAGGAAGGAAAAGATCATCGGCATCGTCGATTATGCCCATACGCCCGACGCGCTGAAAAATGTATTGTCGACCATTAATAAAATAAAAGCCGGGAATGAAAAGGTGATCTCGGTATTCGGCTGCGGGGGTGACAGGGATAAGAAAAAGCGGCCCTTAATGGCCGAGATCGCTTGTAAGTTGAGTGATAATGTGATCCTGACCTCCGATAATCCCAGGAGCGAAGAGCCGTCCAAGATCATCAGGGATATGGAAAAGGATCTCTCCCCTAATCACCGGAAAAAAGTGCTGGCATTGATCGATAGAAAAGAAGCGATCAAAGTGGCCTGTACCATAGCCGAATCAGGAGATATCATTTTGGTAGCCGGAAAGGGGCATGAAAAATACCAGGAAACCAAAGGTCAAAAAGAGCCCTTCGATGATAAAAAAGTTTTAGCTGAAACATTCCGGGAATTAGGAAAATAGCACCATAAACAGCCATGTTTTATTATTTGTTTGATTTTTTGGATGAGCGGTTCGACCTGATCGGGGCGGGTGTATTTGAGTACATCTCCTTTCGGGCGGCTATGGCGGTGATCTTTTCATTGCTGATCTCCATGGTTTTCGGCAAAAGGATCATCGATCTGCTTCGCCGGCTGCAGGTGGGAGAGTCTGTCCGCGACCTGGGCCTGGATGGTCAGAAAGAAAAGGAAGGAACGCCTACCATGGGGGGATTGATCATCCTCGGTTCGATCCTGGTACCAACCCTCCTCTTCGCACAGATCCATAACATCTATATCCTGCTGATGATCATCACAACAGTATGGATGGGGGCTATCGGTTTTATCGATGACTATATCAAGGTCTTCAAAAAAGATAAGAAAGGGCTTGCCGGTCGCTTCAAGGTATTGGGACAGGTAGGCCTCGGGGTTATTGTCGGGGCCACCATGTATTTCCATGAAGATATCGTCGTCAGGCAGGAAGTGGACATTAACCCTGTTACCGATGTCGACAACAAGCCCTACCAGATCAATGGCGAAAATGGCGTAGACCGGATCACCTATGATGTGAAGATCCCCGTAACGACCATTCCGTTCGTGAAAAACAATGAATTCAACTATGCCTCTTTGCTGGCCTTCCTGGGCAACGGATATGCCAAATGGGCCTATTGGGTGTTTATCCCATTGGTTATCCTGATCGTTACCGCTGTCTCCAACGGGGCAAATATGACCGATGGGCTCGACGGTTTAGCCACGGGTACCTCTGCGATAATCGGAGCGACCCTGGGTGTGTTTGCCTATGTATCGGGTAACGTCATCTTCTCCGATTATCTCAATATCATGTATATCCCCTTATCCGGGGAACTGGTCATATTTTCCGCAGCATTTATCGGCGCCTGCGTCGGCTTCTTATGGTATAACTCCTATCCGGCCCAGGTCTTTATGGGCGACACGGGAAGCCTGGCCATCGGAGGGATCATCGCTGCGCTGGCTATTGTGGTCAGAAAGGAATTGTTGATACCTGTGCTATGCGGCATTTTCCTGGTAGAAAATGTTTCGGTCATGATCCAGGTGGGCTTTTTCAAATATACCAAACGGAAATACGGTGTGGGGCAAAGGATCTTCAAAATGGCACCCCTGCATCACCATTATCAGAAGATGGATTTTCATGAATCCAAGATCGTCACCCGCTTTTGGATCGTCGGCATTTTACTGGCCATTTTAACCATTGTAACCCTGAAGCTGAGATAATACATGGGCAAATCGAAAAAACTCGCGATTCTGGGCGCCGGCGAAAGTGGTGTTGGCGCTGCGATCCTGGCTAAGAAGATGGGCTATGAGGTATGGGTGTCAGATAAAGGTAAAGTTGCCGGGAAATATGCCAAAGCGCTGGTGGAGCATGGCATTGATTGGGAGGAAGGAACTCATACCCTCGACAGGATATTATCTGCCGATGAGGTGGTCAAAAGCCCCGGGATCCCGGATGATATTGACCTGATCAAACGGATCCGCGGGAAGGGTATTCCGGTGATATCGGAAATTGAATTTGCCGGCAGGCATACCAGCGCCACTACGATCGCTATTACCGGTAGTAACGGCAAAACCACCACCACCACGCTTACGCATAGCCTTTTGAAGAATGCCGGATTAGATGTAGGCCTGGTCGGTAATATCGGCTTCAGTTTTGCCCGGCAAGTCGCGGAAAAAGACCATGAATACTATGTCATCGAAATGAGCAGCTTTCAGCTCGACGGGATCGCTGACTTTGCACCGGATGTAGCCGTTTTGCTCAACATCACCCCTGATCACCTGGACCGCTACGACTATCAGCTCGACCGCTATGTGGATTCGAAATTCCGGATCACCCAAAATCAAACCGACAATCAATATTTCATTTACTGCCTGGACGATCAGTTGATCACCTCCCGGCTCCAACAAACCAATATAACAGCCAAATGCCTTCCCTTTTCACAGTACCAGGTGTTAGCGGAAGGCGCATGGATAGAAGACCAAAAATTGATCATCAACCTAAAAAAAAAACGATTTGAGATGTTTATTTATGATCTAGCTTTGCAAGGACGCCATAACCTGTACAATTCCATGGCCGCAGGAATTGTAGCCCGCATTTTCGATCTCCGGAAGGACGGGATCAGGGAAAGTCTGAAAAATTTTCAAAACCTCGAACACCGACTCGAATTTGTGGCCAAAGTGCACGGCATAGAATTTATCAACGACTCCAAAGCCACCAATGTTAATTCCACATGGTTTGCCCTCGAAACCATGGATAAGCCCGTGGTGTGGATCGTGGGTGGAGTCGATAAGGGCAACGACTACGCCTCCCTGGTGCCCTTGGTCAAGAAAAGTGTCAAAATGATCATATGCCTGGGTAATGATAACCGCAAGATCCATGAAGCGTTTTCCCGCCATGTCGACCTGATCGTAAACACCGGCAGCGCCCAGGAGGCCGTAAAAGTATCCTATCATTTTGCGCAGAAAGGCGATGTGGTATTGTTGTCGCCGGCTTGCGCCAGCTTCGATCTGTTCGAGAATTACCAGGACAGGGGCTGGCAATTTAAAAATGCGGTTAAAGCTTTATAAGGCTAAAATAAGAGAAACAAGCCGATGGATTGGGTATTCAATAAAGTCAAAGGTGACCGGACGATCTGGTTGATCGTACTGCTGCTGTCATTATTCTCCTTGTTGGCGGTATATAGTTCTTCCGGCACCCTGGCGTATAAATATAAATCAGGGAATACCGAATACTATTTGCTCAAACATTTTTTACTGATCGTTTTTGGTTTGGGCATCATGTACCTGGCCCATTTGGTGAATCATCAATACTATTCCCGGATCGCACAGGTTTTGCTTTACCTGTCGATACCTTTGTTATTCATTACCTTGTTGTTCGGAACCGATATCAACGAAGCCAAAAGATGGATCACCCTTCCGTTGATCAATGTATCGTTTCAAACCTCCGACCTGGCCAAGCTGGCGCTGATCATGTATACGGCCCGGTTGCTTTCCCGCAAGCAGGCATGGATCAAAACCTTCCGGCATGCTTTTATACCGATCATGATCCCGACCTTATTGGTTTGCAGCCTGATCGCACCGGCAGATCTTTCCACGGCAGCCATTTTATTCCTGACCTGTCTCTTGCTGATGTTTATCGGCCGTATCAACCTGAAATACATATTTATCATGGTCGGTTCGGCAGTAACCATATTGGCCATCTTCATTGCCATAGCGGTAAATCTGCCCAACCAGGGGAGGGTAGAGACCTGGGAAAACAGGATCAAAAGCTTTATGAACGACGACCGCGGCTCATACCAGGTGCAGCAGGCCAAGATCGCTATAGCCTCGGGAGGTGTTATCGGAAAGGGGCCGGGGAACAGTACCCAGCGTAATTTTTTACCCCATCCGTATTCCGATTTTATATATGCCATCATTATCGAGGAATATGGTATGGCAGGTGGAATTTTGCTGATTGCCTTGTATATGCTGTTATTGCTGCGATCCGTCAAAATTGTACTGAAATGCCCGAGAGCGTTCGGTGCCTTGCTGGCGGTCGGTTTAAGTCTTAGTTTGGTGATCCAGGCCATGATCAATATGGCTGTTACCGTTAACCTCCTGCCGGTTACGGGGTTACCGCTGCCGCTGGTCAGCATGGGGGGAACATCCCTCTGGTTTACCAGCCTGGCTATCGGGATCATCCTGAGTATCAGCAGAAATGTAGAAGAACTGGAAACAGAAGAAGCGCAATTAAACTATGCATCACAAAGTCATTATTAGTGGTGGCGGAACCGGTGGACATGTATTTCCGGCTATTGCAATTGCCCACGCCTTGAAAAAACAGGATCAGGAGATGGAAATATTATTTATCGGGGCGAAAGGAAAAATGGAAATGGAAAAGGTGCCGGCGGCCGGCTATCCGATCAAAGGCTTATGGATCAGTGGATTTCAAAGAAATATGAGTATTCGGAACTTAATGTTCCCCTTTAAAGTAGTGTCGAGCTTGATACGTGCAAACAATATGATCAATGATTTTAAGCCGGATGCCGTTGTCGGTGTGGGAGGCTATTCCAGTGGTCCGGTGGTATATATGGCCTCGAAAAAAAAGATCCCCACTTTGATACAGGAACAAAATTCCTATGCCGGGGTAACCAATAAAATATTAGCCCCGAGAGTCGATAAGGCTTGTGTGGCCTATGATCATATGGAGCGATATTTTCCGGCACATAAGATCATTCATACCGGCAACCCGGTTCGGGATACTATCGCCAATATGCAGGTATCCGATGCTGAAAGCCTTGAATATTTCGGATTGCGGGATAAGGGCCCAACTATCCTGGCGATCGGCGGCAGTTTGGGCGCACGCACCATTAACCAGAGTATTGTCAGGTACCTGGATAAGATCCTGGATGCCGGGGTATCCCTGATCTGGCAAACCGGTAAGCCATTTTTTGAAGAAGCCAAGCAAGTGGCCGGGGATCATGACCGGATCAAGGTTTTTGATTTTATCGACCGGATGGATCATGCCTATACCGCTGCGGATGTTATCTTGTCGAGGGCCGGAGCCATTGCCGTTTCCGAGCTGGCCATTGTGGGAAAGGCGGTTATCCTGGTGCCCTATCCCTACGCGGCAGAGGATCACCAGGCCAAAAATGCCCAGGCATTGGTCGATAAGGGGGCGGCCCTGATGTTCCGTGATGACGAAAGCACCGAAAAACTGATACCTGCCGCTTTGGAGCTATTGTCAGACAGCGGGAGGCGCCAACAATTGGGAGCGGCCATCAGGCAACTGGCCATCACCGACGCTGCCGACCGTATAGCCGCGGAAGTCCTTGACCTGGTACTACGCCGGTCGGCATGAATCGTTAAGCATAACGGATGGATCAGCATAAGCACATATATTTCATCGGTATTGGCGGCATAGGGATGAGCGCCATAGCCCGGTATTTCAAAGGCAAGGGATATTCGGTGAGCGGTTATGACCGGGTGGAAACGCCGCTGACCCAAAGCTTACAGGAGGAGGGGATGGATATTCATTACCGTGACGATCCGGCCTTGGTACCTACCGACAGCCCCTTTGTCATTTATACACCGGCCATTCCCGACGATCACCTGGAACTGAGCCATTGCCGGGAAATGAAATATACCTTGAAGAAGCGCTCCCAAGTGCTGGGTGATATCACCAATGATATGTATGGTATTGCGGTAGCCGGTTCCCATGGAAAGACCACTGTCTCTGCGATGATAACCCATTTGCTGCACTGCGCCGGTATGGAACCGACCGCATTTTTAGGGGGAATTGCCCTCAACTTCCGCTCCAATTTTGTTCCGGGCCGGTCGGATCTTGCTGTTGTAGAAGCAGATGAATACGATCGCTCGTTTCTGCGATTATATCCCAAATTGGCAGTAGTTACGGCCATAGATTCCGATCACCTGGATATTTACGGGAATACCGGCACGTTGGAAAAAGCTTTTCTCGAATTTGCCGGCCAGATCCATTCGGAGGGCACCCTGATCCATAACCACCGGTTGACGCAGTTCGATGCATTACCGGAGCTAAAAAAGATCTCCTATCATTTGGATGATCCTGAGGCTGACTATTATACCAACAATCTCCGGGTCACGGAAGGCGCCTATCGTTTCGATATCGAAACACCCGGCGGTATGCTGGAGGAGCTAACCTTTAATATCGGAGGCTTGCATAACATCGAAAATGTGGT
>JANQFB010000331.1 GCA_028278085.1 Chitinophagales bacterium
TTTTTTCAAAACCCATGGCGTCCAGGCCTTCCATCAACCGTGCATCAAATTGAAATGATTGAAAGTCCAAATTTGTGGGCTTGGGTCAGCTTTTTAGGATTTTGCCGGATTCGAATTGGAATTGACCATGCAATATTACTTCTTCTGTACGGAATATACCATCTCAACCGGAAGGGAAAAGGTTTTTGATCAGGCTTCGGATCTGTGTTGCTGCTGCCGGTTGTACCAGGCCAGGCCCAGGCGCAGCTTATCATAGTCGATCTGCTCCCGGAAATGATCGAAAAGTGTTTTCAGCTTTTCCGGCGGGCCGTTCTTTTCGATGGCCGCCGCAATCTCCTGCAATTCCCCGGGATCGATAAGGCTTTGGAGGTCGATCTCCTGGCCTTTTTCATAAAGCGTTACCAGGTGGCCGGTAATGGTTCCGGCGCTGAGTTGGCGCTTGCTGGCAATTTCCGGAACAGAAAGGCCTTGTTGGAAGAGGTCGAAGGTTTCCACGTAAGTGCTACCGGTCAGTTTATTGCCCTGGCCGGATTGTTCTTTGATATAGCTGGAAATGCGTTGCATAAAAGCCGGGCCGTACTTTTGGAATTTCAGGGCGCCCACACCCTGTATCAGCATCATTTCCGATTCCGTGATCGGCCTTTTTTCAGCCATTTCCTGGAGTGTGGCATCGCTGAAGACAATATAAGCCGGTACATTTTCGCTGGTCGCCAGCTCTTTTCTAAGCTGTCGTAAGATCTCGAACAGCTCTCCGGCAGCCTGCTGTTGTTTGGATAAGGGACGGCTTTCTTTCTGTTTGACCACTTTACGGGTGAAAGCCAATTGCACCAGTTCTACTTGTTTACCGTCGAATAATACATCCTTGCTGGCAGGAGTAAGTTTAACGACATGGTGTTCGTCATAGGCGATCTCGATCAGCCCCATGTTGAGCAATTGCAGCAAGTATTGCTGCCAGTCGGCATAAGAGATGTCCTTGCCGGCGCCATACGTCTTGATATGATGATAACCACTAGCTAAGATCTCATTGCGTGTGGAGCCTCTTAATACATCGATCAACAGGTTCATACCCACTTTTTCTTTGAGCCGGCTAATGGCTGACAAGGCTTTTTGGGCAATAACGGTTCCATCGAAAATCTGGGGCGGGTTGGCGCAAACATCACAGTTTTGGCAGGGCTCTTCCAGGTTTTCCCCGAAGTATCCGAGTAAGATCTTCCGGCGGCAAATATGGGCTTCCGCAAATTGCCGGATCCGGTCGAGCTTGGCCATTTGTATCTCCTTTTGCTCGCTATCTTCCATGAATTTCTGCTGCTGGATCACATCGCCATAGCTATAGAATAAGAGCGTATCACTGGGGAGGCCGTCCCTGCCCGCGCGACCGATCTCCTGGTAATAACCTTCCATATTTTTGGGCAGGTTATAATGGATTACCCACCGTACGTTGGATTTGTCGATGCCCATGCCAAAGGCTATTGTTGCACAAATCACCTGGGTTTGGTCTTTGATAAAATCTTCTTGCTTACGAGACCTTTCCTCCGCACTTAATCCGGCATGATAATAGTCGGCGTTGATGCCTGACGAGCGGAGATCGTCCGCCATTTTTTCCGTGCTTTTCCGGCTGAGGCAATAGATAATACCTGCCTGGGCGGAATGTTCCCCGATGAATGCCTTGATGATAGCCGATCGGTTCCTACCCGGCAGGACTTTTAAGCTTAAGTTGGGCCGGTCGAAGGATGCCAGGAAAGACCGGGGTTCCCGGAGATGCAATTGGCTGACGATATCTTTTCGGGTGATCTTATCGGCTGTTGCCGTGAGGGCGATCATGGGAATATCGGGATATTTTGCCTTGATCTGATCCAGTTGGGCATATTCCGGCCGGAAGTCGTGCCCCCATTGGGAAATACAATGCGCTTCATCCACTGCAAAAAGGCTGATCGTCAGTTGGTCGAGGAAATTCAGAAATGCCGGCGTTAGCAATTTTTCCGGGGAAACATATAGCAGTTTCAACTCACCGCTCAGCGCCAGTCGTTCCACGAATTGAATTTCCGGCGTGCTTAGGGTACTGTTGATAAATGCGGCTGTGATACCGTTGGCCTTTAACCCTTCGACCTGGTCTTTCATCAGCGCGATGAGTGGCGAAACCACCACACAAGTGCCCGGCATTACCACCGCAGGGATCTGGTAACAAATGGATTTGCCTCCACCGGTCGGCATCAGCACCAGGCAATCCTTTTGCTTCAGCACTGTTTCAATGATCTCCCGCTGCATAGGCCGGTAATGATCATAGCCGAAGTATTGTTTGAGCGCCTGTGTCGCCTGGTTGATGTTCATGTGGTAAAATTGAGGATTCTTGGGGAGATAATGTCAACTTATTGAATTTAAAAAAAAGGTAATTTTTCAACGAGCGACGACTCCTCCCGGGTTTTTGGTGTTTTTACCAAAAAACTGCGAGGGCTGGCATTGAATTGTTGTTCGCAAAATGGATTAACGCCGGTGAGAACACCGGCTGTCGAATGAGGATGGAAATTCGGAATAACGCCGCTGAAAACGCCGGCTTTTGCAAGGATATAAGCTGCTTCAAGCCCCAGCTTTTGGTGTTATCACCAAAAAACTGCGAGGGTTGGCATTGAATTGTTGTTCGCAAAACGGAATAATGCCGGTGAGAACACCGGCTGTCGAATGAGGATGGAAATTCGGAATAACGCCGGTGAGAACACCGGTTTCCGTACAACGAGGGGAAATCGGAATGACGCAAAAAATGTAAATAAAACCCACTACCCCTTCCGCGCCGACTCATACAATTGCTTCCCTTTGTCGATAACAACCACCACCAAAAACGAAATAAACGCCGCCAATGCAACAATACCCAAAAAAGCGGCATAATACATGATCGTCCACTCGAATGCAACTTTAATGCGTTGCATCATGGGAATAGGTTCTGCTTTAGCGACTTCCCGCATGGTGAATTTGACGGTGCAGAATTCATTTTCCGAGTCGAAATCGCCCAGGCTCACGCCCAGGGCCTGGATCTGGTTTTCGATCTCGAGGATACGGCTTTCCAGGTTGATCAATTCTTCGATCTTGCCGCCCAGCTTTTTGAGGTCGATTAAGGAAGTCCGTGTTTTTTCCAGCGATTGTTTTTTGGCATGCAGCTCTTTGTATTCGTTGGTTTTATCGGATTTATTGATCTGAATGTTCGTGATCTCCCCGATCAATTTCACCTCTTCCACCATCTGATCGAAGCGGGCCGGGTTCACCCCAATGGCCAATTGTAAGCGCCGGAAACCGGGGTTCCCGGAAAGCTGTTCGTATTGGATCAGGGCTTTATGCTTTTTGATGAGGGTACGGATCTGGACTTCTTCCGCTTTAAAAGCCGTCGATTGTGTGCTGATGTTCGCAACTTTTTCGAACTTTTGATCCACGGATGTAACCGCAAATCCTCCCTCCTGTATGCCTTTCCCCTCCCATTTGGAGCTGGCATAATTCCGGATCCCGAAATCAAAACTGTCGGTTTGATTCATTAGGCCCAAAGCTGCACCGCCCGCCGGATAGGTGATATATCCATAAATAAAACGGAATACAAAGAGGATCAAAAAACCGAGGATGAAAAGGCCTATGCCTTTGTAGATCTTATTTTTCATAGCAACACCAGGTATTTTAACTTTTTAAAACATAAATATCAGGGATTTATTGTTGGATCAAAAACAATGCATTAACAAGGATCCCCAATTTGTTGCCGGCATCTGCTCAAACCTTAATCCCGATCACGCAAATATCGTCCAGTTGTTCGTGGCCTTCCATCCAGGCCTCGATGGTTTTTTGTAAGATCTCTTTTTGCTGATGAAGGGGCTGATCCTGGAAGGAAAGCAGCAATTCTCTGAAACGCCTGGCGGTAAACTTTTTGACGGTTGGCTGTTCGGACAAAATTCCCCTCCCCTCCCCGAACTGATCGAGATAGCCGTCGCTAAAGGTGTAGATGGTATCTCCCGGTTGCAGGTCGATCTCTTGCAGGGTGAAGGGCTTTTCTACCATGTAGCTGCCGACGGGCTGCCTGTCCGCCTTCACTTCCAGGAGCATATGATCGTTGTGTTGGGATCTTTTGATGGAAGTTTCGGCGGACGAGTCCGCCTTTTGGTCCGGGTTAGAGGAGGTGGGGGATGGGGTGTTTTTTCTGATGATGTATAAGGGGTTGTAGGCGCCGGAGAATTGTAGTTTGTTTGTGGATTTATTCCAGGTACATAAGGCGATGTCCATGCCGTCCTTCAGGGTCGTTTCGGTCGGCAAGCCATCTTTCCGGGCGGCTGCTTCACCGGAATAGCCCAGCGCTTTTTTGATACTTCGCCTGAGTTCGTTGAGGATGAGGTCGGGTTGAAGGATCTTTTTTTCAATAACGATCTCGTTGAGAAGGCTGTTTCCGATCATACTCATGAAGGCTCCCGGAACGCCATGACCGGTGCAATCCACCGCAGCCCAGGCAACGATATCTCCTTCTATCCGGTTAACCCAGTAAAAGTCACCGGACACAATATCCTTTGGCATAAAGAGGACAAAATAGCCTGGCAAGGCAAATGCATGGTTTAAGTCCGTAGCAGAAGGCAGGATGGCTTCCTGGATCTTTTTAGCATAATTGATACTGTCGGTGATGTGCTTATTTTTTTCATCGACCACCTGCTTTTGGTCGGCGATGACATTCTTTTGAAGCTGCGTGATCTTGAACCGGTTATACAGGAAGATAGAGAAGATCACCACCAGGAATAATCCTGCCCCGACCGCCCAGATGATGAGCTCCTGGCGTTTGATCTTTTCCCGGTGGACCAATTTCTGCTTTTCCTGTTCGGCCTCCAGCAGCGCCTCCTTCTTTTCAAAATCATAGCTCATTTGTTGCCTGATGGCCGCTTTTTGATTCTCTGTATTTTGAATACTATCACGCATTTGTATATGTAGCTCATACATGACCAACGCTGTTTTCCAATCCTTGCGGTTGTGGGCTACTTTCGATAAGATCCGGGATGATATGCTGATATTCTCGGGGAAGGCTATCTTTTGAGCCAGCGCCAGGCTCTTTTCCGCATATTGAGCGGCGCCGGCAATATCGCCGAAAGCCAGTTTCAGGTCTGAAATACTATTTAAAGAATGCGATATCCCGGATTTATCATTGATGGCTTCTTTCAAACGCAGGCTCCTTTGAAAGTTGGACAGCGCCAGGTCAAAATAGGCTTTCGAAGAATCATTGTTGGCCTTCATCCGTTGGAGGCGTTTGGCTTTGTTCCCATAGATCCGGCCGATATGATTAAGGGTATAGGCCAAGCCCTTTTTATTCTTAACGTCTTCCAGGATATGCAGGCTTTGTTGATAGTTTTGAAGCGCTTTGTTGTCATCCCCCTTATGCTCATAATACTTCCCGATATTATTCAAGCTCAAGGCCACTCCTTTTCGGTCTTCCAAGCCATCCCAGATCTCCATAGCTCGGTGATAATATTCGAAGGCTTTTTCCCAGTCTCCCTGTTTGGTATACAGTACCGCCATGTTGTTCAATGAATTGGCAACTCCACCCACATCTCCGGTTTCTTCCCTTAATTTGATACTTTGATGATGAGCAGCCAGCGCCTTTTTAATGTTTCCCTGAGCATCGTAAACCAAGGCCATATTGTTCAGGGTTACCCCTTGCCCGAACTTCCCCTGGTGGACGATCGAGGGATTGGAAGAGTTGCTTAAAATATGGTAGTATTTCATGCTTGATCCGTAACTTTCCAGGGCTTTGGTATTGTCTCCCGTATTCATATGGATATAGCCGATATTGTTCAATGCCCCGGCCAAAAAGTTGATATGGAATTCCCGCTCGCTATCAGGGATATTTCCGGCGAGCACTTGTTGGATCATGCGGTATTGAAAATGCTGATAGCGTTCCCAGCTTGCATGGGTCAACTGTTCGCAAATAATGCCGAGGGCTTTGACTTTCCCCGTATCATGACCGGCCTGATGGTATAAATGTAAAGCGGAATCCAGCAGGTATTTGTCCCTGGCAGTCAGCTCTTCCGGTTTCAGGGAGTCGATTAAATAAAAGGACCTGTCAGCATAGGGATAGCCCAAACCGGTCATTAGACAGCAATTCGTCAACAATACAATGAAACCGGTCATTTTCAGCAGCCATAGGACCGGAGAACCAGTCAATATAACTTCGGTTTTTATAGTCATCTATATGTTCAAATATTATACCCTGACCCCGATCACGCAAACATCATCTAGCTGCTCCCGATCATGCTTCCAGTTTTCCAGTGTTTGATCCAGCATGATTTCCTGGTCCTTAAAAGTCTTTTCCTGGATATTAAGCAGCATTTCCTTTAAGCGCCGGGCCGTGAATTTTTTTCCTCCGGGCTGATCATTAATTCCCCCGAATTGATCGATGTAACCATCGCTGAACAGGTAAATAGTATCTCCTTGCCGGATATCGATCTCCTGTAGGGTAAATGGTTTTTCGGCAATATAGTGGCCTACTGGCTGCCGGTTGGCTTTGGTTTCCAGCAATTCGTAACCTCCGGACAACTGCTCTGCCTTCCGGATCAGGTACAAGGGGTTGTAGGCGCCGGCAAAATAAAGTTGGTTGGAGGTCTTGTGCCAGGTACAGAGTGCGATATCCATTCCGTCCTTCACAGTTGTTTCGGACGGCGATGCCCTCTTCCTCCCTTCAACCTCTTCGGAATGGCC
>JANQFB010000364.1 GCA_028278085.1 Chitinophagales bacterium
CTCAGCGATTGGTTCCCGCAATTCGGGCTGCCGGTAACATCCAGGGTAAGCGGTAGATTCTCTGACCAGATATAGCAGATATACCCTTTTCCGACTTCCATAGTGTCGGTTACATTTGTCAGCGCTACCCATCCGGTGTCTTTTCCGCCCGTCTGCGTTTCATCATAATAATATACATTCGGATCGGCCGCTGAGTCGGAACTGCCGATCAACCCGGTAAGGTCGTAATCGTCGCCATGTGCATTGATCGTCGTATCACTCACCGGTGAGCTCAGGAATCGCCAGCCTTCGCTACCACTGACATAACGTTGTATTGTAATATCACCTGTAATACTGCCGGTACCGCTTCCGTCGATCCTCGCGGTGGCATTGGAATCGGAAAGCAGCACCAGCGTTTGGCCGGTGGTAGTCAATACTCCGGCAGTCAGCTTTAAAGTGCCGGCGACATTTTGGATACCCGAGGAAATGGATACACCGCTGCTGTTATCGATCGTGAGGTCATAAAATGTTGTGGTATCGGAGAGGGTTTGTGCGGAACTGCCCTGAAAGATCACCTCTTTATTATTATGGGTGAATTCGCCGGAATTGCTCCAGTTACCCGTAATGATCAGATCCACATCATTTAAGATCAAGGTATCGTTGGCGTTGATGGTGAGATCGTTAACCGTAGTGTTGTTGTCATTGGGTATGGTTACATTGGTAGCAATAACCACATCGTCGGTAGCCGCAGGAATGCAGGTGCAATCCCAGGTAGTGGTAATATCCCAGTCTGCATCGGCAATGGAGGTCCGGGTAGCGGCATTCGCCTGGTGGAAGATCTGCAGCATCACCACCAATACGATCAGTTTCAGTAAAGATGCGATCAACTGACCGCCGTTTTTCGGATGTAGATTTAAGGTACTCATAGTTTTTCCTCCGGCTTTTGTATAGTCATAAAATATATAAGGCTAAATTAACTTCAGGAGCGGCCGATTGCATGCGGGGAAAGCCTATTTTGAGAAAATAGGCGGATTGCCTATAAAACACTGATCCGTGTGACAAAAAAAAAGAAAGGCAGATGGTGACTGCCTTTCCCCCCTTTATTAAACCAGCGACAAATTATCTTTGTGTGGTTTTCGGATTAGTAAGCTTCTTTGAGCGGTTACCGGGTATGCTTGAGATCTGTGGGTAACTCCGGGTATCTGTTTCTTTTCAACAATTCCATGGCATAGAGTCCTTCCACTACTTTTGCGGTAAGCATGTCGTTCTTGTTATTGAGGATGAATGACTTAACACTTTTCCTGATCCGCTGCAGTTCATCCCACTTTTTTCGCTTGTTAAAAAATATGGCCATAGTTGGTGGTTATTTGGCATAGAATTAATCGGTTGATATCAAGTATTAGCCTGGTTGATCACTACCTGTTTGGATCGATCAGCGCTGTTCTAAGATCTTTGCTGAAGGCCGGCGTGCTGATAGCCGTTGTGTGGTAAGCATCTTTTCCCGTTAGGGATCCGGCGTCGGAAATGCTTGGCGAACCTATGAAAGCATTTTTCACGGATAAGAAGCCGGCCATGGTTGATTCGCTGAAATATAGCTGGCTGAATTTCACCTTATCCGGATCAGTATTCACACTTACTTCAAGTACTTCACTGTAGAGTGTTGGCGGCGTTTTAATGCTGAGAAAATTCACAAAGCGTTCATCCATATCTACCACCAGGTAATAGAATTCATCCGCTTCCAGGAAGAATTGGAAATGGCCCGCCTGATCGGCCTTGACGGCATGTTTTACCTGGTGATTCCGGTCGCACAGATAAACCAGCCGTTCATGGTTGGCGGTGGTGATATCGTCGGAAGAGGAAGAGTTAGAGCTTGAATCCGGAGCCATAAGGGTTCCTTGCAGGATGGTGTAGGATGTGCCGGATCCCGATTTGGCGATGGCGGTGTTGAAGCCAGCCACGATCAGGATACTTAAACAGATGAGGGCATTTAAATGAACTTTCATGATAATCTCCTTTTAATACAATTTTTTTGGTTACAGGATCAGTTTTTTTTGATCATTTGTTGAGAACAAAGTTAGCTTCCGTACCCGCCGGAACCTACGGGGCATTGCCTATTTTGATATTTTAGGTAAATCGCCTAAAATGGCCTGGAAAGCACCACTGCCGGGAAATAGATCCGCCATAGGCCACCGGTTTCCGATTCGGACCAGCGCTTGTCAAACAAAAAACCGGATCCTGGATGGATCCGGTTAAAAAGGCGTATGGATGATCATATATATCCGGGAAGAAACCTGCAGGGCCCCCGGGATGGCTTACCGAACGGAAGGTTGTGGCCCGTTGAGCCGGCGCGATAGGTAGGTGGAAAGATCTTTGAGTTGGCCATGGTTAAGCACCAGGTCCTTTTTCCACTGACGGATCTTCTGAGCCGTTCTTATTCTTTTGTCGATATCTTTGGTGGTAAAGACGATGTAGGCAACGTTGTTACTTTTATCCAACATCGGTTTGGCATGAACCTCAAACCACTTGTAGCTGCCATCCTGTTGTCGGATGCGAAATTCTTTGGATGGATCATTGGAATGTATCAATTGAAATCTGTTCCGGTTGAATAACATCCTGAACTCGATCCGGTCGTCCGGGTGGATCAGTTCGAAGATCCTGTTGCCGATCAGATCGAATGATTGAAAACCATAGATCTTCCGGGATACGGGATAGGTACGCAGGAATATTCCCTCCGTACTGACAATACCGATAAATTCTTGTTGCTGGTTAGTTTTTCTTGGTGCCGTTTTCATAATTGGTCCGTTTTAGGTTAGTAATTTCCAGTGATAATTAACAAAAAGCGAATAATCCGGCGCTTCAGGTTTCCAGGTGTTCTCGTTGAGCCGGATCCTGGCTTATAGTTGTCGGAAGCCAGGGCTTTTGCTAATCATAGTTAATAACAAATATAACTGACTCCTTTTTGCGGTAAATGAGGAAAATGCCTAATTAAAAATTATAGGTATTTCGCCTAGATCGATGGGTATTCCTGTTGTTGGAGTGGTTGATAAAACGGATCGGTTGTGCGGGTATCCTGCTGTAAGCCATTTGGAAGCGAGTCTTTGTCAGCAGTTGAATAGCGAATTCCGGTAATGGGCGTGCTTAAAACTCCTCAAACAACTGCTTGTTGATGGCATAGAGGGCAAGGCCTGCAAGGTTCCTGGCGCCGGTTTTTTCCAGTAGATTCCGCTTGTGTGCATCTACGGTTCTCATGCTGATGAACAACTCACTGGCGATTTCCTTGTTCGACATTTCCATGAGGATAAGTTTGAGCACTTCTTTCTCCCGGTCGGTCAAGGGTGTTTCCACCACGAACCTGGAAGTTTTGGTCTTTTTCTTCCGCGATAAGTTATTCATCACAATATTGGTTACTTCATGGCAATAGTAATTCTCTTCCTTCATAACTGTGTTAATAGCTGCTTTGATCTCCTCTTCCGAGCAGTTCTTCAAAAGGTATCCCGAAGCCCCGGCGCTCATCATCTTCTTGATATGCTGGTTTTCATTGAGCATCGTCATCGCGATAACTTTAACATCCGGATGCAGGATCGAGATCTCCTTGGTAGCGGTAATCCCATCCATTTCGTCCATATTGATATCGATCAATACGATGTCGACCTCATTCTCTTTCAAGGCTTCCAGGGCCATATAGCCATTGGAGGCCTCGGCAACAACGGTATAATGATAGTCTTCTTCCAGGTAGGATCGGATTCCATCTCTGATAACCTTATGGTCATCGACAAGCATGATTTTAATAGGGTACATGGTCAACAGGTTTTACAGTCAAATAATAATTTTAATGGTTTACTAAATAATCCTGCATCCTTAAGCTTGTATTTCCTGCATAATGCCGGTTAGTCTAAGCGGTTTTCCGCTTTTGGTCTTTTCCACGATCCGCCCTTTGGATAATATCTTTTTATAGCCGGAAGATTTTGCTCCTATCCGGTAGGAGATATTGAACTCCGGGATCTTGTTATCCAGGAACTGTTCCATCTGTTTAATGGCGTCCGACTGGTCGTCACGGTGGATCATCGAGACCCAATGGGAATAAGTCGATTCAAACTCGAATGGCTGATATTCGAGGATCTGGTAACACTCAGGGCTGAAGTACACTTCACCGGTTTGTGTTTTCATATCCCAAATACCCTGCTTGGCCATATCGATAGACAATTGCAGGCAATGGTCTTTGACATAAAGCATGTCGATAATATGCTCGATTTCCCGGTAAAGGTCCTGTTGGCCTTTTTTCAGGGTGTTGACCTCCAGGGCCATATCGATGGAATGTTTCATTTCGAATCTTTCCCAGGGTTTCTTCATGTGCCGGAAGAGTCCGGCTTCTTCGATCGCCCGGGCAACGATATCTTCGTCATGATTGGCGCTTAACAGGATCCGGCTGCTATCCGGCGCGATGTCTTTGGCTTTCTTCAAAAATTCGAAACCTGTCATTTTAGGCATCCATTGGTCGGAAATGATCAGCTCCACCGGCTTTTCATGCAATATCTTAAGCCCTTCGAGCGCCGAATTTGCCGTAAGGATCCGGTAGTCTTTGTAAAATGAAGTTTTAAATACACGCAGGTTGGCTTCCTCATCATCCACGTAAAGGATAGGTCTTTTGGTAATAGTCATCGGATAAGGTTAAAATTCCAGTTAAAATTGGTGAATAGTTCTAGCCATTTGATACCTTAAAGTTAATAGGTGCTTGATACCCAGACAACGGTGCTTTGCCTAAAATTACAATGTAGGCAAATCACCTATGGGCGAACAGAAAATACGGAGTGATATATGGGGTTAGTATACCTACGTATACCCATCGTTCGGCACCATGAATACCGGTAGCATGCGCCTGTCAGGCACTACTGTGAACTTTTTATATGTTGCGGCCTTGGGTCAGATGTCTTCGAATAGCTGCCTGTTGACAGCATAAAGGGCCAGGCCTGCGAGGTTTTTGGAGCCGGTTTTCTCCAGCAGATTCCGCTTGTGGGCATCTACGGTGCGCATACTGATATACAATGTTTCGGCGATCTCCTTATTGGTAAACTCCTTTAAGATCAACTCGAGCACTTCTTTTTCCCGCTCGGTTAGCGGAGTTTCCACAATAAACCTTGACTTGGGTGGTGGGGGTTGTTTGGATATGGAACCCAGGATTATTTGTGTTACGTCCTGGCTGTAATAATGTTCGCCGGCCATAATTTTGCCGATCGCGTATTTTACTTCCTTTTCATCACAGTTTTTAAGCATATATCCCGATGCTCCGGAATTCATCATTTTTTTGATATACTGGCTTTCGGTCATCATCGTAAGGGCCAGTATTTTGATATGGGGATATAATTTCGAGATCTCCTTACAGGCGGTAATGCCATCCATGTTGTCCATATTGATATCCATCAATACCAGGTCTACGGGATGTTCCTGCAATAATGCCAGGGCTTCGATACCGTCATTGGCTTCAGCGACCACTTCGAAGGCATCGCCGTCTTCGAAATAAGATTTGATCCCGTCACGGATCACCCGATGGTCGTCAACTAATAAGATTCTTAACGCGGTCATAATGTTGTTTGTTTACCGTCATGGGAATGTTAATAGTAATGGTGGTTCCTTTCCCCGGTGCGCTATCCAGGATGAATGTACCCCGAATGGCTTTCGCCCGGCTTTTCATGCTGTTGATCCCGAAACTGCCGTTTTTAGGATCGAGTTTTTCCGGGTCGAATCCCTTGCCGTCGTCTTCGATGATCAGCATCACCAGGTCGGGATAGCTCATCAACTGGATCGTGGCTTTACGCGCATTGGAGTATTTCAAAATATTATTGACAGCCTCCTGGGTAATGCGGTACAAGCTTACTTCCAGAGACTCTTCTATCCGTTTGCCATTGAGGTTGTTGTAAAACACAAAGTCGATCGAAGAAACCTCTTCCAGGCCTTCCATCATACTTTCGATGGCCGATACGTATCCGAAATCCAGGATGGTTTTCGGCATCAGGTTGTGAGCGATGTTGCGGGTTTCATGGATGGCCAGGTTCAGAAACTCCATACCATTGGCAAATTTCTGCTGGCTCTTTTCACTCAGCTTGCTGACCTCCTTTTTGGCAAAGCCCAGGTTGAGCATGGAAGTGGTGAGGTTTTGCCCCAGGCCATCATGCAATTCCTTGGCGATCCGGGAGCGTTCCTTGTCTTCCGTTTCCACAATGGCAGCGATCACCTTGTCCTGCTCGTGCTTACGCTCGGTAATATCGCTGACGATACCGGTCATCCGCACCGGCGTGCCGTTCTTGTTTTTCTCCACCACGCTGCCCTTGGTATACAACCAGCGGTAGCCTCCATTTTTGGAGAGTATCCGAAATTCTACTTCGATGTGGGGAACCTGACCTTCCAGGTATTGATGGACGGAGGTAGTGATCATTTCCCGGTCGTCGGGATGGACCATGGATAACCAATTGGTATAGGTAGGGTCGAATTCGTAGGGGCGATAGCCGATGAGGTCATAACATTCCGGGCTGAGGTAATAAGCATCGGTGGATACTTTCCAATCCCACAATCCCTGGTTGGAGGCTTCGATGGCCAGTTGAAGCCGCTGCTCCTGTGCACTCACAAGATCCAGCGCGTTTTCCAGGTTCTCGAATAATTTCTGCTTCTCTTTTTTCAACTGGTAGATCTCCAGCGCCCGGTCGATGATATTTTTCATCTCATCTTTATCCCATGGCTTGGAGATATAATGAAAGATCCCAGCCTCGTTTACCGCACTGCTGATCGCTTTGACGTCGCTATAGCCCGTGAGCAGGATCCTGCTGGGATCGGGACAGATCTTGATCGCCTCTTTCAAAAATTGCACGCCATTCATTTTCGGCATGCGCTGATCGGTAATAAACAGGTCGATCTTCTTTTGGCGGATAATTTTCAAGGCTCTTTCTCCCGAAGAAGCAGTCAGGATATTATATTCCCGCATAAAGGTGGTTTTAAAGACCCTCAAATTGGCTTCTTCGTCGTCTACATAAAGTATACTGAATTTGTGTCTGCTCATAGTATTGGTAGATCTAATGCTTCGTTGTTTTGGATTTGTTTTTTCGGGGTAAGGTGATCACGAATTCCGTACCCACGCCTTCTTTACTTTTCACCTCGATATTACCATCGTGTTTTTCAATGATCCCGTAGCTGATATACAGCCCCAGACCGGTACCCACTCCAACATCCTTGGTGGTGAAGAAGGGATCGAAGATCTTAGCCTTGACCGCCTCCGAC
>JANQFB010000407.1 GCA_028278085.1 Chitinophagales bacterium
CCGATACAACCATCATATCCATATCGGAATGGCGGTAGCAGTTGACGAAGGGCTCCTGGTGCCTGTATTACGCTTCGCCGATAACAAATCGCTGGCCCATATTGCTACCGAAAGCAAACAGTTTGCCGAAAAAGCCCGGAACAGGCAATTATCCACGGAAGAAATGAGCGGTAATACCTTTACCATCTCTAACCTGGGCATGATGGATATCGAAGAATTTACCGCGATCATCAACCCTCCCGATGCATGTATCATGGCTGTGGGAAGGATCAAAGAAACGCCGGTTGTTAAAAACGGCGAGATCACCATCGGCCATGTGATGAAAGTTACGCTATCCTGCGATCACCGGGCTGTAGACGGCGCCCTTGGCAGCGCCTTCCTGCAATCCTTCAAGTCCTTTATGGAAGATCCCGTCAGGTTGCTGATCTGATCCCTTTTTCGAGCGCTGCTAAGCGCAACTTTTCACCCGTGGCAGCAACTGCTTTTCCTTTGTAACCTGCATCGACTTGTGTAAACCTGCATTGCATAGGCAAGTTTTCTACCAATGATCAAATTCATAAGAATTTTAAGCGGCAATCTTTATATTTGTTCCGGATATGTATTGAATGGTCTGGCTTGAAATAAACTGTCCTTTAATACAAGACTAAACTGCGTAAAACCTGTTCTATGAAACTCAAATCTCTACCCCTGTTGTGCCTGTTGTTCGTTTTTTTCGCCGGTATGGCCCAGGACACCAAAAAAGACATTAAAAAGGCCAAAAAAATTGTCAAAAAAGCTGATAAGCTGCTGGATGATGAGGATGTTCCCCAATTCAACCAGGCCCTGCCCATGTACCTGGAAGCCAGCAAACTGGATACCAAAAACCCGATGATCCAGTTCAAGATAGGCGTATGTTACCTCAACTCGATCCAACAATTAAAATCCGAAGCCTATTTCCTGAAAGCCCTTGAATTGAATCCCGCGGTTAATAAGGAATTGCATTACCTGATCGGCTATGTCAAGCACCTGAATTATGATTTTATCGGGGCACTTAAACACTATCAACGCTATAAAGAGCAGTTAACCCCCGGAGAAATGGAGGTCAAAAAAGTGCTGCGAACGATCTCTGAGCAGATCAGGGGGCATAAGCCTTATGAATTGGCCATACAGGTAGAGGTGAAAAATATTGGAAAAGTTATTGCCAAACGAAAGGCCGAATGTGAGATCGGGAAAAAGCTGTTTACCCAACCAGTGCCGGCGATCGTTACCAATGTCAGCTCCACCCTGAACTCCCCTTATCCGGATTATGTGCCGGTGATCACCGCCGACGAATCCCAAATGTATTTCACGTCGCGTAATCCGCAGACCACCGGGGGTGGCAAAGATGATATTGACGGACAATTTTACGAAGACATTTATCTGTCGGAACATGCCGATGGCAAGTGGACCAAACCCAAAAACATCGGCAAAACCATCAATACCAAGACCCACGATGCAGCCGTAGGATTATCCGCCGATGGTCAGATCCTGTACATTTATAAAGACGAAAATGCAGGGGACCTGTACGAATGTAAGTTAAAAGGGGATGAATGGAGAAAACCGCGTCCGATGAAAGAGATCAATACCAACGCTGCTGAAAAATCGGCGGCTATTTCCGCGGATGGCCGGACCCTCTTTTTTACCAGTAACCGGAAAGGCGGCTATGGCGGCTATGATATCTACATGTGCCATATTTCCGAAGAGGACCCGGAAAAGTGGGGTACACCGAAGAATCTCGGCCCGTCGATCAATACCGAATACCATGAAGACGGTGTCTTTTTTCATCCCGACGGTAAAACCCTTTACTTCAGCTCCAGGGGCCATGATAATATGGGCGGCTATGATATCTTTAAAACGGTGCGGCAAGCTGACGGTAGTTGGAGCAAGCCGGAAAACCTCGGCTATCCGATCAACACCACCGGCGATGACATTTATTTTGTGCTTTCCGCCAGCGGTCTGCATGGCTATTACAGCTCCTTCCGGGAAGACGGGATGGGAGAGAAGGATATTTATATGATCACCATGCCGCTGGCGATGAAAAAGAAGAAAAAGCCGGTAAAGCCGGATGAGCCGGAGCCCGAACCTGAACCACCTGCCAACCCCTTGACCCTGTTGAAGGGTGAGATCTATGACGCGGTTACCGAGGAAATGCTAGGCGCCTCCATACAGGTGATCGATAATGAGCTCAACGAAGTGCTGGCAGAGCTTTCTTCCAATGAAAAAACCGGTAAATACCTGGTAACCCTACCCTCGGGTAAGAATTACGGGATTGCCGTTAAGAAAGACGGTTACTTGTTCCATTCCGAAAACTTTGACATCCCCGCTTCCGAAGATTTTCAGGAGGTCCGGAAAGATATCGGCTTAAAACGGATCAAAGTGGGTACCAAGATCGTCTTGCGGAATATCTTCTTCGATTACGGTAAAGCTACCCTAAGGGATGCCTCCGTTGCGGAATTGAACCGACTGATCAAGCTGTTGAACGATGTGCCGACCCTGAAGATCGAGATCTCCGGCCACACGGATAGCAAAGGCAGCGCCGAATTTAACAAAACCTTATCCGCCAACCGCGCCAAAGCGGTGGTAAAGTTCATCGTCGACAAAGGAGTGAGCAGCGACCGGCTAAAGGCCATGGGATACGGCGAAGAGCGCCCGATGGCGCCTAACCAAAATGCCGACGGTTCCGATAATCCCGGCGGACGCCAGTTGAACCGACGGGTGGAATTCGAGATTCTTGAGAATTGAGTTTGAGTGTGGAGTGTGAGGGATTAAAAAAACCTCTCCCTCAAAACTCACTCTCAAACTCACACTCACCGTATAGGAGTCAATACCCAGCCGGCGGCCATATTCAGATGGCGGTAACGATAGAAATATGGGAGTAAGGCCATGATCCGGTTGAAATTGCCACCGGCAATATCCAGCAATCCCCCAACCCATAAAAAGATATTGCCGCTAACAACCCCTGCGGAAAATGCGGGCACGCCGATTAGCAATTGCAGGTGAGCAAAAGCAAATAGGGGTATGCCCAAGATCATGCCCGAGAATTTGGCCATCTGCCAAACCAGGGGTCTTCTGCCGATCATCATAATATTGTCGATCCGGACCACCTCCCCGTTAACCAGGATAACCGTGTCGAGCACGCCGGTCAGGATACCCGTCCTTTTTTTGATCCGGGACGAATCGGAATATAACTGGTAATGGATCCGTTGGCCGACTTTGATGATCTTGGCCTTTAGTTTGCGAGGGTGTTTGGCCTGTAATTGAAGCTGGGCGGTCGCTTGCTCCGGCAGGGTCAGCAACAAAGCTGTCAGGAACGGCAAGAGTAGAATACGCGTAATTGTAGGTTGAAAATTCAAGCAGGTTGAACTATTGGCAATAGATCCGCCGGGATGGCGTTAATACCATAAATCTACTCAAAATAAAGAAAAAACAGGCCTTACCTATTGACGTGAAGGCGATAATTTATTAATTTTATTCTTTCCAAAGACAAAAATCTTTTCATTATGAGAAATATAGCATTAGTTTTTAGTTGCCTGGCACTCTTTTCTTTTTCTTCCTGTACCTACTATTTCCTGGAAGAAGTACAAGGTGGCCATAGCCCGATGTTGCAGTTAGACGGACAGTGGCAGGTGGATGAACACACTGCAACGGAAGATGGAGCAACAACAGATCTAAAACGCACCAATTCCGTCTGGTTAAACGCTACGCAAGATGTGGGCGGCTACTGTGAAGGAACATGGTATCACAATGATAATACCGGTGATGAGGAAGATGAATTCCTTTGGAATATCGACGGCGAAGCCACTCAATTTACGGTTCGTGAAGAGAATAATGCCGAGAATTCCTGGAAAGTGATCGAGCAACGGAAAAACAAATTTATCATCGAGCGTACCGAAGATAACGTTAAATATCGAATGGAATTAAGCAAGTAATTTCATTGAGTTAATTGCGATAGGTAAAGCCGTTATCCGCCGGCTGGCGGATTGACGGCTTTTTTATTTCCATTTTTTCTCTGCTCTTTATTTCCCTTCACCCATCAGTTCCATAATCGCTTCGCTGACACCTGTCTGGGAAAATCCCCCGTCATGGAACAGGTTTTGCATGGTGATCATCCGGGTAAGGTCTGAGAACATGACCACACAATAATTAGCGCAATCTTCCGCCGAGGCGTTGCCCAGGGGTGACATTTTCTCCGCATAATCGATGAAGGCATCAAACCCGGAAACACCCGAACCGGCTGTAGTCATGGTCGGCGATTGGGAAATGGTGTTGATCCGGACTTTTTTAGCCTTGCCATAATGATAGCCGAAGCTGCGGGCAATGGATTCCAGGGTTGCTTTGGCTTCTGCCATATCGTTATAGCCGGGAAATGCCCGCTGGGCCGCGATATAGGAAAGCGCCAATACGGAAGCCCATTCGTTGAGGGCATCCATCGTAAAGGCAGTTTGTAAGAGTTTGTGGAAGGAGAGTGCGGAAATATCGATCGTTTTGGCCAGGAAGTCGTAGTTCAGGCCGGTATAGGCTTTGTTTTTTCTCACATTAGGCGACATGCCGATCGAATGCAGGATAAAATCAAGTTTCCCGCCCCCCAGGATCTCCATGGATTGCCGGAAAAGGTTTTCCAGGTCTTCGATATTGGTGGCATCGGCGGCAATTACTTCCGATTGGCAGGATGCGGCAAGCTCATTGATCTTACCCATTCGCAAAGCGATCGGGGCATTGGTTAAGGTGAATGCCGCACCCGCTTCATGTGCTTTTTCGGCCACCTTCCAGGCAATAGATTGCTCATCTAATGCGCCGAAAATGATCCCTTTCTTTCCTTCGAGTAATTGATTGCTCATGGTGATTTCAAATTTTAGACCAAAAATAGGTGATTTGTCTGTAAATAAAGAACCACAGTATGGGGATACTTTTTAGGTCCGGTGAAATACTTGAAAATAATAATCGATTGAATTTTTTTAACATCGGCAGCGTTATGGTCATGGAGTTTTTATTTTTGAAGCAAACCTATTGATAACGTGATCGAAAAGGAAAAAGCGACCTTAGTTTTGGGAGCCTCTCTAAACCCTGCCAGGTATGCCCATTTGGCCGTCAGGAATTTACAGGCATCCGGACATCCGGTTATTGCCGTCGGACTTAGGGCCGGAGATATTAACGGAGTGCCGGTGGTAACGGAGATCCCGGAGCATACCGATATTCATACCCTTACCTTATATATGAATCCGAGGCGCCAGGAGCCTTATTATGAGGAGATCATCCGTTTAAAACCGGAAAGGATCATTTTTAACCCCGGCACGGAAAATCCGGAATTGGTCAGGTTGGCTCAGGATGCAGGGATTTACACAACCTTTGCCTGTACACTGGTGATGCTTTCGGTGGATACCTATTGATTTAAACCTATTAAAATGAGGGTTTACTGTTCCAAGTTTTCTTTTTGTTGGATTAATACCATTTTCAGTTAGCCTTAAAGACATGTTACAATCAATTGTTTGAAGGGCCCTGTCAACCGCTAGGCCGAATGATCTAGAGGTTTCTAATTATTACTGACTTTCCTTATGCTTTAAGAGTTTTTTGTTAGAAGTATAAAATATGCTATGAGATAATTATGTGTATTGATAAAGAACCAACAAAATAGATATAATATTAATTCTAAATAATAGTAAATTGATCTTATTGTGATGTAAATATTTGATAAATTGAAAGTTATACATTGATCCTGTCTGAACCTTTCAAATGCATAGGTGATATTTATTTGATCATATCATTAAACATGTTTAATTTTGAATAATTATTATAGATTATTATTTTACAAAACAATATATCCTATCTTTTCTCAAGTTGCTACCTCTTTTATGTTAATTCATTTTTAAATCCCCAATTCATGAAAAACATTATTTATTTGTTCATTTTTTCTGCTGGAATCTACATAGATCTCCATGCACAACAATTCACCAAGGTAGTGAATGATCCAATTGTTATGGACCAATCCAATACGCTGGACTGCTCATGGGGCGATTACGACCATGATGGTGATATGGATCTATTTGTGGTTACTTTTCGTACCTCCTTAAATAACTTGTTTGCCCATAATCTGTTGTATCAAAACAATTGTAATGGCTCATTTACCAAAGTGATCGCCATACCCGGTGGGTTAGTACAGGATGGGGGTATCTCTCTTTCCGGTGGCTGGGTGGATTATAACAGTGATGGTTATCTTGATCTTTATGTGGCCAACTCCGGTGGACAGGATAATTTTCTCTACACCAATAATGGAGATGGTACTTTTGTCAAAACCAACAATCTGATTGCAGGTGATGGTGGCAATTCAAGGGCTGTGAGCTGGGCGGATTACGATAATGACGGTAACCTGGATTTGTTTGTGGCTAACGATGGAAGGCAGAACAATTTTTTGTACGCCAATCAAGGGAATGGACAATTTACAAAAATTACCACAGGTGTTATCGTAAATGACGGTGGAAGATCAACAGGTGCCGTATGGGGTGATTATGATAATGATGGTGATATGGATTTATTTGTAGCCAATGCAGGGGTTGACTTTCTATATCGTAATGAAGGAAGTGGAACATTTACAAGGATAATAGGACAGGTAGATGGATTCAGAAATGTTTTCTCTGCTTCTGCTACCTGGGTGGACTATGATAATGATCTTGATTTGGACCTTTTTGTATCCAATTCATTTGGTCGTCCCCTCAATTTCCTGTACAATAACAATGGCAACGGTACATTTACCCGTATTCTCACGGGTACCCTAGCTACAGATAGAGGCAATTCCGAAGGCGGTAATGCTTGGGGTGATTTTGATAACGATGGTGATTTGGATTTGTTCTTAGCCGACTTAGGTCAAAATAAGCTATTTATTAATCAAGGCAATGGCAACTTTGTTAAAGACACTACTTCGGTCCTGGTCAATGAAAACCCCACTGATGAGACCTTTGGATCAGCTTGGATAGATTATGACAGTGATGGCGATCTGGATTTATATGCTGCTAATGCCTTTTTTGGCGGCCCATCCAACTACTTTTACCGAAATAATGGGAATAACAATCATTGGATAACCCTGGCCTGTAAAGGAACACAAACCAACCGCATGGCGGTAGGTACCCGGGTTTATGTTAAAGCAACAATAGATGGAATTCCTACTTGGCAAATGAGGGAGATAACAGCTACAACAGCCAAAGGTGGGGGCGCTGGTGGTGTCAATGCGACCAGGTTGCATTTTGGATTAGGGGATGCAACGGTAATCGATACCTTAAAGATTGTGTGGCCAACTACCAATACGGTACAAGAGTTTAATAGTATCCCGGTCGATCAATTCCTTGAGATTACGGAAGGAGGATCATTGACTAGCAATATTGTTAACATACAGCCTTGTTTACCTGATTTACCTCCTGAAAATGCCGGCAGCATTCAAGGTACGGTTTATAATGATCTAGACGATGATTGTATGTTTGATCCTGGTATTGGTCAAGGGCCACCCCCAATCCCAATAATTACGGAGACATCCAGTTCAATAAATATTGAACTTACTTCTGCTAGCCCTATCTCTTTTGATACCAAGGCAGCTAACGTACTTATACAAGCCCAACCCGGGCCCTATTATGGACTGACCGGTGCAAATGGTGATTATGAAATAAGCGTACCTAGTGGGGATTATCTCATTGCACCCTTTTTGGATGGAAATGATGTATTTGATCCTTCCTGCCCTGACCCGGATACAGCCTTTGGCATTACCATCACCAGTGGGGGCATGCAAACGGCTGAAGCTTTTGGGCTATCGGGCGGACGGAGTAATTGTGATTTGGACATTTCTCTTCTTTATCCTCAGCTTGGGGGCTTATGTCAGGGGGATACTTTTCAATATTGTGCAACCTTTACCAATAATGGCCCGGACATAACGCTTTCAAGTTGGGGTGTAGGAGTTAGCCCTACATGGTATGGAGGGAATACTTTAAATAGCTGTTTGGGGCTTCCTAGTGGAATTTTACTAAGTGGGCAGTCTTGCCAATTATGCTTTTTGGTAAATGTCCCTGCTGCTGCTATGCAAGGTGATATTTTGAGTTTAAGGGTATATATGTGTGCTTTTTGTGAAAATGAGTTAGTCTGTGATACCGTTGTATTTCTGGATACGGTAGATTGTGCACCGGAAGATCCCAATGATAAACTTTTGTTGGCACCTGAAGCTTGCGGCCCCTTAGGAGTTATTCAAAGAGACCATGCATTGACCTATCAGGTCAGGTTTCAGAATGTTGGGGATGCACCGGCAGTTAATGTAATGCTTCGGGATGAATTGGCAGAAGAACTTGACCTTTCAACTTTTGAGATTCTGGGTAGCAGCCATGATATTACAAACGTGCAGATCATACCCGATAATGCATTGATCATAACCTTTGAACATATAATCCTTCCGACTGAAACCGCTGACTCCGCTGGGAGTAATGGATTTGTCTTGTTCCGTATTAAACCCAAGCCCGATTTATCAGATGGCACTCCCATAACCAACCAGGTAGCTATCTTTTTTGACCAGAATGAGGCGGTTATCACCAATACCACTTTAAATACCTTGGTAGAATCACCTATTCCGGATGCGGATTTTGAAGTACGCCATGCCTGTAATAATACAGGATTAACCTATGATTTCTTTTATTTAGGCACTACACCTGATCTTGCTACTTTCAACTGGAATTTTGGTCCCAATGCTATGCCGCCTACCTCAACAGAACAAAATCCGGCAGGGATTACTTATGCTTCTGAAGGTATATTTGAAGCGACCTTGACCATTGAGCGCTTTGGATGTACAGCATCTACCACAAAAACCGTTGAGGTAACGGATGTCTTTTTGTTTTGTGAAAATGCAGATCATAACGATTCAGACGATAGCAGTGATGACAGTAGTGATGATGATGGAAAAGAAGAACTCATCGTCATTTGCCATACTGATCATGAAAACAATAATAACAGCGATGACTCTAGTTCGAGTGATGATAGTGAAGAAAGTTCAGATGATGACAGTGAAGATATTCCGGAAAAGGAAACAATTTGTATCCATGTAAATGACTTGGCGGAACATTTGCAACATGGGGATTGTTTAGGACCCTGTCCTGGCATACAAAATAAGAAAGGTCAGAATGATGGGTATCCCTTTACTGTATCAAAGGAATCTATTTGGTTTATTGTCCAGCCTAACCCATCAAGTCATTATCTTAATATTGAATTTAAGGCCGATTGGGCAGCAAATGCGCAACTGGAGCTTTATAACAGCATGGGACAAAAAGTAGCAGGTTTATTTAACGGTGTACTGACAAAAGGAGAAAACCACAAGCTAGTATATAAACACACTCATCTTCCTCCAGGTGTTTATTTCCTTAAATTAGACTACGGCAAGGAACTAAAACTTCATAAAATCGTATTAATAGATTTATAAATGAAAAAGACACAACCGAATAATTTATTAGTATTTCTTGCAGTAGCCAGTTCATGGCTATGGTATACCAGCTATTTGATGGCTCAACCTATTCCTATAGGTAACTCCACAGATACCTTAAATAATATGCCGGATTCCACGGCCTGGACGGTATTATTTTATAAACCCGCTAATTACGATAGTGTAAACAGCCCTATTATTTGGGCGGTTCATGAAAGCGGAGGTTGTGCCGGGTATTGCACCCGAACTATGTTACAAAGCATGGCTGAGAGAAGGAATGCACTGATCGTTTCCCCAAACTACAATAATTACTATTATCCAGGAGCTTTATCCTTCTCAACTATTGGACCAGGATCTGTAGTTTGGCTTCCTAAAGTATTTAAGGAGATCTATAAGTATATTACCAAAAAAGAAAACCGGGATTCCATACCGGTGCATTTGATCGGGTTTTCAGCAGGGGGGCAATGTGTAACAAGGTATATGCTGATCAGGCAGGGAATACCCGACTCCATACCTATAAAAATGGCGATATCCACTAATCCTTATTCTTATACTTTTTGCACCTATGAGTTAGGGGGAGAAATCATGTATTATATTTGCGGGCTGGAAAGCTTAGGTTCATTTGATATGAGCTTTTTATGTGAAGAAGATATCCAGCAATACTACAATGAAAACTATACGGTATTGATTGGCACAGCCGATACTACAGGAGCACCTCCAACCAGTAATTGCATGGCTCCTCAGGGTAGCAACCGTTATGAACGAGCGGTCAATTTTTATGCTTTCTCACAGAATGATGCCATTAACCGAGGTACTACGCTGAAATGGCAATACAGGGAGATACCAGGAGTAGGACACAACAGTGATTTGATGTACAATACTAAAGCCAATGTGAACGATTCCTCTACCATTGCCGAAAGCCTGCTGTTTGATTCGCCCTATCATTCACCCGTGTTTTTCCCGCCAGATGCGGAAATGTTAGTAAACGTGTCTGAAAGTATTTGTAATCAAGTATCCTTTTCTCTTGAATATTGTAGTGACAACCCCAAACCCCATACCCTTCAATGGGATTTTGGCAATGGGGATACATCCATTCAGTCTAACCCTACCTACCAATATGCGGATACAGGCCATTATCAAGTGAGCTTAATGATCAAGGCATCAGGAGGCACGGATACGATCACTCAAATGGTGGCTGTCAATAAGCACATTCCTCCCCAAGCTGATTTTTCAGTGGATACTAATTTTTTCTATCTGCCGGAAGCCATCGTGCATTTTCAGAACAATTCTGTTGCTGCCGATTCATTCTTTTGGGATTTTGGAGATGGTAATACGAGCACAGCGTTCGAACCCATTCATGAATACCTATGGCCCGATACTTTTACCGTTCAGTTAACTGTTTTTGATACGGCTTCTAGTTGTTCGGATGTGACTATAGAGCAAGATTACATAATTGTACAGAAGCCAACAAGAATCAATAGTAGCTTTATCATTCAAGATTTGTCCATAAATGTAGTACCGAATCCCTTTCGTCAATCGAGTACGATCAGCTTTAACCTTTCCCAAGCAGCACATGTTAGCCTTGAGATCTACAATATCATGGGCCAACGAGCCATGTTTTTGTTTCAGGATAAGATGTTTGAACCACAATTCCATGAAATACCCATATCCATGCAGCATTTGCCTGATGGAGTTTATTTCGGTAGTTTACAAGTCAATAATCAACAATTACTGTTCAAGTTAGTTAAAGTCAAATAGCTGCTATTTCCGGATGTTTAAGGCTCCGCTTCAGCTAAACACAGGATACAAAGGACTTATTCCCCGTCGATAATTTCTTCCAGCATCAGGATCGTGCTGGATTTATCCGTTTGCAGGAATCCGGCGAGGATATACAGGTTTTCGGCGATAACAGCCATTCCGTTGAAGCCGTCGTTATAGATATCGCCGTAATTGCTTTGCCATTGGATCTTGCCCTTTCGATCCAATTTAAAGACCCATCCATCCTGCTTGCCGTTATTGGTCAGCACATCTTTATTGTTCGAACTGGTATTTCCGGCTATGACTAAGCCGCCGTCGGAGGCGAGTACGATATTATTGCCTTCGTCATTATTGGAACCCCCGTAGTTTTCTTCCCAGATCACCTCTCCGAAAAGATCGATCTCCGCCACCCAAATATCCGATCCTCCGTGGATCTTCGAAATACGGTCATTGGTGGATTTGGTGGTGCCCACCAGCACATAATGGGTATCATCGACCTGCACGACGTCATTGGCCTTATCACTACTGCTGCCGCCAAAAGTTTGTTGCCACAGGAGTCTGCCTTCCTTGTCGATTTCTATCACCCATGCATCACTAACCCCCCGGTTTTCCTTGATATCGCCGTTAGTCGACTGCGTATAGCCGACCACCAGGTAATTGCCGTTGACCGTTTCTATAACCTTATAGGGGATATCGATATCTGTTCCCCCATAAGTATATTGCCAGATGATCCGGCCCGCGGCGTTCAATTTTACCACCCAATAATCCAGCATGCCCTTATTATGTTCGATATCACCATTATTGGAACGGGCCCCGGCAGTCATGATATAATTGCCATCCTTGGTTTTATTGATATAGGTGGCTTTATCGGTGGCATTACCCCCGAGCATTTTTAGCCATTTCAGCTTTCCTTCTTTATCCAGCTTTAATAGTACACAATCATAATCGCCCTGGTTTTCGGCGAATAACGAATCCTGTGAATCCGACTCTCCGGCGATCAAAAAGCCATCGGAAGTTTGAACAACCGCATTGGCAACATCCGTTCCTTCCCCGCTGATCCTCCGGGTCCAGGATAAGGCGCCGTTGACATCGTATTTGTTGATCAGGATATCCTTATTGCCCCGGTCATCGACATAGCCAACGGCAATATAGCCATCGTCGGAAGTTTGCGTGATATCATTGGCAACCTTTTCCGTTTTAAAGGTTACCGCCCTGGTTTCAGGCGTATAAGCCACATTGTAATCGGCCATTTTAACGATCCAGAAATCATCGCCGCCCTTGGCCTGGCCCTCCGGGATGTCGCCATTAACAGAAGCCGACTGGCAGGCCAGCATAAAACTACCGTCGTCGGTAACTGTTACCGATCTGGCCTCATCGACATTGTTGCCGCCAAAGGTTTTTTGCCATTTGAGGTTGCCGTTGTATTCCAGCTTTAAAACGAAAGCATTGGTGCTGCCGTATTCTTCCGGGTCGAGGCTTGGGTCCAGGGTATTAGTACCACCGACCACTACATAACCACCAAAAGCGTCGTTGCTGAGGTGATTGGCAAAATCAAAGCTCGATCCGCCATAGGTTTTGGTCCATTGGATGGCGCCGCGCTCCGACAATTTCACCAGCCAGATATCGAAGGCGCCATTATTTCCTTTGACATGGCCGTCGCGGGAATTGGTTTCTCCCGCGATCAAAAATCCGCCATCATCGGTTTCGATCACGGATTTGGCAACATCATCGCCGCTGCCGCCGAGACATTTTTGCCACATCATACGGCCTTTTTCCGTGAGCTTCAGCACCCAAAAGTCATAAGATCCCTGTTTGCTCGATATATTACCGTCTACCGAGTTGGTTTCCCCGACTACGATATAACCGCCGTCACTGGTTTGTTTGACATCATAAGCAATATCGGTTTCGCTGCCGCCAAGGGTTTTTTGCCATTTCTTTTTACCATTCGGCTTCAGCTTAACGATCCACATATCGCTTTTGCCATGATTGCCTTTAACATCCTGTTCATTGGATTCGGTATAGCCGGCCATGATATAACCACCGTCGGTGGTATTGTCGATAGCATTGGCCATGTCACGCTTGAAGCCGCCCAGGTTGTTGTGTTTCTTGATTTTACCGTTTTCGGTAAGGATAACGATCCAGGCATCGTCGCCACCCTTGTTTTTCTTTTCCTTGATATCGCCATCCCTGGAAAAGGAGTTACCGGCGACGACATATTCCCCGGCGGGATTTTGAATAATACTGGTGGCATAATCGTGGTTAGAAGAGCCGCCCAGGGATATCTCCCATTGCAAGGTTCCCAGGCTGTTGATCTTGATGATCCAGTAGTCGTTACCGCCTTTGTTATTGGTAATATCTCCGTCAGGGGAGTTGGAATAGCCGGCTATGATGTAGCCTCCGTCTGCAGTTGGATAGATCGAATTTGGCACATCATTCCCACTGCCTCCGTATGAATTTTGCCAATCAATGTCCTGAGCTTTTATCGGGTTATTGCAGAAAAATAAACTCGCTAATAATAAGCAATAATAAAACCTCATCTAGCACTACAGAATTGGATGCAATAATAACGAATTTTGGATCAATTTTAAAGGTATTGTTATTTTAAATTCCAGTGATATTATGAATTCAGGCCATTCAATTTTTAGGATGATACGGCTAATTTAGGGAAAGGTTCTTAAAAATAGGAGGCAATTCCGAATTGAAAACCGGCCAATCTGGCTGCCGGATTGTTCAGATGATCCGTAATCCAATGATACCGATAATTTGCCTTGATCACGGCATTTGTTCCCGGCCGGAAACTTATCCCCCCACCGATGGCTTTTATTTCATCTCCGATCCGGGTATCGGTCAATGAAAAGGTTCCGGCGTTGAAATCTACGGCTTCTCCACGAATAACTACATTGAAGGTGGCATTCTCCCAACTGTGGATCTTCGTTTGTAAAAAGGGATATATCACTTCTACGAAGCCACCCCACTGACGGCTGCCGAAAAGGTCGTTGATATCCGCCGGCACATCGATCGAAGCACTGACAAATTCTCCCTGGACAGTAGCTTTCCCCAACTGGCTGCTAACATCCAGCGCCAGCATGGTTAGCTTTCTCCTCGGCTCGACTTCTTCGCCGTCCAATTGAAAGCGGTTATAAACACCGCCGTAGTAAGAGATCCCTGCTTCCGCGATCCGTGTAACCACCGCCACCCTCGAATTGAACATCGGTACACCGTTATTGTCTTCCCCGAACATCTCCTCACGCTTTCCTGCGGGGATAAAGGTGCGGTTCTCTTCGTTGAGGATAATATCTTCCTGCAAACCGTTAACAACGTAAAAGTCGTAGGACAGGATAAAATTACCGGGAAAGAATTTCCCATAGGCACCGAAGCCGACTTCCGACAAGGTAGAAGGGATGATCAGGGTCGAACTCAAGGGCCGATCGATCATCTCCCACCGGGGAGCATCATGGTTGGCATTGAAAAGGCCGATCTGCGGCAACAGGATACCGCCCCTGAAGTTCAGGGATGGATTGACCTCGAAATCCAGCAAAGCGGTTTCCAGGGCGATCTCTTCCGTGCCATGCTCGAATTCCAGTTCGGAGATCAACTGGATCCGTTGGTTGATGGCCGAATAAAGAAAGACGTTGAATCGCCGGAGCTCCATGCTAAATCCTTCACTGATGCCGTCTTCCGCAAAATAATTGGTATTGCCTTCAATGTATCCGCCGACAGCGGTTGCCGTATTACCCACGGCAATGAACGGTCGCTGGTAAACGGCATCCTGCTGGGTGGCGGCCGTATCGACAGCCAACGAGTCTTTCTGGGCCGAAGCGGTTAAACAAAGGCATATTGCTATAGGGATGGATAGATATTTCATCGATGGATTAGTTTAGGTGTACATATAGATGGTCGCTGTCTTCCGTGACCTTATAAGACCTGAGGTCCTGGGCGGCGGGTGGCTTCAGTACCTTGCCCGTTGGTGAAAATTCACTGCCATGGCAAGGGCAGACAAAAAAGTTACCACTGGGCTTGACCTGGCATTGCTTGTGAGAACATAGCATTAACAAGGCGAGATAATCCCCTTCCGTTGTTTTTTTCAGGTAAACCGGCACTTTGGAATGCGCCCCTTTAACCATGACGGCTTTTTCATCCAGGAGGTCGGCCTTTTTTACCGCCAGGCGCTTGTTCTCTTCCGTGGCCGGGACATACCGGACAGTCGAGCAACCGGCCAGGGCCGCGCTGATACCAACGGCTCCACAGGCAGCTCCCATTTGGAGCAGGAAAGTTCTACGGTCGGATCCCATTTATAAAGAATTTAAGAAGGCTTTTAGCTTGTTTTTATCCGCTTCGGATAATTTATTATAGTTATCCCGGCTTTCGGCAGCTTCTCCGCCATGCAGTTGGATGGCGTCGTCATAGGTTGCTGCTCTGCCGTCGTGCATCAGGTAGATCTGACCACCCTGTGATTCCTGCTGTAATCCGAGTCCCCAAAGGGGCGTGGTTCTCCATTCCTCCGGCTCTCCATTACCCTCCTTATATTGATCGTTAAGATCGTCACCCATATCATGTAGTAGCAGGTCGGTATAGGGATGGAATTCCACCTCGTTCAGGGCAGCGATCTCCGATTTGCCCGTTTTCAAGGTGGCGGTATGGCAATTCTCACAACCGGCTTGGAGAAATAATTGCTCGCCGGCTTTAACATCGCCATCGGTTTCATTCCTTCTGCGGGGCGCTTCCAGGGTTTGCAGGTATTGTACCACTGCCTGGACGGTGCTGGCAGGAACTTCCGGATCGGGTACACCGTCGGTAACGATGTCCGAAACGGCGGCGTTGATCGGGTCTTGCATGTCAAAATCCGAAGTAATACCCATATCATTGGTATAGGCGCCTACGGTTTGCATCAGCAGATCAATAGCGCTGGCTTTCCTGCCAAAGCGGCCGATATACAATCCGCCGGAAGTTACATGGTCGGGCCCGGGTTGGAAAAAGTCCGGTGGGTTCACCCAATGAACGCGCCCGGAGATCCCGTCATTGTCGATATCCGTAGGGTCTTCCATTGCTAGCAGGGCCGAATCCGGAACCGCTTCCAGGTAGCCCATGCCCGTTACATTCGGTGCGATGAACTGGGTGATCCCGGTGGCTTCATCCGGTATCTCCTCCGCGGCATATCCGGAGATCGAGCGGTGCTGCAACTGAGGTCCCCCCTGATCGATCATGGCATCCCAGGTTAGATTGTCGGACTCATAACGGCCGAAACGGGTGAGGGCATTGATCGGACTTCCTTTCCCATCACCGACATGGCAGCTCTCACACGATGCCTGAACAAATATGGGGCCTAAGCCGTCCTTTTCACTGAATGCCCGGGCAAATTCCTCGTCGCCCCTGATATGGATCTTCAATTGGTCGGAAGTAAG
>JANQFB010000409.1 GCA_028278085.1 Chitinophagales bacterium
AACTTTGCCTGATTGCATGAGGCAGGTAAGGAGGCTGGTGGCAATAACGTGAATTTTTTTGTGCCATGTTTTTCCTTTTAATATTATCCGCATAAAACCTTTTTCATAATACATGTTTAGCTAATAGAAAATATTGATTATATTGCATGATGAGTTCAGATGAAAATGATCTCACATCACAACAGCCAACTCAACCCGATCCGCCTCAACAAGAGAAAAGGTCAATCTCAAGATTTCTAAGATGGATCCGAAATTTATTTGCTCGACTTTTTTCCTTTATTCTCCACTTGGATAATTGGATTAAAGTTGTTGCCATTGTTGGGAGTTTTGTTTTGATACTAGAAGTAGTAATTCTCTATTTTCAATATAATTTAAGTGAAAAAACAACAAATATACTAAGCCAGCAAAGCCGGGTTAATTTAATAGTAAAGCAGCAAGAATATATTAAAGACATCAAAACCAGACTTGATACCGAGATGGCATTTATTCGAAAGGATACAACAGGTCGCATTACATATATCGGTGACAAAAGTATGTCTGGCCAATTATTGATCAATAAGATTATTTGGCTTAGCCATGAACTAGAACCCCTGTATATAAAATCTGAATCGTCTTATGATTGGCCTCCTATTGATTCTGTTAGTTACGAAAGATCGGAATTGTTCCTGCTTATGTTAAACTACCCTTTTCGGACTTATGACAAAAAAAGAATTTATATGAATGCACAATTCCGTCACCTGGATTTAAGCGGTGTTAATTTTGTTGGCAAAAGTATTAACTACGCTGGCATAGATAACTCCTCATTGAGCAGGATAAATTTGTTTAGAATGAAAATTAATGATGTTAGTATCGATGCGTCGAATTTAAATGGATTAATGGCAAATTCTATCAATTTGCACTATGTTAGTATCTTCAATTCTAATCTGATAGATGCAAAATTTCGTGATGGTGAAATCAGCAATTTGACCTTAATAGATGATTCGTTAAGGGGGATAAGTTTTAGATCGTCAAATATTTCCAACAGCAAAATCATCAGCTCAAATATGAAATATGCCAGCTTTGATGAGGCTAACTTATTCGATGTGTACATATATGACTGTGACCTTTCATCAAGTTCATTCAAAAAAAGCGACTTCAGGTTTATCACCCATCATACCACCTCACCCTTTCACCAATGTAATTTAACCGGTATTGACCTCGATAGTGTAAAAGTGAGGAATATTAACTGGTTTACCGATTTTGATAAGCTTGACAAAAGCCTTATACCTATAGGGCTTTCAGCGTTGAAAGATTCTTTCGAGATCAGCCAAAATCAAGGATCAGATGAAAAGGGCAATTTTCATTATATATTAAAGAGGTGATAAGTTTAATTTGCATGGATTGATTACTTAATTAAAAAAAACAGTATTTTAGCAAAATACACCTGCACTCCAGACATTTTCCCTACCCCGTTATGCACATAAAAAACTGATTATCAGCATAGCTGTTATTGCTTGGAATTATTTATTAGATATAATTTGGTTGTTAAATTTAAGTGACATAACTTAGACCTAATTTTGGTTGAATTTCCAACCAGGAATTAGATGAATTTGATTATTCATTCACCAAAAGAAAAACCACCTAACCAATGAAACCGTTTACATGGTTATTGTTATTTCTGCTTGTATTTGCCATTTCCTGTAAAGACCTATTCTTAGATAAGAAGTCCTATAAGCGGGTTAATGTCAAAAAAAATGAGAAAGTTCTGGAAGACTTTGCTCGTAAGAATCGAATTGGTTTGATCATTGATGATGATAAGGCCAAAAAAATGTTCTTGGATAGTGAAGGAAAATTGTTTTTACAAGGTATGTTTTCATTCGTGGGTGTCGGTGATGATGTTGTTATGGAAAATATTGAAATAACAAAAACTGATGGAAATGAATGGGTATTAACTGGCCGGGGGATGTACAAAGGTGATTGCAGAACGATTGCGGTATTTTTGTTGAAAGAAGGCAATGATTTAATATTAGACTCAACCATAAAATTCGACATTTGTTCCGGAGCACCTTGCTCTGATTGTACCGACGCTAGCCCCTGCAAATGCAATGATAAAGATGAAAATGGTAACTCAGTGGGATTTTGCAACAATACAAAAGGGACAATTCTGGTGATAGAAGATGATGACTAGTCAAAATTGTTAGTTGATACGCTCTCAATCAATCTTCTTGATCAATTCTATTCTTTTATCGTAAATGAATCTTCCGTGGGGCGTAAGACTCTTTTGAACCAAAGCGGCCTTCTTAATCCATTGGGTCCGGGGGCGGGACGGGTCATGGACAGCCATTTTTTATAGACTTCGAATGACTTGTCCGTATCGACGAAGATATCGCCATATTGATCTTGCGGGCTGGCTTTTTCGACCCTAACCTTTTGATGCCAGCAATGCATACCGCTGATCGGATCGGGATGGACCGGGAAGGTAATATTCTGATGCACCCCACCATCTTGCCAGAAGATACGTTGGGTGTCCGGGTCATCGCTATCCGATGGCCTGATCCCTTTGACGGTAGACATTTTCCATTTTCCTTTTTCCGGCTGGTCGATCATCACGGTATTGGTAGCCCATCGATTGGCAACGGTATCCTGGGGCCGCCGCCACCGGCCGATATGGTGGGAACAGGCAATGATCCCTGGCTTAATGGCTTCAGTAACCCACACTTTATCGACGAAATAGCCGATTTCCGTATTGATCCGGGCCAGATCGCCCGTTTGAAAGCCGAATTTTCCGGCATCTTCCGGATGCATCCAGACCGGATTCCGGTTGGAGATCTCCGTCAGCCACTTGGCATTGCCGGAACGGGAGTGGATCAGCGTCGGCAGCCGGAAAGTCGGGACCAGGCAGTATTCATCTTTATCACGGTCGATGTTTTCCGGATGCACATGGCTCTTGATATAAGTCGGGATCACATATTCCGGCCATTTCCACTCCGCCATGGTGGAGGAATAAAATTCCTGGCGCCGCGAAGGCGTGGGAAATCCCTCGACCGCCTCATCGTTGATCATAATGCCGATAGCCTTGCCATTTTTTAAAACAAGATCAGTTTCCGGGTCGACAGTTGAATCCTGCAAGGCTGATGCGGATAAAGGGGTCAAATGTTTGTTATAAATGGTCTTGTTTACCTCGAAGGCGCCATATTTTTTCATATAATCCAGGGGACTCAAATCCTCGGCTGCCGCTTTCTCCGGCAATCCCTTGGTGTGCTCGAAAATATACCGGTAATATTCGTCGATGGTGATCTTTTCCCCGGGACGGTAGGGCGATTTAAAATGGTCGCGAATGCCCAGGCTACCGCTTGGATCGATGCGCCAGGATAATTCGATCCAAAACTCATCTTCTTCCCAGACTTCACCCGGATTTGTTTCATAGGTAAACGTAACGGCTTTACCATTCCGCCGGGCGGCTTCGCGCAGCACCGGCTGCCGGAAAGCGATCCATTTGCCGGAATGGGTTTCATAAGAGTTGATATCGTGCCTTTCGCTGGCATGGCCCATCGGCAGCACATAATCTGCGAAGTAAGCCGTTTCATTCCAGGTAGGGGTTAAAGCGATATGCATGCCTACTTTTTCCTTATCCTGCAGGACCTCCATCCAGGTAAATCCATCCGGGTTAGTCCATACCGGGTTGAACACCCGTGTAAAATAAACATCCATTCTGCCCCGGTTGTCTTTGAGAAAATGTGGCAATAAAAATCCCATTTCATGGAAAGCCAGCGGATATTCCCTGGGATAGTGCAGCTCATTCCAAAACTTTTGCGCCGGAGGGGTATCGAAAAACTCCGGTTTGAACTTATTCCAGCCATTGGGTGAGGTTCCTCCGACCGTACCGACACTACCGGTCAATACGTTCAGAAAGTGGAGGCAACGCGAAACCGACCAGCCGCCGAGGTTGCCGCTGGAGGCGCTTCGCCAGTTTTGTGTAGCCAGGCGGGTGCCGGCTTTACCGATCTGTCGCGCCACTTCCACGATCATATCCCGCGGGACACCACTTTCTTTTTCGGCAAATTCAGGGGTATAGGATGCATAGGCTTCCTGCATTGCTACAATGTAACTTTCAAATTCGACCGGTTTTTCGGGATGGACTGTTTTCAAATAAGCTTTCCAGTTCGTCCAGTCCCGGACAAAGGGCAGGTTAAAGCTCCTTTCGTCCAGCAGCACTTTGGCGATAGCCAGCAGAACGGCCGCTTCACTACCCGGATGGGAAGGCATCCAATAATCGGCCATACTGGCGGTATTGGACAATCTCGGATCCAGAACAGCCAGTTTAGCCCCATTCATCATACCTTCCATGATCCTTTGCGCATGAGGGTTAAAATAATGACCGGATTCGAGGTGGGCGCTGATCAGCAGGATAAACCGGGCATGGGCATGGTCGGGAGAAGGTCGGTCATAGCCATGCCATAAATTATAGCCGAACCTAGCACCCGAGGAACAAATATTGGTATGGCTGTTATGGCCGTCCACCCCCCAGGCCTGTAAAACACGGTTGGTGTATCCTTCATGTCCCGGCCGGCCGACATGGTAGGCGATCTCGTTATTCCTTTTTTCTTCCAGGGCTTTCCTGATCCTGGCCGCAATATCATCCAGCACCTCATCCCAACTTACCCTTTCCCATTGGCCGGCGCCTCTGTCGCCCTTTCGTTTCAGCGGATAAAGGATCCGGTCAGGATCGTTGATCTGGTTGATGGTGGCAGGACCTTTGGCGCAATTCCTGCCCCTGCTGCCCGGATGGTAAGGGTTGCCTTCAAACTTTCTGACCTTGCCATTGTCTTTATCGACATAGCTCAGCAATCCACAGGCGGATTCGCAGTTGAAGCAGGTGGTCGGGACGATGGTATAATTTTTTTGGACTCTTTTGGGCCAGGCCCCGGCGTCGTATTCCGTCCAGTGATCCCATTGTTCCGGGGGAGGATAAT
>JANQFB010000453.1 GCA_028278085.1 Chitinophagales bacterium
CAGCTATATTTACCTCTGCTATGGCATTCATCATTTATTCAATGTCGTTACCAATGTCCGGGAAGTTCCCCATGCTGTACTGGTCCGGGCGATCGAACCGGTGGAAGGAATACCGGAGATGATGGAACGGCGAAAAAAAAAGAAAACAGATTACACCCTCACCGCGGGCCCAGGTTCCATGAGCCAGGCTTTAGGTATTACCACCCACTACGATGCAACGGATCTTCAGTCGGACCTGATCTGGATCGAAGACCGACTGGAAACCATAAAACCCGCTCAAATTATTGCCAGCCCCAGGGTCGGTGTGGATTATGCCGGCAAAGACGCGCGCTTGCCCTGGCGATTCCGGATCAAGGATAACCCGTGGACGAGTAAAGCGAAATAGGGATTGTGGGATTTTAGGATTGAATGATTTTAGGATTGGATGATTGAAGGATTGTAGGATTTATGTAGTCATCATCAAATCCTCCAATCCTCACATCCTTCAATCCTCCAATCCTCACATCCTTCAATCCTCCAATAAAAAATCCTTCAATCCTGTACCTTTTCCCCGAAAGCCAGATCCCCGGCATCGCCAAGGCCCGGAACAATATAGGATTTCGCCGTCAGTTCATCGTCGACAGCGGCAGCCCAGATCGTAGCATCAGGAAGGTTTTTGCGGACATAATTGATGCCCTGGGTACATGCGATCGCGGTAACAATATGCGTTTCGGAAGGAATCCCCTGGGCGTACAAAGTTTGCAGGGTAAGGACCATGGAAGATCCTGTGGCGAGCATCGGATCCGATATGATCAGCAGCCGGTCGCTAATACTCGGGCACGACAGGTATTCGACTTTGATATTGAAACTGCCGTCTTTATCATGTTTTCGATAGGCAGAGATAAAAGCGCTGTCTCCTTTGTCAAAATAGCTGAGCAGGCCTTCGTGCAGGGCCAGTCCCGCCCTTAATATAGTTGCCAGGATGGGTTGCTCCTTGAGGACCATACATTTGGATACACCCAATGGGGTGGTTACCTCTTTGGAGATCCAGGGCAACTTTTTGCTGATCTCATAAGCTACGATCTCACCGATCCGTTCCATATTTCTGCGGAAGCGCATTCGATCCGATTGCACCTCAACATCCCTTATCTCTGAGATGTACTCACCGATCAGAGAATTTTCATGACTTAAATTATAGACCATGGCTATCTTTTCATTGAGTTAATGCCAAATATAAAAGGAATGCTTGATAAAATTAGTATCCCGGATCATGAACCTTATCTTTTCAGCCATTTTACCGCTTTGGGCAATCTGTTGTAAGCGATAAAATAATAGGTTACCGGGGAACCACCAAATCCCTGGTAGAACCGTGCCACCGAGGGTATCATCGAACCTTCGAAATCCAGCACAAGCGATTCCCCCGCATGCTGCCGGATCACATGATCGATAATTCCGGTCATCGCGGCATTTTTGCGGCCTGTTTCATTGGAAGCCGGGAATAAGTTGATGATCATCCGGTGCCCGTACAGGAAGAAACCGGCGCTGCATAGTTCTCCGGAAGGAAGATAAGCTTCGATGAGTTTGCCCGCTTGCCGATGCATGGCTGTATGCATTAATTTCGACAGGTAGTCATAATGATAGGCCGTTACTTCCGGCAGCTTTTTACCGATGCCCTCCCGGAACATCCGGATCAACTGACCGGGATCCCCGGAAGTTTTGAATTGCAACTGGTGATCCTGGCAGGTATTGAGGTTCCGCCGGGTATTCGAATGATAACCTTTGTTGAGACTTGCATAATCCTGGCCAAGGTCGAGCCGGTAAGTGACCATGGGCGTGGTGGTATAATCCCCTTCTCCGGGATGGTTACCGCTATTCAGGCATATTTCCACCAACTTAAAGCGATCCGGGATCTGCCGCAGGAATGCTTCCGTGAGGTCGTCGGTGACCGGTTGGGAAGAAAAAATGCCCAATTGCTGGTTGTACAGGGGTTGATACAGGTAGGAGATCCCATACTTACGATGCCAGCACAAGGGGAAAACAGCCTGGTAATCATCCAGGATCAGGGCATCCCAATGCCGGGAGCATATATCCAGGTACCATGACCAGGCATAAGGTAATCCATTCCTGCTTTCCCGGATGCAGGCGTCCCATTTTTCCCGGTCGATAGCTTTGTATGTTACATAATTGATCAAGGGACCGATAGTTGGATCATGGATTCATAGGCTTCCCGCCAGCCGATCCATTCTTCTGCTTCACAGAAGGAGTTGTTATGGCAAACCATGTACAAATGCCCATCTACTTTCTTAACCGCATCGATCAGTGGCTTCACCCATTCCACGGCCTTTTCCGGAGATAATTGCAGGTAGTATTGCAGGGTGGCTTCCATAAAAGCAAAAGGATGGACCATCAAAGGCGTTTTAACTTCCATGTCCAGGTTATAAAAATAGAAAGGGGTGCAGGTACCTGCCCGGAAACCCACGTCGGAAGCGTATCCCATGGTGTAATCGTTTTTGATATCGTTTTCGATCAGCTCCTGGTAAGTGGTTGGCAGATCGATCTTCAGGAAATGCTGGCGGCTGTCTTGTATGTCGGTTTTTAACACGGCGGAGAGTCTTTTGATCTCCGTTTTCAGCTTGGCAGGATGTTGGTTGGAAGCATAGGAAGGATGTATGCCCACCCGGGCATGATCGGCAACACTTTTGATGAGGGTTTGGAATTGAAAGTTCCGGATGGAAACATTCTTATCGTATTCGTCATAATCCCCTACCAGGAAAAAGTAAATGGGGTTCAATTGGTACTTTTGCTGGATATGGTGAAGCCAGTCGAAAGTGTGGTAGGGATCCGGCGATAGCCCCAGGTATACCTTTGTCCGGGCCGCCATATTCTCGAGATTGAAGTCGGACAAAGCCTTCAGATAACCGCCGATAATCCGCACCAATCCTTTGTTCAGATAAGCATAAGCGCTGTCGATGTCATAGGTGGGGGTGAACTTGTATTTACGCTTGCCAAAGACCAGGCCGGGATAATTGGCGAGCAGATATTCCCTGATCTCCAGCGCCCACTGATCGATAACCGGTTCATAGAGGAAACCGTTTCTGCCGGCAAGGCTCCTGGAGGCCTGGTAGCGGCCGAATTTATCTTTCAAAGCGGGCAAATACTCTTCATACCGGCTGACCAGGTAAAAAGCGGCGGCAAAGGGGTCGAAAGGTAGAGCCGAAGCATTATTAGTGGAAAAAAAGACCCTGCCATGCCGGTAATCGAAAACACTGAATTCCTGCTGCTTGACACCTTTTTCAAAAAGTAATGGCGTTGCATAAAAAAACAAGCTATCGTCGATGGGTTGTTTACTATAGTTGATCTTCGGACCGGAATGCTGACGGAATCGATCGATATCATCGGTCAGTTCATATTTTATTTGCAGGATATCCTTGAAGATGAATTCAACAATATATTTCAGCCGGTTGGTAATGGATTCCGAATAGAAGATTAGCATAGCGTAGTTAGCAAGATGAAAGACCGGGATTGAAGCGCATCGGGGATCTTTGATCTATCGGCCGGATGCCGGGTAAAAACTTTCCCCTTTCAGATATTTGGTTTTTAGCAAGGGGCAGATCTTATAGCGTTCATCCAGGGTATCATCGTATATGGCTTTCAAAGTTTCGTATACATTAGTCAGGCCGATCTTATCCGCCCACATAAATGGCCCGCCGGGGTAATTGGTGCCCAATTGCATGGCCAGGTCGATATCTTCGATACCGGCAGTGCCCTCCTGTAAGGTATAGCAAGCTTCATTGATGATCATGAGGATAACCCTGGGCGTTACCATCCCGACCCGGTCGGACACGGTTAATACCGGCCATTCCAGGGCCTTAGAAACTTGTTCCAAAGCACCGGTATCTGCCTCATTTACCATCGAAACTTCCATATAATCACGGTCCAGGAAGGTGGGCAAGGTATTCATTCCGAAAAGCGTGCAGGCCATTTCGACAGATGATGCCATACCGGCCAAAGCATTCCTGGCCGCACCGGCAAAAACGGTTGTCCCTTCGAGGGAAGCATAGTTTTTCAAGGTTTCGGGCCTTTGGTCCGACTCCAGGTCGAAAATAAGATCGAACCGGTCCGGTGACTTCAGGATCTCGGGTTCCGGGTCGGTCAGATGACTGATGTCTGCGGTTTCCGGAAGCCTTTTGATCAGTTCGGCCTTTCCTTCTTCACTTCCGATAATCAATATTTTCATCGATAATCAGGTATTACTTATATTTAGGATGATATCAAATGATCAGCCTTTTTTGTCCTAAATTCCAAAGTTATGCAAATAAAAAACTTATCCATATTTTTGGTTGTATCGATTGCTTCGATCCTGATTTTTTTAGCTTTAAAGCCGGCGCCCTTGAAAAAGATCATCCGTACGGAAAACGCTCCAGCACCTATCGGGCCTTATAACCAGGCCGTCCTGCAAAACAATATATTGTATATCTCCGGCCAGATTGCCATCGATCCGACAACCGGGGAATTGGATACCCGGGATATCACTGCCGAAACCAGGCAGGTGATGCAAAACCTGAAGGCCATATTGAATGAAGCCTCCCTGGATTTTAAAGATGTGGTGAAAACATCCATTTTTTTATCAGACATGAACAACTTTAATGCCGTCAACCGGGAATATGGTTCCTGGTTTGATGATGATCTTGCCCCGGCCAGGGAAACAGTTGAAGTCTCCCGCCTTCCCAAAGATGTGAATGTCGAGATCTCGATGATCGCTATAAAACCCTGACCATTTCTTTTGGGTTGCTTAGGAAATTCCACCGGCCGTTTGCGTCGATATCCCTATAATGAAACCATTGGATGAAGAAGCTTTTTCCGAAAGGAAATCCGTCAACGAATATGGCTTGCAGCAAGTCAGGGAAACAGTACCCTGGATCCGGTTTGTAGCGATCACCGCCTTTTTGACCTGCCTGTTGTTCGTCGCCGGCGTCATCTTTGTGATCGCCATGATGCCGGTGGAGGTATCTCCCGTTGCCATTGTATTTTATGGCTTGCAATTGGGGGTAATATTTTTGGTTTCGTTCACCCTTTGGCAATATGCCCGCCACCTGGATCATTTTACACAGAAAAACCGGGCTCATGACCTCGAATTAGCCTTTGCCAAACAAAAAATATTCTGGATGATCAGCGGGATCTTACTGATCATGTTCGTGGTGATCATGATCGTTGGATTATTGGCCGGCGGAGCAGCCTTTATGAGTCTTTACCCGGAATTGAATAAACTTTAAGGAAGCTGCCGGCAAAGGCTGCGCTCATATAAACTGCCTCGCTTTTAGTTCCAGGTATTTATTGACCACATGAATGGAAAGATCCTGCGGTTTGGTCAGTATGGTTTGGATCCGGTGTTGTTTCAGCAGGTGAACGATCTGTGTTTTTTCCGCCATAAATTTTTCAGCAATAGTCTGGTAATAGATATCCTCGACCTTTTTGCTACCCTGCTCACTGAAAGCCCTGACCTCGTCATTTTCAAAGAAGATGACCACCAGCAAGTGTAATTGATTCAACTTCCTCAGCAACGACAGGTTCCGTTGCATGGCATAAGCGCTTTCAAAGTTGGTGAACAGCAGCAACAGGCTCCGGTGCGGGATCTTCCGTTTCACCGTTTGAAAAACCATTTCATAATTCGCTTCCAGCGAGCTTTCCTCTTGATTGTACAGGCACTCCAACAGCCGGTGCAATTGATGGCGTTTCCGGTCGGCAATGATCATCTGGTCGATCTTTTCGGCGAAAGTCAGCAAGCCGGCCTTGTCATGTTTTTGAAGGGCAATATTTGAGATGACCAGGCTCGAGTTGATCGCATAGTCCAGCAGGCTCAAGCCCTTGAACGGAAGGTTCATCGATCGGCTTTTATCGATCAGGCAATATACCTGTTGCGCCCGTTCATCTTCATATTGGTTGACCATCAGGGAGGCGCGCCGGCCGGTGGCTTTCCAATTGATACTCCTGAAATCATCACCCTTGACGTAGTTCTTGATCTGCTCGAACTCGTAAGAATGTCCCAGGCGCCGGATCTTTTTTAAGCCCTGGTAATGTGCGATATGCTGTATGCCTTTTAATTCATACTTTTTCATTTGAATGATCGACGGATAAACGGCAATGGTTTGATCGAGGGGATAACTCAGCCGCCGTTCCAGCAAGCCGATGGCTGACCGGATGTACAGGTGGATGCGATGAAAAGTATAGGCGCCCCGGGTCAGCGGACGTAAGGGATAGCTGACTTGTCGATCATCATGGCCTTTCAGGAATAGGCGGAGGGTAAAATCCCTTTCCTGGAACTGGTCCGGGATCTCATCGATCATCGTTAGCCGGAGCGGCAGCGGATAATTATTTTTTAAGGCAATAACGATATCCTGTTGGTCGCCTAAGGATAAGATGCGGGGTGCTTTCCGGTGGCAGTCGATGGTCAGCTTGTTATTAAAGATCAGGATCCCATCCGCAATAGTGGTCGCCAGGATCAGCACGAAGCCGGCCTGCGCCGACGGATAAAGCCATGGAACGGCAAAGCTGAAGGCAAAGAGCCCGGCAACGATACCCATCGCCACAAAAAACCTGTCGGGCAGGTACAGATCCCGGAAAATTCGGATCATCGGGGCACTTCGATTTTTTGCAGGATCTCCCGGATGATGTCTTCCGGTTCAGCCCCTTCCAGTTCACGGTCGGGAGAAAGGATGATGCGGTGATTCAGCACGGCATAGGCCACAAACTGAATATCTTCGGGCGTAACGAAATTACGGCCCCGGATCGCCGCCATGGCTTTAGCTGCTTTTAGCATGGCCAACGAAGCCCTGGGGGAGGCGCCCAGGAAAATATCCCCGTTGTTCCGGGTGTTGACAATGATCGCTGCGATATATTGGGTCAATGCCTCGTTGATATGGACTTTTTCGATCAACTGCTGGCATTGCTCAAGGGTTTCTATCCCGATCACCGGCTCGACCGATCCGGCCAGCTTGAGGCTGAAATCTTCCTTAAACCGGTTGAGGATGGCCGTTTCTTCCTCCAACGTAGGATATTTCAGCTTGATCCGGAAGATGAACCGGTCCAACTGAGCTTCGGGAAGTTTGTAAGTACCCTCCTGCTCGATGGGGTTTTGGGTGGCAATAACCACGAATGGAAAGCTCATCCGGTAGGTATGGCCGTCGACGGTTACTTGCTTTTCTTCCATAACCTCAAACAGGGCTGCCTGCGTTTTGGCCGGCGACCGGTTGATCTCGTCGATCAGGACGACATTGGAAAAAACCGGGCCTTTATTGAAAGTAAATTCAGATGTTTTCATGTTGAATACGGAAGTGCCGATAATATCGGCCGGCATAAGGTCGGGGGTGAACTGTATTCTTGAAAAACCAGCCGTCATGGTCCGGGCCAGCAGCTTTGCCGTTAAGGTTTTGGCAATGCCGGGAACACCCTCGAGCAACACATGGCCGCCTGTCAAAATAGCCGCCAGTAACAGGGAGATCATGTCTTCCTGCCCGACAATTACTTTTTCCATGGCCGCCCGGACGGCTGCAACCGAATCGCTGATCTGTTGAATGTCAGGGTTTGCCTGTGCACCCATCGAACAATGACTCGACGGGTGCACAGGCAAACCCTGACATTCAA
>JANQFB010000486.1 GCA_028278085.1 Chitinophagales bacterium
GAATCCGATGGCGCCTTCGCTGAGGTTGGTCGGTAAATTGGCGGCCTGGGAATCGAAATAGCCGCCCCGCCATTCGGTTTCTGCCACCAAAGCTCTTAGAAACGCGCTGTATTCCGGGGTGAGGGAATATTTTTTTTCAATAATTATAGTTCCTTCCGGGAAAAACAACGACTCCCTATCCGGTGCAAAGAGCTGGCTTACATCCAGGGTGTTAAAGGTATAGGAATTGACCTGCGCGGTGTTGCTATCCGCCGGTAAGGAATCATAATCTTCTACAAAAGACCAGTCGAGGTAGAGCTTGTACATCGCCGGGTCGGCGGCATAGGGTTCGTTGATCCACCGAATGAAATACAGGCCGTTGTCATTGTTTTTGGAATAGATCAGGGGATCCAGGGGAGTTACCGGTATCATGGTTGCCGAAGCCATGAAGGTCTGGGTATCCAATTGGACCACCAGCTCATAGGTTTTGTCAACAACACCCTGGTAGGAAGGATCGGTCAGGTATGATCCCGAACCGGGCGGGTCTTCTGCCAGCCTGATCGTGGTATCGCCGTCAAATAAGCTGACGTCAGCGCCTGAAACCGGTTCGGCAGCTTGATTCAATTCCGGAACTGCCCGCGACAGCCGGATCCGGTGGGCTTTCTTTTCATTGGTCAGCAAACCTTCGACAACGACCCTGTCATCCGGCTGGGGATGCAAAGTCCATTCCGTCGGCTTTTCACAGGCCGCCAAGCATAAACCCAATATATAGATCCATCGCCTCATTAAAACCGGAATTTATAATTGATGGAAGGCACAATGCCCAATAGTGCAATTTGTGAGGGGGTCAAGCCCGAACTGGCCAGGGTATTTAGCGGAACCACAGGTTTATTGTTTTCATTCAGCTTTTTATTAAAATTGATCGCGATGGGGTTTTGACGGGCATAAAGATTATAAATGGAAAAGGTCAGGTGGTGTTTATACCGGTTATCGGGATCTTTATGCAGGCGATAGGAAGCCGAGCAATCCAGGCGGTGAAAGGCCGGTAAACGGTCGTTGTTGCGCTCGGCATAAACCGGCACGCTGACCCCCTGGTATTGGTAGAATCCGGTGGGCGTGGTAATCGGCGCCCCGGAGGCCAACACCCAATTGGCGGATAACAGCCATCGTTCTCCGGCATTCAGGGTGATAAACATGGCAAGATCATGCGGGCGATCGTAATTGGCAGGAAAGGCCCGGTCATCGTTCACGCCTGCAATCTGCCGGATGGTTTCGGAGAGGGTATAGCTGATCCACCCGTTGAATTTACCCGCTTTTTTCTTCAGCAGGAACTCGATCCCGTACGATTCTGCATCGCCGAACCGGAGCTCGCCTTCCAGGAGGGGATTTAACAACAAATTGGCATGGTCTTCATAATCGACCTGCTGCTTCATATGCTTGTAATAGGCTTCGATGCTGAATTCGAGGGTGGGAAAATTCCGGTAAAAACCGAATACGATCTGGTCGGCGGTTTGAGGCCGGATATTCGGCCCGGCAGGCATCCATACATCCAGGGTAGTGAACGGACTGATCGAATTACTCAATAATTGTATGAACTGGGTGGTCCGGGAGTAGCTGGCTTTGACCGATTGGGTACTGTCGACGCCATATTTCAGGCTAAACCGTGGCTCCAGGTTAGCATGGCTATGGTAAACTTCGCCTTGTCCGGGGGTGAGGGTATCACTGACCTCGAACTGATCGTCGAACAGGTATACTTCCGTCGGGCCCGTGTTTTGCCAGATATTCATGCGGATCCCATAGCGGAATGACAGGATCTTGCTGACCTTGTGATCATTGGAAAAATAAGTGACGAATTGCCGGGCCTTTTTTTCCGGGATAACCGGGATGCCCAGCGCTATAACCTCTTCTCCCCGGTTCAGGTTGCCAGGGTTGAAAAAATGTCCGTTGATATTAAAGCCGAACTTGAACGTATTCTGCGGATCCATGTAATAGGTGAACTCATTTTTCAGGCTGATATTGGAAATGGATTCGTTCCAGAAGATATTGTCTTCTACGGAAACATAGAGGTAATAATCGTAAATGCTGGTATTAAGGATCAGATTGGAAAACAGCTTGTCGTTGAAAAGATGGTTCCACCGCGCCGTTGCCGCAGTGTTCCCCCAACTGATCCCGAAATCGGCGATCCGGGTGTCGATAGAACCATAAAAATCCTTCCCGCTGTAGAGGGAAAAATAAAAGCGGTTCTGTTCGTCGAACTTATAATTGATCTTGCCGTTAAAGTCGACAAAATACAGATCCAGGGATTCTTTAAAGGTGCGCGGCAACAGTAATTCCAACTGCGATCGCCGCAGGGAGACCAGGAAGGAGCTTCGGTCTCTTTTGATCGGGCCTTCCAGGGATATTTTACTGGCGACAATACCCAGGCTGCCGCTGACATTGAATTGTTTAAAATTGCCGTCTTTCGTCCGGATATCGACCAGGGAGGAGAGCGACCCGCCATAACTCAGCGGAATATCGCCGGTATAGATCTGTACGTCTTTGATAGCATCCGGGGTAAAGGATGAAAAGAAGCCCAGGAGATGGGAGGGATTGTAAACCGGTGCATCATCGATCAGGATGAGGTTTTGGTCTTTATTGCCACCGCGGGCATAGAAAAATACCGACCCGTCGCTATGGTTTTTGATCCCCGGCACCGATTGCAGGGATTTGATCAATTCCACCTCTCCCATAAATCCGGGCATCTGCCGGAGTGCCCCGGTTTTCAGTTGGACCTCGCTCATTTGATTGGTTTCCAGTACGTTGGCCACATCTTTCTCTTCGATCACCACGGTTTCCAGGTATTCCTGCGCATAAGCCAGATCGATATCCAGTTTCTGACTTTTATCCAATTGGAGGGTTTGTAATCTATTCCGGAAGCCGACATAGGAATACTCCAGGGAATAATGGCCTTCGGGCAAGGTCAGGGAATAAAATCCGAAGGCATTGGTACTGGTACCCGTTTTCAGCTCTTTCACCCATACACTGGCAAACAGCAGTAATTCGCCGGAACCACCGTCTTTAACAAATCCGCTGATGGTATGTTTTTGGGAAGGATCCGTGAGGAGCGTTTCAGCAGTGGTGTTTGATTTTTTGGGTTTGAGAACGATCTGCTTTTCGACCAGGATATATTCCAGGCCCAATTGAAGGCATATCTTGTCCAGGATCTCGCGGATCGGTTTGTCGGTAGCTGAAAAAGACAGGCGTTGATCGGTCGGGATCTGGTCCTGGATATAAGAAAAGTTCAGGCTCCCTTTGTTTCCCAGGGTTTCCAGCAGATACAAGAAGGTAGTATCCTTAATGTTCAGGGAGATCTTTTGATCCAGGTCGATGGATTGGCCTTGTACGGAGGCTGCCAAGAATAACCCGCAAACCAGCAAAAAAGCCGGCAGCTTTACCAGCGCTACGGGTATTTTCCGGGCTGGTGTTATCAACCGGTATTTGAGGCCAGTATTCGGATCGCGACGGCACTCAGGGCCGGAAAATTCGGATCCTCGGGAGAGTATGCCTTTGAACAATACTATACCAATTTCGGAATTATCAACATCCTTCACCGGATATAGTGATACCGGATTCCTGCCGGTCGACCGTCAAGTCCATTGTCGCTTCCAGAACGGTAAGGATCTCATCCAGTGACTGTTGATCAAAGGTAACAGTTAAGCGGCAATTTCGCATATGCTTGGCCGTAATTGTGATGGGTTTGTTGTAAACTTTGTTGAGGGTATTAACGATATGTTGCAGCCGCTTATTCTTAAAGATCATCTTCCGGGTTTTCCAGGCCAGGTAGTTGACATCTTTCACCGCTGTTTTATTCAGGGTTTTGGCGCTTTTGGAAAATACGCCCCGGTTGCCCGGATCCAGGATGATACGTTTTTTATTTTTTTTATCGACAACCGACACTTTACCGGTAGAAACCACCACCTCGATATCATCGGAAGCATCGTTGGCGTTAACATAAAAGGAAGTGCCGAGCACTTCGATCAATACAGGCCCAGCGTCAATGATAAAAGGTTTTGTCGTGTCTTTTTTAACCTCGAAAAAAGCTTCTCCCAGTAAGCGGACCTTCCGGTGCTTTTCGCCAAAGCTTTTGGTAAAGGTTAAGGCGGAATTCCTGTTGAGAGCGATATAGCTGCCATCCGGTAAAGTTTCTTCGTTGACCTCAGCGGCAGCCACAATGGTATTTTGGGACTGTTGTATCCAAAAATAAATACCACCGAAGCCGATAATGGCGACCAGGATCACTGCAGCGATCCGGGTAATCATTTGCATGGGATTCCTTTGGATGGGAACGATCTTTTCTTCACCCTCATCGATAACCGTTTCCATTCTTTCCCATTCCGCTTCCAGGTCGAGCCGGTATAATTGCTTGGCCTGGCCGGTAGCATCCCAGGATTGCCGGTATTCTTCGAACAATCTTTTATTTTCCGGGTCTTTCGCGATCCAATCCTGGAGCTGCTGCGCTTCCTCGGCATTGGTTTCGTGCGCCAGAAACCTGGTGATCAGGTTGATCATGCTGCTATGTTCTGTAAACTCTTCCATGCGATGATTTGATGCTATAACACATGATGCCGGCTTTACCCTTATGCTTTTTGTATTTTTTTTTCAATATCCCCAAAAAAGTGCCCATCCGATCAGGATTAGCTGGATATAACCCACCAGTTTTTCTTTCAGGATCCTGAGGGCCTTAGACATCTGGGCCTCGACCGTTTTTACGGATATGCCCAGTTTTTCAGCGATTTCCTTGTATTTTAGCCCTTCATACCGGTTGAGTAAAAATACTTCCCGGCATTTTTCAGGCAATTCGTTCAGAATATCATTTATTTTCTCTTCCAATTCGGCCTGAACCAAATGATCGGAGTTTTCCCAGGAGGATCCGTCGGGTATTTCGCGCTCGTTTTGATCGAACTTTTTATGATCCCGGATATAATTCAGGCACCGGTTGTTGACCGATGTAAACAGGTACGACTTGATATTTTTACCGGCATCTATGGAATCGCGCTTATGCCAGAAATTCACAAATACATCGTGAACAATATCTTTGGCGGCATCGAAATCCCGGGTAAATTTATTTGCGAAGGCGCATAATCCCGGGAAGAAAGTTTTAAAGATCGTTTCAAAGGTGGCTTTATCGATCTTATCATAGGAATGTGCAGAAGAATTTTCCACAGGTTAAGCCTTGGATGAACTAGCGATATAAAATTATTTGCCCCGAAGCCGCCCGGATCCTGCCGGTAAAGTTCGGCGCAATGCCGCCCGGTAAAAATAAACATCATTTCTTGTAAACCTACATCCTTCCCCGCAAAATCGGGATAAATTGAATGGCCCGGGACAATCGCCGGTAAAATTAGCAGGCTGCCGGATCGATAAATGTTATTGCTGTAAAAAAATTTTGAGCTTGAAACATTTGCCAATAGAGGGATCATCAAAGGGGGTAAAATTTTTTTTCCGGAACGGATAAGGGTTATAACAAGCCGGGGTGTATTATAAGGGAATTCAATATTGTTCACCGGCCGGTTAAAAGGCCACAAAAAACAGTGTCATGAAAACAACAGCCAATCTTAATAAATCACAGCTCTCTTATAAAAAAGAGGTATTGAAAGAAGCGGAACAGATGTTTTGGAGTTTGTATTTAGGTTGGATCGGTTTAGCAACCGTTGCGATCTATACCATCCCCGGGTTTTAGGGGACCGAAGGACTTGACCAGTTGATCTTTAATAGCAATGGGGAGATCAACCGGCTGATCCCGCAAAGCCGCCTGTTCACCAAAGTGTGAGCCGGCGGTTTTTTTTACCCATAAACAAAAAATCCCTTGTAAGCGGGTTAGGCTTACAAGGGACCAAACAACGAAAGGCAACAATGAAGATCTTTATAGCTCTTTTTTCAGGATTTACTCATAGCAAAGCGCGAATTGCTGTTCCCGGGCCTCGGAATGGCCCAATTCGGCAGCTTTCCTGAGACTCCTGCAAACTTCTTTATGATCATTTAAGAGGTAATAACATTTTCCTTGTAAAAAATAGGCTTCCTTACTGTCTCCCAATTTCAGCGATACGGAACAGTCGGCCAAGGCATTGGCGATCTTCCGCCGGTCGAAATAAAACACGGCTCTTTGATAATAGATATCATGGTCTTTCGGATCCAGTTCTATAGCCTTGTTGAAGTTGTCGAGTACATACTCGTGCTGTTCCTTTTGCGCATATGTTTGGGCCAGCATCACATAATAGGCTTTCTTTTCCTTGATGCTGATCGCTTTATTGAATGCCCGGATAGCGTCATCGGTATTGCCCTGGCTCAGGCAGGCCTGCCCTTTTTTCATGTATAAATCATCGTCGGCGCCGAACTGTGCTTCAATCGATTCATAGTCTTTGAGGGCGCGTTCGAAATCATCCATATATACATAGGTAGCCGCTCTTCTGCTCAACAATTCTTCGGATTCATAGCCCAGTTCCCAGGCTGCCGTAAAGTCGCGAATGGCAAAGTGATGCTCTTCCAGCAACTGGTAGATCTTGGCTCTTTCGAAGTAATAACCAGCCGTGTCCGGCGAATGTTTAATGAGGGTATTATAGTCTTTGATGGCTTTCTCATATTTGCCCAGGGTAAGGAATAATACGGCCCTGTTGCGGAAAGCCATGGATTTGATAGGTTCGAGCTTGATCGCGCCGTTGTAGGCTTTCATGGCCATGGTATAGTTTTGCTGGCCAAAGTGTGACTTGCCGAGCATGACATAACCTTCATATAAGGTCGGTTCTATCTTCAGGGCGTTGGTGAAATTGTTTTTGGCATATTCGTAATCTCCTGATTCGAAAAATATGCGGGCCCGGTGATAGTAGGCCTTATAATTGTTCCGGTTCAACTGGGCCGCCTTGGCCAGGTCGTCGAGGGCCTGTCCTTTGTTACCGATCCTGTAGTAAGTTTGTCCCCTGTACAGGAAAGCGCTGGCATTCTTGGGATCGTATTCTACGGCTTTGTCGAATTCGGAAACGGCAGCCAGGTAGTCGCCGGTTTCATATTTTTTAATGCCCTCGTCTACATAAGCTTCCGACACTTGCGCGTTGGCAGCCAGGCTACTGGCGATGATCAACAGCGTGAAAAAAATCGATGATATGTTGGAGAGCGTTTTCATTTGAACGTTGATACAAATTTAGGATGGCGGTGAACGGAATACATGCGGATAATACCCAAATCCGATTTTTAGGCATTTCGCCTATAGCTTATCGATGTGGATAGGATTGTTGAATAACCGGTATTGGGATATGTTTGAGACATAGGATCTTGTTTTGAGTCATAGCAGGGGAACCCAACCATTGGACCCCGCCGGATAGTGCTCCTTAGAAATCATATGTAAAGGGCTCCATCTTTAATTTGATGCCCAAGGTGATCATAGCAAAAAAATAAGCGTCTTTATTAGAGGAATCCCCTCTGGGGCTACCGCTTTTGAAAATGAAATCATCCGGGCTCTTTTTCAATTCACCCGAACGGTCGGAAAGTGTTACGGCCATATCACCATTGGATTGTTCCAGGGCATAAGGATCCGGATACGCCCCGCTGACGTCGTCGATGTAATCGGTAAAGGTTTTCCGGTAACCGAATTCACAGCCGATATGAACCTGGTCGTTCACATAATATTTCAACCCACCATGCATGGGGATGGCGAATTGGATGAGGGAATAATATTCGCTCCTGTAAAACCCGGTGGAAGGATCATAGGTTCCCTGGCCTTCCGTTCCGAGGGTTTCCAGGTCATACCATTTACCCTCGTACCGTGCCTGCGGGTTGATAAAAAAGGTGGCGGCGCCTAATCCGGCGTATATGCTGTAATTACGTTTTTTACGATTGATCGTGATATTTTTATGCAGCAGGACCATTTCGGTGGTCAGGGCATATTCCATCAGGGAGGTCCTGAAATGAAGATTCCGGAACTGTTGCCCCGGATCGTCGCTCAACCGGTCATCACCGGAAAGTTGGCTGATACTGACATTTATACGGTAATTAAATCGCCCGATCAAATGATGTCGCAAATAAAAGCCATGGGCGGTATGTGTCGATCGGAGCTGTAATTGCCTATTCCAAATAAACCTATCGTTAGCAACCGGAGTGAGGTCTCCAATATATTTGGAGACCCCATTTTGTACCCCTAGTTCAATGGACTGACCTACGGCGTTTTTAACCTGGATAACCAATGTTAAAAAAAGTACGGCAGCTAAAAGGACTAATAATCGCAATAGGTAGTCCTTCGATTTCACAACATCTGTCTGTGTTTTCATAGTAAACAACTTATAGGTTAATAAATAGGATATGGTACAAAATTAAAGCGGCAGAAAGGCGGGCACATGCCGAGAAAACCCAATTCCAAAAAATAGGTAGGATTACCAGTCGATTAGGTGTTTTGCTTAAAGGTG
>JANQFB010000501.1 GCA_028278085.1 Chitinophagales bacterium
TCCCGGCTAGCCAGGGCACAGGATAAATTGAAGCAAATGTTAACGCCAATAATCCAACAATCATGAACGAACATCTACAAGACTTGTTGAACCGGTCCCTGCATGGAGAGCTTTCCGGACCGGAACAAAAACAGTTAACAGAAGCCTTGAAAAACGATCCCGGGTTGCGGCAGGAACAGCAACATTTACAGGAACTTTCCACCCTGTTGAAAGACCAGTCCCATTCTTTTGCACCGGGCTTTGCCGATCGCGTGATGGATCGTATCGATGGCGGCAAAGCATCGAAAATTGTGCCGATCCATAACTCGCAAAAGTGGGGCCGTGCCTTCTTAAAAGTGGCCTTATCCGGCGCTGCTGCCGTGCTGATCTTTATTTTGGGGGTTTATTTTACCGAAGGAGCCCTGTCTCTGGATATTTTAATGGGAACAGAATCCATCAACGGGGAACACTGGACCACTTATATGTTATATGATGTCTAACTATCCATGCCTTTTGAGTCTTGAACATTAAATTTATACCGATGAAAATCAAACCGATCTGGGTCGCCTTAACAACACTGATCATGGGCGTAATGCTGGGCATGCTAATTACCGGCCATATCACCAAGAAAAGATTGCATTCCTTTACCAAATTCCGTACGGAAGAAGGATTCAGGCATCGTTTTCTGGAGATCATCAATCCGGATGAAGAACAGATGAAGCAGCTCAGACCTATCATTGAAAAATATGGCGAAAGGCACCATGAGATCACTGATTCCGTGCATGACAGGGTACGGGAACTGATGAAAGCTTTTCACGATGAAATGGAGCCATTATTGACGGAAGAACAAAAAGAGAGGCTCAAACACCATCACCTGCAACGGATGCATCGCATGAAAAAACGGCCAAAACGCCATCGCGAACACCGGTTCCCGCACCATGAATAAAAATTTAACCCGCGGGAATAATTCGGTAAACCGGAATGTCTAATGAACAAACAATACTTAATTATTCATAACCAAAATCCATAAATGATGAGAACAATAAGATCTTTCAGCAACGGCATTTTTCTGATCCTGTTGCTGACCGCAACCATCGCCCTGGCGCAACCGCATGGCTCACCCGAAGAGCATGCTAAAATGAAAACGGAGCATATGAAGGAAATGCTGGACCTTACCGATGAGCAAGCCACCAAAGTTGAGGCGATCAATTTAAAGTATGCCAAACAAATGCATGAAAAAATGGAGGCAGAAGAAGAAAGAACACACGATAGCCGGAAAAAGATCATGCTGGAACATATGGATCAAATGCAGAAAGAATTGAAGGAAATCCTCAATGAAGACCAGCAAGCCTTGCTGGATGAGAAGATCGGGGAGCACCGGGAAATGATCGAGAAGGGACACCCCATGAAGCACAGAAGAATGGGCAAGGAAAAGAAAAAGGCCTTCAGGAAGGAGCTCAAAGCCTATATGGACCGGGAGATCATGCCGGTGTTGAAGGAACAACGGAAGATCCTGGATAAGGAGCTAAGCGACGAGGATAAAGCAAAGATCGCCACGGCCAGGGAAGAGATGGAAGCCCTAAGGGTCAAACATATGGCTTTGCGGAAGGAGATCAGAGCCACCAAAAAAGAAAAGACGGAGCTGGCACCCGAATTGAAGGAAAAGAAAGCGGCTATGAAAGCCGAGCATAAAAAGCTTAAAGAAAGCATCAAGCCATTGGTCGAATCGAATGAAGAGCTGATCCATGCCCGCTTCGAAGCGATGGAAGCGCAAAGAAAAACATGGCGTTCCGAGATCCATGAGATCATCGAAAAACATCATGAAAAAGATATGGATCAAGATGATGCACCGGAAAAACCGGAGGAAATGGAGCACCACGAACACCATAAACATCATGGCCACCATCCGCACCACCCTCATTTTGAGGGACATCATCCCCATCGGAAAGGACCTCACCACGGACTTCATAAAATGATGAAGCCTCTACATTCTCCCGCCCATTTTTTACTGATGGATCCGGAAAAAGGCTCCTGGCCTGAAGAGATCCATATGGAAAGCCCCGAAATGAAGGTTTTCCCCAACCCCGCACAAAATACCAATAAGATCACTTTCGAAGTTAAAGAAGCCGGTATGGTCAAGATCGACCTGATCAATAAAGAAGGGCAACTATTGAAAAATGTCCTGAACGAACAAAAAGAACCCGGCACCTATACCATAACTGTTAACCTGAGTGAACTGGAAAAGAACGCCGTCTACTTTTATCAGTATTCCGATAATGTAGGCCAGGCCACCCGGAAGTTCATCTTAGCTGAATAAGAAAACCTATTTTCTGTACACCCTCTTACCGCATTTGGTGAGAGGGTTTTTTTTGCATTGCCCTGATCGCCAGGTTTAAACATAAAATTCCCTCCTCCCGGATTCAAACCCAATAAGGCCATTTACCGGAAAAAACCCGACACTTACAAATTGTTGCTTGCCATTTGATCCTCGAATCCGTTACTTTACCCTTACAATGGTGGCTTATTCTGAATAACGGTAAATAACATTTCGATGTTGTTTACCGTTTTTTTGCCCCCCGTCATCACATTTTAGCAGTTCGCAAACGGTTTTAACACACGTCCCACTTCATTGAAGGATTATGTATCCTTGTACCTTGAATAAAGGATTCAAATGTTTAATATATTTGACCTTAGTTGCTATTATTGTATATCATTTAATTCATTAATTCAGCCAATAAAATGATGCATTCGACATATAATCCGGCCAAAAGAATAGCCCTGATCTTCTCTATCATTATGATCCTCGACGCATTGCTGCCGGCAGCAGCGCTTGCCCTGACTTCCGGCCCGGCAAACCCTGAGTTTTCCAGTTTTGAACCGGTAGCAACCACCAATATGGTCAACCAGTTTACGGGCGACTTCACCTATAATATCCCGGTGCTTCAGATCCCTGGCGCCAATGGAGGTGGATATGCTTTATCACTGGCCTATCATAGCGGCGCTTCCCCTGAACAGGAAGCCTCCTGGGTAGGATTTGGCTGGACATTGAATCCCGGCGCCATCAACCGTAATAAAAGAGGTTTTCCGGATGACCACAAAGGAAGCATGGTGAAGTACTTTAACGAAGTTCCGAAAAACTGGACAGCTTCAGTGGGTAGATACGGCGGATTGGAGTTTTTCAGTAACAGTGCTAATCTCCTGGGTATAAGTGGTCATGCCTCTTTGCGTTACAACAACTACAGGGGTTTCGGCTATGTAGCCGGATTAGGTTTAAATATCGGCGGTGTGGTTAACCTCGGTTATTCGGTCACGGATAACCTCGGTAGTTATTCTTATGCGATCAATCCGCTGGCGTTGCTAAGTTATTTGAATAACCAGGACAAGGTCAATCATACCCAGCAAAAGCTGCAAATGATGCAGGAAAAGGGAGAAAAATTCGACTTCGATCTGAACAGGCCTTCCCTGGGTCAGATAGGGCTGTCCGTACTCGCCGGACAGGGCAGCTTCTATGGCCTGACCTCCTATGCGGATCCGGTAAGGCCAACAGCCACCACCAGGTATTCCGGGGCTTCCTTTAATGTAAAGATCGGCGCTATGGGAGCGCCTGGTCCCATTCCGGTCGGCCAGGAGTTAGGATTGATGGGCAGTTATACATTTCAAAAAGAAGAAGGAGTTTATGATCTGAATGCCTACGGATACATGTACTCTGCTGATGCCTTGGATGATTCCGAAAGCATGATGGATTATTACACGGAAAAAGAGCAGCCTTACGTCAAGCAGGATAAGTTTCTGGGTATTCCCTTTCATAATCCTGATTACTATCAATTAACCGGAGAAGGATTATCCGGAGGTTTCCGTTTGCATCATAAAAATGCCGGGCATTTTTATCGAAACGAGCAATCCAGCCATATGACCCTGGTGAATGCCGGAACGGAAATTACCATGGGAACAACGATAGGCATAGGCGCTGATGCAGGGATCGGTTTTCAGTCGATCCGGATGAACCGTGAGTGGGATGGAACAGGTAACACTTTTCTGTATCAGTTTTCAGATGCAGGTGATGAGCCTTATTTTTTCCGGTTTACCCATGATCTCGGTGGCAGCTTGTCATTCAGATCGCCTGATGATATAAATCCAAGGGCAGATATCCTTACCCAGGCCTCTATTGTCGATAAAACACCTTTCATACCAGCTTCGGCCATAAGCCGGTTGGATCCGAATAATAACAGGAATGGCCGGATCGGAAGATCATCTCATATTGCCTACAACACACATAGTGCCATGGAAGAAAATTCAACCGGCGCCTTTGGAAATGTATTTTACAAGTCCTATACAAAAGATACGGATACGCGTGGATGGGTGTCGGACAGGTCTCAAATAGGGGATCAGATCGGTGAATTTGCGATCACCAATGAAGACGGCAATTTATATACCTATGGCTTACCGGTTTTTTCCAGAGAGGAATATAATTTACAGTATGATGTAAGCCATGATGATCTTTATGAAGATGACGAATTCGGATTTGTGGCTTATAAGGACATTAGCAGCCATGAAAGAAAAGTCGGGGAATACCGAAAGGAAAAATATGCCTCCGCCTATTTATTAACGGCTATCACCACACCGGATTATATCGATCGCCAGTTGGACGGCCCTACGGATGATGATTTTGGCGGATGGACAAAGTTTACCTACAAAAGGACCTTCGGCAACAATGAATCGGATTGGTACCGCTGGAGGATGCCATATGACGGCTTGTATTATGCCCAAAATGCCATTTCAGATCCGGATGATGATATGGGATCCTTCATGTCAGGGGAAAAGCAGGTCTATTACCTGGATAAGATCGAAACCAAAACACATGTGGCCATTTTTGCGACCTCCGACAGAGAAGACGGACTGCCCGCCTTAACGGATGAAGATGCTGCCCGGGGTGATTCCGATCCTCCCAATCAACCCTTACAAAAACTTGACCGCATCGATCTCTATGCTAAAAAAGACTACCAGGATGGTAATAACCCCGATGCCAAACCCATCAAAACCGTCCGTTTAGCATATAAAGGCGAGGGAGAAGAAGCCTGGCCCGGCATTCCGAATGTTACCGATGAACTCAGAGGAAAATTAACCCTGGATAAAGTCTGGTTTGAATACGAAGGCGTTTCCAATGCCAGGATCAGCCCTTATATCTTTGATTATACCTACGATACCCGGCCTCAATCGGCATTCGGGGAAACTTATTTATCCTTGTTTGATGAATTGCCGGATCCGCTGCTGGAAACACCGAATTACGATATGGCTGCCCTGGATGCCTGGGGCAACTACCGGCCTGATGAGGTCGAAAGCTTCAATGGAAAAAGTCGGAAGGAAAACAAACGAACATGGGTCAACCAGTCTGAAAATGCAGAACCATACGATCCCGCGGCCTGGCAGTTAAAAAAGATCCGCCTGCCCAGCCGGGGAGAGATCCACATTCATTATGAAAAAGACACCTACAGCTATGTTCAAAACAGGCCGGCCATGGCCTTGGCAAGCTTAACCAGCCAATCCGGTAATACCCGGTTTTTCCTGAACCCGGATGATGTTGGCGGGATTTCGGACCCATACGAATATGCGGACCGCATTAACCTGCTCTACCAAAACCGTAAGATCTATTTTAAGTTCTTATATGAATTGATCGGCGACCAGGATCCTGACCTGGAAGGATGCGGTGCTGATTATGTTAGCGGATACGCTGATTTTGCAGGAGCAGGAGTATCGGGCAACCAGGTATATATCGATCTCGATCCGGGTACATTGTCTGACGATCAGCCCCTACCCATTGACGCCTGCCGGAACCTGGTCAGGACCCAAAAGCTGGGCAAGTTGAACGACAATTGCGGGGAACCGCTCCATACGGTGGGTGACGGCGGAGATGGTAATAAAACCGGTGAAGAAGCCGCTAAAGTCGTATTGGCCTTGATGGAAAAAGCACAGGAAGCAGGAAATATGATCGTTTCAACCTTTGCCCCGGCAGAACTATGTAAAGCCATGAATTACGACCTATCCTATCTTAGGGTACCCATGCCCAATGATAAGGCTGGCGACGGCCTCCGGGTAAAAAGATTATTGATGTACAGCCCTCACCCGGCCGGTCCGGATGAAGCCGAATTATACGGACAGGAATTCTTTTACCGGTTGCCCAACGGACAAAGCAGCGGTGTAGCCGCGAATGAACCGGCAGATGCCAGGGAGGAAAATCCATTGGTGGATTTCATGGCCCGGTTCCGGCAAAGCTTCGGGGAAAGGGCTGTGTCCGGGAAAGATCAAAAACAATCCGAAGGCCCCTTAGGAGAAAGCATATTGCCGGCCCCATCGGTAGGATACAGCAGGGTGCTGACCCGCTCCATCCATACCGGTAAAACAGATGCCGGTTTTACCGAACATCGCTTTTTCACGGCCAAAGATTACCCCTATGATAAATTATATGCCGGCATTGGAAAAGGATTCGAGATGACCCGGATCCAATCGAAACAACAACGGGTAAATATCCCGGCTGTCATCTTTAGCATCAACAAAGACAACCAATGGCTGACCCAGGGTTACCGGTTTATCCAAACCAATATGCATGGACAGATCAGGAGTATAGCCACCTATGCCGGAAATCATGACGGTGATTATTTCGATCCCGAAAAAACTACCTTGAGCACCGAACAGGTATTCCAATATTTCGAACCCGGCCAGCAGATACCTATGGTCTATGATTTGAAAACCAACGATATCCGTTACGAAAATCCGGGTAAGGAAATGGATCTGATCTTCGAGTCGCGTTCCATCGAGGAAGATGCCATAGATGCCAGGATCGAAGGAGACCTTACGGCAGTGCTGCCCCTGTTCGTTCCGGTCTATGTATCAGCCATGGCCGCAACGGGGTATTCGGAAAGCAAATTAAGAACCCATGTTACCAATAAAGTGATCAGTTACCCGGCTATTCAGCAGAGTGTCCGGACCTACCAGGACGGGATCTATCACCTGGAAGTCAATATGGGTTTCAGTCCGGAAACCGGTCAACCCCTGATCACCCGGACATTCGATGGTTTTAATGAGCTGGATCTCCAGCTCAGTGCGGATCATAAAGGCCAGTATCATAATTACACATTCCCGGCCTCCCTGGAATACGGAGAAATGGGACAGCAAGTTGTTAATCATGGGAAAGTGATCGGAGGTGGAAATCCGACGATCGACCTGGAAAAAGACGGTCCGCGGTTTTACCTGACCTTTTCGGGAGATCCGGCAGCGATCTGTAATGCCTTGAATGATCTTTCTTCCGGCGACCTGGTAGATATTTCCGGCAGCGGTTTATTTCATATCAGTGATGAGTTCGAGACCAACCGGTTAAGAGTATTTCCGGCGGATGAATACAGTAACGACGAAAGTACTGCTATCAACGCAACATTAACAGTGATCCGCAGCGGCCGAACCAATCAATTGAACACTATTGCCGGTAATATCACGACCTATGGTTTGCAACCGGCCCTGGAAAACTTCACGGTTTCCCCGGCCACCAGAGCAGCCAGGCAAGCCCTGGTCGATCAAATGAACCAGGCGCTGGCCACCCTCGGTAGCTCCCCGGCCAATTGCGAACGTATCACTACGCCGGTAACGGCAGATATGGCATTGAACCACCCGGATGAAAGCTGCGATGATTTCCCCGACGACCTGGTATTGGCAATCCAGGATGGCAACCTAACGGTAAATATCGGTGGTTATGAAGAAAACCCACTGCCGGGAGAACCCTTTGTGAAGAAAATCGATTCACAGGTAGTGGCGCAAGCAGAAGACGCCCGGAATGCCATGAACAATTTGCTGAATGAGTTGTGGGCTGCGGAAATGCAGCCAGACCGGGATCCGGATATCTGCTACCGCATGGATCCGGGCGCACCGTCGACCGATCCGGGGTGTTGCCCGTCGGAAATGTCTTGTGATCGGGATGACAACTGGACCTGTCCGCCTGATAATCAAACAAACCCGGCGCATTTTCCGGTGCGCTTACGGTATGACAATTGCACTGACCCCGGCACCAGCCATATGGCAAATTATTGGCCTAATCTTAACAATTACCTAAGTACGCCAGTCCAATACTTGTCAGGTAATACCAACGCCGTTCCCTTATCCGATTATTTTTCCATACCGAATAGAATTTCCATTGATGCTAACCAGGATGCTTTTTCGGCCATCCAGTTTTATGACGATCAAAACAACACGCCCGGAGATATCCTGAATTCAGTTGTTCAGATCAATTGCGATAATATATTGGATGGCACGCCGGAAGCTATTGGGACTTACCATAGTACTTATAGGCAGCAAAGCAATCCGGATATCGAAGGATACACCCACAAGATCTTCAGGGATTTTACCAATGGGGGGAATTACTACAACCATAGTTATATCGTGAAATTCAACCAGGATTATAGCAATATCAATTGTTTTCATGATGAATTATATCCGGATCAAACGCTGGATTATATTTCCAAGTTAGGCCGTTTTGTCCTGGATGAGGAAGGAAATCTCAAGATGTTATTTTACCCTAAAAGCAATAATGTCTTTTGTCAGTCATTCGATTATCATTATGAAAGGGTACAACCGACGCCAACGGGCTATACGGTTCAAGACACCTTCAGCCTGGAAGAACTGGAAGCGCTGGCTCCTGGTTTCTTCGACCCGCAACCCATTTGCGGGGGCATCCAGTTCTTCAAAAAAGCGACCTTACCCAAGTGTACCGCTATCATCGATGAAGATCCGGACCAGTTCGGAGAATTCGACCTCGATGACGCCGGCAACATCATCTACCGGAGTTATATCAATCCCTGTATCCCCAAAAATATTTCCTGCCTAACCGGTTGCAATAAGGCCGACCTGTTCCCGAATGTGCTGGAAGCCAATGCTCAGTCTTTTGATGATGATTGGTCTTATAGCTTCGAGCCGGAATTAGGAATTCCAGGTGGAAGCGCCAACCCTTACCAATTGGGCAGAAAAGGAAAATGGCGGGTGAAAGGCACCTATACCTACAAAGCAGAAACCATCGGTGGCGCCGCTGACGAAAATGGCGAACGGATCTATAAAAATGCCGGGGTATTTAAATCCTTTGAATTGTTCCCCTGGCAGGATCCTCCTACCGCCAATAACGGTTCCTGGCTTCCCTTGAATACGGTTAATCATTATTTACCTAATGGAGAGCCGGCAGAGGAGCAGGATATTTTGGGGGTTTACAGTACGGCTAAATTCGGCCATCAGCAAACCGTACCCATACTGGTTGCTCAAAATGCTCCCTATGAAACGGTGCTCTTCGAAAGTTTTGAGGAATCCGGCAGCATCCAAAACGAAGCTTATACCGGTAGCCGATCCGAGGTGATCAATTCTTTCGATAAGGTCAGGTTAACCACAATCGAGGTAAACGACCAGGTCAAAGAAAAAGGCTTAGTGGTCAGCGCCTGGATCAAAACCGCCAATGGCGAAGATATCAGCGACCAACTGGATATTTTACTCGAAAGCCCCCCGGTTGATATCCGGTTTTCCGGCAACTTCTCCCGGATCGCTCAAAACGGTCACTGGACCTTGTATGAAGGCCGCTTTACCGATCCCCAACTGGCGGCCGTACCGGTAGGTTTCTTTACCCTATGGAATCTAAGCCCACAACCGATAACGGTGGATGACATCCGGGTACAACCATTCGACGCTCAAATGAACACCTATGTATATGATGCCAACAACCTAAGGCTTTTGGCCAGTTTCGATGACCAGCACTTCCCCTTACTGTATCAGTACAATGGAGAAGGCCGGTTAGTACGGAAACTGAAAGCCACCGAACAAGGCATCAAAACCATCCAGGAAACAGAATGGCATACCCCGAAACAGCCGAGGAGTAATTAATCGAACCTTATGATCCCAAGAGATATGATAACCGAAATAATCATTAAAAATATGAGCCGCTATTGCAAAAAATTCGCTTCCGTATTACTGGCAGGATCTTCTTTGCTGCTTCCGGCATTTTTAGCCGGACAAATCACCCCGAATCCGGGGGAAGTGTTTTATAACCATAGTGAACTTTCATCGAGTGTTACTAAAACATTGAACATCGGCTGTCCGGATTTTAGCGGCCCGGATTGCGAGTTTACCACACAGGAAGCCCTGGTAAAAGCATCATTAAATCTCGGAGATGATTATGATTTCGGGGATATAGAGTTTATCGTGGCTGTTGATTTTACGATCGAGGCGCTGCCTCCTTCAGGGATTACCGAAAAATATGAAGGCCGTTTGGAGATTGGCCAAGACCAACCGGAAGCCTTGTTTTTCGGGGATTTGACCAGCTTGTGTAATGTTATTTCACCGATGCAGGTAACCATCAATAACTATGGTATTGCCGTTGCAGATATCCAGCACCGGCCGGCGCTTGAGCAAGCGGTGAATTTTCACCTGTTTATGGATATCACCTACCGGGAAAAAGTCGAAGCTTCCGGAACACCGAATATAACGATCACTCCCTTTTCCGGCGATGTGAACGACAATCCGGTAACTTTTCAATGGAGCAATACCGGATGTCCGGTATCGAATTATGAATTTCAGTTGCTCCGCCTATACAATATCGATCCGGCAAGGATGGATTCTCACAATATCGAAGCTACCGTTGATTGGAGTAAAGCTTTGACCATAGAAACCGGCAGCGAGGATACGGAATTGACCCTAACCCTCTCCGAAGGTACCGGCTTTTATTGCTGGCGCGTACGAGCCATCGGTAATTATTATCCGGATGGCATTGCTAACCCTGACAACTGGGGCGATTGGAGCGCTCATACCCCCCAGGGTAGCACCACAGTTTTTGCCGCTTCGGGAAATGATGTTTTCTTTTATGAACAATTCGACGTCAGCTTCAATTTTATTCATAGCCGAATCTATGCGGAAGGGAATAAGCAGAAAGAAACGATGGTTTATGCCAACGGTTTGCAACAGGTAAAAGAAAACCAGGTGCATTTGTTCGAAGAGGATAATGTGGTGGTGACAAAAACCTACCATGATTTCAGCGGGCGGCCGGCTTTAACGGTCTTACCGGTACCGGTAGATGGGAAAGAAGCTTTCGGTTTTGTGGGTGACCTGGTATACAATGATGATCCGGCAACGGGTGATCCCCTGAACCCGATCGATTTTGACCAGGATGATAATTTCGATAATCCCGCCTCCTCACCAGTGCACCTGCATATCGATGATCCTTATTACAACGGACAAGGCAATGATCATGTGCCCTTCGATGAACGCTATCCATATAGCAGAACGCTTTTCTGGAACGACGGTACCGAGAGGGTAAGAGAGCAAAGCAATGTGGGTGCACAGCTTTCTATCGGTTCCGGGCATACGAACCGGACATTTTTCAACAACCCCGCGGATGCCGAGCTGACCCGGATATTTGGCGATGAAGCGCCGGACAAGAACAGCGTTTTCAAAACCATCAATATCGATCCCAACGGTACGACATCCGTAAGTTATATCAATAAACAAGGACAAACCATTGCTACCTGTTTATCCTCCACGGCTAACAACCCCACTAACCTCGATCCCTTGCCTTCCGCACCAAACGATCCCGTCCAGATCCTGGAAACCCTGGATGATAAGATCGCCTTCGGTGAGGATGGGGCCAAGGTGATAAAAACCATCTTTTTTGCCGAGCCGACCGATCTGACCCTAAACTATGAGGTTATTCGACAAAACCTCTCCTACTATTGTGAGGAACTCTGCACGGCTTGTGATTATACCATCGACTTTCTGATCCGTGAAATGGACGGTAATTTTGCCGATACCCGGACTTTCCATATTCCGGGCGAGCAAGGGATAGCCGATTGCGGGGATGAAACAACTTATGATCAAACGACAGCAGGTTATGAGGATTTTAACCATACCTATCCCGGCCTGGTCGGACCCTATCATATTGAAATGCGGATCTATGCCAATACGGTTGATCCGAATACCAATAATACCTACCTGGCAGCACACCGTCAGCAATTGCAAAATGTGGTTGATGCCGATATCAATACAGCACTGGCTAGTTATTCGGCCTACCTGGATGAGAATGGAGCATCATATGGCAACCTGGAGGGTTTATATGATGATCTGGAAAACGATGTTGCTTTTGTCCTTGATCAGGAATCCTACTATACCTTATTGCCCTGTGAAGATACGCTCAGGATACCCTTGATCGATTGTGATAAAGGATATGACAACTGCCGGGATCCGGATTTCGAGCAAATGCTTTACGACCGCTGGAATACCGGTGAAGATCCCTTGGGAGATACGCCGCTGGATTACTTTTATACCGGTACGGCTCCAACGTATATACAAAATCATGTTTTCGAGGCGGTGATAACCGTTGAAAATTATGGTGGATTCCCTCCTAATCCGGAGCTGGAAGAGCTTTTAGTCAATGGCGAAAATATTCTCGGGGATCCTGTCACCTATGATAATCCGGTCAATACGGCTGTGGAAATCAAAAATGAAATCAATTCCCACCAAAATGTCTATACCGCAAGCGTCAATGTTTTTCCCAACAATGATCAGATCATCCTTACGGCACAATTGAGCCAAGGTGCCGACCACAATGGAATGATCGAAGCGGTTTTTAGCCCGGAAGAGAATTCGTTTCTGACCATGGGTTCCTTTGAACTGGTCAATGAGCCACAGGTGCCATTCCCCTATGGTCATGGGGCTTTTAACGGGTTGATCGAACATATGCTGACCGATGGCTATGATTGTGATCGTTTGTATGAATGCTGGATCGGGCTGATAGAAGCTTATGAAGTGCTGGCCTATATTGATGGAGACCGGGAAGAAGGCAGGCGTGAGGAATTCGATCTGCTGGAAGCCTTTTTAGATTGCGCCGGCCGGGAATACCGGGGTTTTTCTGACGAAGCATTCGGTTCGACGGGTTACCTGGAGCGGGCTTATCAATACTTTTATTATGATCCGGCTATAGCCACACCCATACAACAGACATGCATCAATTTTTACACGGCAGAAGGATTAACGGATGCCGATATTCCCCCGAACACCTATGCCGAAGGATGGATCCCGGATGCCAGGGGCACCTTGCAAGACCTGCTTGACCAGGGTATACCGGAAGCGGATTATGAAAAACATAAACGATGGGAAACGCTTTACCAATGTATCCGCTATGGTTCGGATGATCCCTCCCTGTTGCCTTCACCAGCAGAATTAAATGAAGACCTGGAAGAGGAATGCATACAGGCTTGTGAAGACCGATATGAAAGTTTTGTCGAGGCGATCAAAGAGTTATACCTGGATAACAATTATACGATCACGCAAGATGGGATCGTCCTCGAGGTTCCGGATACAGCGGAAAGGGAGGTGGGACCAGCGCCGCCGGGTTTTGTGGACATCTTCAGGATCGAATGCCTGGCCCGCCAACTGGTCTGCCATTGTATGGATTATTGCGACCTGACGGTTATCATGGATCCGCAAATGCAGAACATCCTTAGTATCGGTACGTCCCAGGAAATTGAAAATGTCCAAAATGCTATGACTGCCGATTTTGAGATCCAATTCCCCGATCCGGATTGTCCGGCCGGTTTTACTACTATTGATCCCTTTTCAGGGAGTAATGACAATTTTCTGGAAAACAGTGGATTTGGCGAAAATCTACCGGGTATTGATCCATGGGTAATATTTTCCGGGGAGGCGGGATATGTTGATGGATATATGAGAATGCCTATTGGCGGTGATATCTGCCATGCCGGTATTTACCAGGAAAACATTGATGTGATCGAGGATCAAAGTTATTTTGTGGAGTTCGATATCCTGAATGCGGATAATTTCGGACATATCGACAGCTTTGTGATCCGTCTGGCCAGTTCGGATTTTGATCCTACAGACTTGGGCGAATTATGTGAACCTGCCGATTATCCCGCTGACTTTCTGGAACAACAAGTGATCTACAAAAGAGAGGACTTGAATATCGAAGATGACTGGATCCGGTTTTCCGGGACTTTTAAATCGCTTTATGAATCGCCGGCAGCGATCTACATTTATGGAGCCAATACTGATGATGATATTGGCCAGTTACACCTGGACAATGTTGCTTTGTGGGAGTGCTCCTGGGATGAAGTCTGTTTTCGGTGGATTCCCCTGGAAGATATCCCGATCGAAGACGCATTTGTCTATGAACCGATCCCTTGCGAGCAGACAGGCATCGATTTCATCAATTATTCCCTCGAACAACAAGGGTTTGAACTCAAGGAAAAAGCAGTCGGCGAACTTGAATTGGCCTATCAGTCCACTTGCATGGAAAATTTTAAGGACTCGTTCACGCTGGCCTATGAACTGGCATACCACCATTATACCCTTTATTATTATGATCGTGCCGGGAACCTGGTCAAGACCGTCCCACCTGAAGGTGTGAATGGCTTGACACCTACGGAATTCAATGACCACAATGCCCGGGATCAATATCATAATGACCACAATTTCGAAACAGAATACGATTATAACAGCTTGAAACAACTGGTGCGGCAATTAACACCGGATGGTGGAGAAACAAAATTTGTTTACGACGACAAAGGCCAGTTAAGGTTTTCGCAAAATGCGCGGCAAGCTGGCGAAAATGCTTTTTCCTATACCAAATACGATGAGCTGGGAAGGATCATCGAAGTCGGTGAAAGCCAGGAAGCCGATTGGGAGAGCAATGCCAATGATCCCGATTTTCCAACAACGGGCTCGGAAAAAGTGATCACGGTGTATTCGGAGCCATATGAAGGCGTCGTTTGCGGGGGGAATGCACAGCGATTCCTGCGCAACCGGGTTAGCTATTCTTATACCGATAAAGACGGCAATGAGGCAACTACTCATGACCAGGTGTACAGCTTTTTCAGCTATGATCCGCATGGTAATGTGGAATGGCTGGTGCAGCAGTTACCGGAGCTGGGAAGGAAAACCATTGCCTACGACTATGACCTGGTGAGCGGAAATGTTAACCGGGTGAGGTATAATGAAGGCAAAGCCGATCAATTCTATCACCGCTATGCATATGACAGCGATAACCGGATCGTTTCGGTAGCTACTTCCAGGGATGGCGTGATCTGGGAAACCGATGGCTCCTATGATTATTATCCGCATGGTCCGCTTCAAAGAACGGTTTTGGGAGAGGATAAGGTCCAAGGGATGGATTATGTGTACACGCTGCAGGGTTGGTTGAAAGGGATGAACCATCCTGGCCTGAACGCGACCGACGATCCGGGGCAAGATGGCAACTCAACCATTGCCAGCCGGGTTGGGAAAGATGCTTTTGCCATGACTTTAGGTTATTATAATGGTGATTTTATGCATTCGAATTCCCCCTTCGATGTGAATCAGGGCCTGGAACCTTTTGGAGATCCGGAGCACCGGGATCTGTTCAACGGTAATATCAGTGCTTGGGTAACGAATACGCAGCCGAATCCTGATGGGGAGATCCTGGAATTCGAACATCGAACCGCCAACATCTATCATTATGACGAGCTCAACCGGTTAACCGAAAGTATGTTCCGGCCATTAGTGGGCGGCAGCTATGTAGCTTCGGATGATTACAGCACAGCGCTGAGCTATGATGCTAATGGCAATATCGATTCTCTGGACCGGCATGCTTACCGGCATTTACAGGATATGGATGACCTGGTTTATGAATATTGGGAAGACGGGAATGGTAAACCGACTAATAAACTAAGGCGGATTATCGATAATGCTACCGTTTCCGGGCAAATGGATGACCTGGAGCATCAGCCGATTGACAATTACTATTATGATGATATCGGCAACCTGATCGAAGATAAGGCCGAGGGGTTGAATATCGAATGGAACCTGCAAAATAAGGTATCCAGGGTGATCAAAACCGATGCGGTGATCGATTTCGAATATGATGCCACCGGGAACCGGGTGCTTAAGCGCGTAACGCAAAATACCGGTGATGAAACCGCCACCTATTATGTTCGGGATGCCAGCGGTAATATAATGGCCATTTATCAGAAACAATATGATGGTGTTCATTCAACATTCTCTTTGGAAGAAGTCCCGTTATATGGTTCTTCCAGGATTGGAGAATACCGGTCGCAAAAAGTATTAGCGACTATCGAAGGCGCTATCGATGCGACGCAAGGTTTTTTGCAGACGTCTTCTAAAACCGAATCGGTCAAGTGGCTGATCCCCACCAGCCAGGGGCCCAAACTGGTCGATTTCACCCTTTCGGAAAAAGCTGAACTGGATGATATTCCGGGTTACGCAGGCCTGAGTGTTAATACGGCAGTTATGCTGGATGAATGCGATCAATTCCTGTTCGGTGCTTATACAAATGCCGATCCGTTGATGGTGTACCGGCTTGAGTTGCTGAACCGGGATATGCAACCCATGTCTAATCCCAATGGGCTGAGCCTTGCGGCGGAGACCAGCCCGAATGCCAATCCGGTGATCCTGAAAAAGCCCGGTACGAAAAGCGAGTATTATGTTATCTACTGCCCGGATACGCATGGCGGGAAAAGCTTCGCGGAGTTGCAATATATCATTGTGGATATGAGCCGGGATGGTGGCAAAGGAGCAATTGTTAGCACTGTTGGACAACCGGTAATCCCCGGATTTAAAACGGGTTTTCACATGGCTCCGGTATCTGATGCCAATGGTAATCACCGGTTGTTTGTTTATGGACCGGTGGCCACCGGTTATGGGATCTATACCATCGATGTTACCCAAAATGGCTTTGAAGCACCGCAATTACAAGGCACCAAGCCCTTGCCCGGAAAACCTCCGACAAGTCCGCAAAATGAGATCGCTATCTCTCCCGGTGGACAATATCTTGCCATGACCGTAGATGCGCAGCTATTTACCGGAAACCTGGTCCTATTCGACCTGGATATGACCTGCGGACAGTTGAGCAACCGGCAATCCATTGATGTGCCCATCCAAACCATGGTCCATGTAGAATTCAGCCCCAGCTCCAACTATTTATACTTCATCGGCCAGGAACCGGGCGTTAGCCTCTACGGACGGGTCAACCTGAAAAACAACCAACCGGAAGTCATCAACAAGCTCGGTTTCGGACCCTTCGACGATATCCAACGCGGTGTAGGCTGTACAATGTATATCAGCGCCACGACCATAACCGGCAATGGCCTCTTCCGCTTGTCCGATCCCGAAGCGGAAAAAGGCACTGCCATCACCCTGATCGATCTGGGTATCTTCCCTCCCACCGCTCGCCCCATGAATAGTCTGCCACAACAAACCCATCACACTACAACAAAAATGACCGCAGGCCCTGGCTGCGCCCCGCTATTCGGCGCCGGCATGTTTGCTTCCCGACCGTTTGATCAAAAACAATATGAGTTAACGGATCATTTGGGGAATGTACGCGCTTTGGTCGGTGATCGAAAGCTAAGTACCATCAACCTAACCACCAACGAACCCGAAGATTTTACGGCTGATCTGTTGGCGTACAACAATTATTATCCATTTGGTTGGGGGCAGCCTGGGCGGAGTTTTCAATCGAATGAGTATCGGTTTGGGTTTAATGGGATGGAGAAGGATGATGAGGTTAGTGGGAATGGAAATTCCTATACTGCACCGTTTTGGCAATTTGATCCTAGATTGGGTACAAGATGGAACCCAGACCCAATCACATATCCATGGCAAGGAGCTTATAGCTGCTTTAACAATAACCCAATTTTGTATTCAGATCCTCTTGGATTATATGGTCAAAAGAAGGCCGAGCGAAAGAGACGTAGAGCAATAAGGAAAGGGTACGATGTCGGTGAAGTATACCAATCAGGGGACAAAGATGAGAAAGCATATGGATTCGCTCAAGAAGATAAAAACGGAGTTTGGGTTCATCGATTTGGTAGAAAGAATCGCGGTACCTCAATCATAGAAGGAGATATTGACGATCCAACAAAGGGAATGTCCTCTGTTGAAATTGGGAGATGGGCAATTAATCAAAATAGAATAGATGTAACACTTTATGGAAGTAATGACGTGTTTAATAATTTACTTCAAAATGCTGGACTTTCCTTTGAAGAAAAACGTTTCTTTTTCAATCTCCGAGTTGTGGCTGGGCCTGCTCGGCAGGCAGGTGAAGAGATAGCCAATGGGTTACTACTTCTAGCTTCTGCTGCACAATTTGTAGCGGCAATAGAATCTGCAACCCTTGGCGTTGGAGCAAATGCCGCTAAGGAGGCGCCAAAATACTTATATCACTACACAAGTCGAGAAGCAGCACAAAGTATTTCTCAAAATGGTTTAAGAATTGGAAGAGATGGATTCTCATATTTAACCAATAAGAGCACCTTACAACCACTTCAGGCTCAAATAGAATTGGCTTTACCGGCTAATAGGGCTTTGCCTAATTCATTGCTCCGAATAAATACTTCTGGATTAACCCCAGTTGCAACAAGAAGGGTTCAAGGAAATCTACCTAATTTAGGTGCCGGCGGTGGTACTGAGTTTATATTTAACCAGCATATTCCAGCAGGTGCTATTAAAATAATTAGGTAGTATGGAAAGAAGAATAAAAACAGCGATAGAATTTTTGAGGGATGGTCAATCTTTTACGATCGGTGAAATAAGGTTGGAAAATGAAAAGTCAGGAGTTATCAAGGTTACTGGATGGTCCCAGTATAAAAACTTTGCTAACTTGACAAAACAAAAGTCTTTAAGAGAACTCGAAGAGATCAAAGCTCTATTTTATAAGATGGTAAAAGTATCCCCAGACTTAAGGAGTTTTATTGAGAATAAGTCGATAGAATTCAATTTATACTTTGACGATTACGGAAAAGGGTCAATTGGGATATGTTCGGAAAAAGATAAAATATTAGCTTGGGAAGCTGATTTGAGATAAAACCACTCTATCACAAGCATACGTGCTTGCTGCACCTTCTCCCGCAAGTTTCTGTGTTTCAAGCGTCCGCTTGGAACTAAAGAAACTTGCCTCACGTACTCATTTATTTCCGCGCTTGGAATAGATGATCGCAATACATTCACCATTAGCCCAAATCCATTTTAATATCGGTAATGGCAAAGAGGGCCTGATTGAATCATTAGTCAACTTACCTTCATCGAAAATAGAATCCAATTGATCAACAATTAAAACGCTCTATCACAAGCGGACGCTTGCGATAGAGCGTTTTATAGTTTTATTGGTATATTACGGATTATTTATGCCTTTTTAATATTGTATTTAATAAAACAATCTTGAGCAGGGCCTATAAATTCCGAGACCAAACCAAGCCTTATTTCGTGACTTTTGGTGTGGTTTATTGGATAGACCTTTTCACCAGAACAACCTATCGTCAAATCTTTATCGATAGTCTTCGATACTGCCAGGAGAAAAAAGGATTGATCGTTTACGCCTGGGTGATCATGTCTAATCACGTCCATTTGATCATCGGATCTAGCGATAAACCCATGCAGAATATCCTGAGAGACCTGAAAAGCTTTACATCCCGGAAACTGAAAGAAGAAATAGCCAATCATCCTGGAGAAAGCAGAAAAGAATGGCTGATCCGGATGTTCAAAGACGCTGGCCAAAAGAATGGCAATAACGACCAATGGCAACTGTGGCAACAACATAACCATCCTATTGAATTGTGGGATAATGATATGATCGATCAAAAGTTGAACTATCTGCATCAAAACCCGGTAAAAGCGGACATTGTTGCCCAACCGGAAGAGTATAAATGGAGCAGTGCGGGCGATTATGTGGG
>JANQFB010000503.1 GCA_028278085.1 Chitinophagales bacterium
TCATTCCATTAACCCATGTTACCATTACCCCAACAAAAATATCCCCAAACCCACCGCTTTTTGATCGGCAGCCCTTAATTTTGCCTGAAATTATTGATCGAGTACTTTCTCTAAAAAATTAAACATGTCAAAAGTCCTTATCTTATTAGGTTCCAAATCCGACGAACCGGTGATGGCGGAATGCCAGCGTTATTTGCAATGGTTTGAGATCGAAACGGATATGATCGTAGCCTCGGCCCACCGCGATCCGGAAAAAGTGGTGCAACTAACCAAGGAAGCCAAAGACAAAGGCTACCAGGTAATTATTGGCGCCGCAGGAATGGCGGCAGCGCTTCCGGGTGTCATTGCAGCTCATACCTCACTGCCGGTTTTGGGTGTGCCCCTGGAAGGTGGACTGGCCGGCGGGATCGATGCCTTGTATTCTATCGTTCAAATGCCTCCCGGCATACCGGTCGGAACTGTGGCTGTCGGCAAGGCAGGGGCGCGAAATGCTGCGGTGCTGGCGGCAAGGATCCTGGCCCTCGGAAATTCCGGTATAGGCGACCGCTTAGCGGAATTTCAACGGATCGGGTATAAGGTTTAACGGGTGCATGAGTTGGGTTAGCCTGGCTTAGGGAAACTTCCCCACAGCTATGGCGCTATCTTAATGATCTTGTGATAGCTCGCCTGATCCTTGGTGCCGAGCTTCAGCCAATAGATCCCTGCGGCTAAGTGCCGGATATCTAGTTGCTCCGTGAAATTCTCCGTGGCTGACCTTCTGACCAATACTCCCAGGTTATTGTAGAGTGTAATTTCGCCCCGAGCTATCGGTTTTCCGGACTTCAACTGAATATGAACCCTGTCGCTGGCAGGATTGGGAAAGATGCGAAATGGAGAAGCTGCGGGTGCTTCCGGAACACTATTAAAGACTTCCTGGTTAAACTTGGCCACGTAAAAATCCGTATGGGAATTATTGTAAGATCTCATGCTATCCTCATGGAGGTATACCGTTCCTTTAAAGTAACCGGTCATAGCCATTTTATCGTTTTGATCAATGGCCAAGCGATGACATTTGAACTCCCCACCCTTGCTTTGCGTCGCCATCAGCACTCCACCGTCGTTATCATATTTGGCCATATACATCGCCTTTCCCGGCGCATCGACCACATGTGGCCCGAAGTTGGCTTCACCGGAAGATGAAACCGTTAGATAGATATCCCCGGAAGACTTGCTCACCCGGATATTACAGCCGGACAACCAGCCGGTATTGGTCGAGTATCCCGACCAGGAAGCGCTGGCATCGATGGGATTGGCAAATAATACATCCCCGTCAGCGTTATATTTTGCCAGGAAAAACTTATTACTACCGGCTACCGTGTGACTACCGAAGGTGGCTTCACTTTCATACATGCCGGCGATAAAAATATTACCCTGCCCATCTTCATCGATGGAATAACCATAGTTGCTGTCTGTTCCGCCACCGGATCTCACCCAGATCAAATTCCCGCCGGTGTCTATTTTGGCCAGGTAGGCATCCGAAAGACCCTTCTGTGTATAGGCGCTTCCCCCGAAATCGGTGCATCCCTTGACGTGTCCGGTGATATACAAATGCCCATCATTGGCAAATAACAGGCCGCTGATATTATCATCGCCCGTACCGCCATAGATCCGCAACCATTTTTCCTGGCCGGTTGAGTCGTATTTAACGAGTACGGCATCCCTTCCTCCATTGGTGTTTACAGGAAAGGGGCCGAAATGATAAGTACCATACCCATATCCGGCGGTATAAATATTATAATCATCATCGATCGCTATGGCAGAAGCCAGGTTGTTGCCTCCGCCTCCGCCTTTCAACCACAGGCAATCCCCGGCATTGTTGAACTTCCCGAAATACAGTTCACCGGGAACCGGGCAAGATCCCGGAGCCATGACCGAAAATCCCAGGATATAAATATTTCCCAGCGCATCTACTTTCATGTCCCGTATGTTCCTGGCTGTGAACGTCGAATCATAGGCCCGGACATATACCAGGTTTCCGGCAGGATCGTATTTCGCTAAAAACATCTCACCAACGCCGGTTAAGGTGGTAAAGGTGGAATCTTCAATATCCACGGTTCCCCAATAACTACCGACCGTATAAAGATTTCCGGTGTCATCGAAGCAAAGGGCATATCCCTCATCCGGATTCAGGCCGCCATAATGTTTTAGAAACTCCAGACCGGCAGCCTTGGTGTCCGCCATAAGGAAAATTACAAGGCCAATTATTACAATGAATCTCATTTTTCTGGGTTGACAAGGTTTAACAAAAAGGCATACTCCAGGGCGGTTTCCCGGTACCGTTCGAAACGGCCCGATTTTCCACCATGGCCGGTGCTCATATCCGTTTTCAGCAATAATAGATTATCATCTGTTTTCATTTCCCGGAGTTTGGCTACCCATTTGGCCGGCTCCCAATATTGCACCTGGGAATCATGCAGGCCGGTGGTAACCAGTAAGTTGGGATAGTCTTTCGCTTCGACATTATCATAAGGCGAGTAGGATTTGATGTAGTGATAATACTCGGGTTCGTTCGGATTCCCCCATTCGTCGTACTCGCCGGTGGTCAGGGGTATGCTTTCGTCAAGCATGGTGGTAACTACATCCACAAAAGGCACGGCAGCTACGGCCCCCTTGAACAGATCCGGACGCATATTGATCACCGCACCCATCAACAGCCCGCCTGCGCTGCCACCCATCGCCATCAGTTGGTCACTCGTGGTAAATTTTGCCTCGATGATATGTTCACCACAGGCGATAAAATCGGTAAATGTGTTGATCTTCTTTAGCATTTTGCCATCGTCATACCAGTAGCGGCCCATTTCCTGACCGCCGCGGATATGTGCGATCGCATAAACGAATCCACGGTCCAGCAGACTCAATCGAACGGAGCTGAAACTGGCATCCATGCTATAACCATAAGACCCGTAACCATATAGCAATACCGGGTTACTTTGGTCTTTTTGCAGGCCTTTCCGGTAAACCAGGGATATCGGGATCCGGGTACCGTCTTTAGCCTTGGTATAAAGCCTTTCCGACTGATAATCTTCAGGCTTGAAATCGCCGATCACCTCCTGTTGCTTCAACAAGGTCTTTTCCTTTGTCGACATATGATAGTCAAAGGTGGAATTGGGAGTGGTGAGGGAAGAATAAGCATATCTTAATTTTTCCGTGTCGAATTCGGGATTAATGCTGATATAGGCGGAATAGGTGGGCTCTCCGAAATCCAGGTAATGGGAAGAAAAATCATCCCATCGGATAATCCTCAACTGGGTCAGGCCGTCTTGCCGTTCATCGACCACCAGGTATTGCTTGAAGATCTCGATATTTTCCAGCAAGACATCCGTCCGATGGGCAATTACTTCTTCCCAATGCTCCCGGGCAAATTTACCGATCGGCGCTTTCACCAGCTTGAAATTCCTGGCCTGGTCGTTGGAAAGGATGTAGAAGTGATCTTTATAATGGTAAGCATAATATTCGTGCTCCTTTTCCCGGGGCAGCACCACTTCGAATTTGCCGCCGGGATGAGCGGCGTCCAGGTACCGGTATTCGGTGGATAAGGTGGCATTGCTGGCGATCATAATATACTTCCTGGATTTCGACCGGTAAACATAGGTGGTATAAATCTCATCCGTTTCGGTAAAGACTACCTCATCTTCTGCCGGATCCGTACCGAGCTTGTGGCGCATAATTTTATAGCTCCTTAGCGTTTCCGGATCCTTTACCGTATAGAAAAAGGTTTGATGATCGCTGGCCCAGGCGATACTTCCGGTGGTATTGGGGATCTCGTCAGAAAGTAAATTGCCGGTTTTCAGGTCTTTCACATGGATCGTATACATCCGGCGGCTAACCGTATCGACGCCATAGGCCAGGAGCTCATTATTGTCACTAACCGCCATACCGCCCACCTGGTAAAAATCATAGCCCTTCGCCATGATATTCACATCCATCATAACCTCTTCGGGTTGTTTCAGGCTTCCCTTTTTCCGGCAGTAAAGCGCATATTCCTTGCCCTCTTCAAAGCGGGTATAATAGTGATAACCATTATCGAAATAGGGAACCGACATATCCGTTTGCTTGATCCGGCCAACGATCTCGTTAAACAGCTCTTCCTGAAGCTCCTTGGTATGAGCCATCATCGCTTCGGTATAATCATTTTCCGCATTCAGGTAATCGATCACTTCCTGATCTTCCCGTTGATTCAGCCAATAATAATTATCAATCCTTTTGTCTCCATGGATCTCCAGCACTTTTGGGATCATTTTGGCTTTGGGTGGTTTCATTTGATTCATTTTTGTTTGATCGCAACTAGATCCTGCCAGTAGAAATACTGCCAATGCGATGGATTGCAGGATATGGTTCCGAGCTTTTGACAAAGCAATATACGGTCTGTAAACAGCTATTTCTTAGGCCAACAAATATAAGTAAAAGAGATCGCTAATTTACGCAACTGGTTTATTGGCGTTCAGGGGTATCATCGATAACATTGTCAACAATGAAATTGGGTCTTTTCCGGCTGGCATCGAGGGTCCGCCAAAGGTATTCTCCCATGATGCCCAGGGCGATCATCTGGAAGGATGACACGGCAAGGATAACGATCATTAAAGATGACCAGCCTTCGACCGGTATCCTGTTGATGAATTTGTAATAGAAGATCACGGAAATATAGATCAGGGCAGCGAGTCCCAGGCAAACGCCGGTTATCGAGATCATCCGGATAGGAAAGAAGGAGAAAGCCACAAAGGAATCAATGAATGACTTCACTTTTTTGGAAAAGGTCCACCGGCTTTTACCCACCGTTCTTTTTTGCCTTTCATAGGGAATATTGACATAATCATAACCCATCCACATCAGCAAATAGGGCAGGTAGGTATTATGTTCATCCAAACGAAGCAGATCCTCTTTGATGCGCCGGTCGAATAAGATCATATCGAAACCGCCTTTGGGTACATTCCTGACCCCGAACCGGCGCATAAGGCGATGATAGATCCCTGAAAAAATAGTATTGAGGAATGGATCGTTTCGGTCAGTCCTGTTAGCTACCACCAGTGGAATACCCTTCAACCAATATTCCGTCATTTTGGGGATCAGTTCCGGGGGATCCTGAAGATCGGCGGCAAGGATCAGGTTGGTATCGCCGTCGGCAAATTTCAACCCGGCCAACACGGCATTATTGGAACCGAAATTCCGGGTCAGTTTGATCACTTTCAGTTGCCGGGGATATTGCTCCTGGAGACTTTTTAACACGGTATAGGTTTGATCTTCCGAGCCGTCGTCAACACAAACAAATTCCAGGTCCATCACCGGTTCGATATCGGCTGCAACGGAACGCAAACGGTCGATCGTTTCAGCGATATTATCCTGGTTGAAATAGCATGGAATGATCACCGACAACAGGGGCTTGCTCATATGCTCGGGGTTTGTGCGGTTGGAAATATGATCGATTCTATCATTACTATTCGGAGAGGTGCTAAACGCAATATAAGGATAAAATTATTTCGACTTGGGAACAACGTTCACAAATATTTCCGCCCCAAGATCAGGCATGTGGCTGATCATCTTATCCAATCCATCCAGGATCTCGCGGCCGATAAGCCCATGATCCAACAGGTACTGCATCTGGCGATGGGTAAATGGCTTGATAAAATAGGAGCCTTTGTCTTTAATGATGAAGCCACACTTATCCACCAATTCGCTGAGCGTCCGGATATCGAAGATCCGTGGCTGCTGCAAGGATAGCTGTTGAGGAGAAATATCGAAGATCGAACGGATAAATCCGGCTTCCTTACCCAGTAGCCGGTGAAAGGAATAAGCATTGGGCACATTGATATGGGTGACCGTTTGGTTGCCGGATAACTCCGCGGAGATCTCCAGGATCCTGACGGGATCGTTGACCTCATGCAACAATCCGCTGAGGATGATCATGTCGAAGGCATAGGATCGTAATGCTTTCGATCCTTCTTCCAGGGTTTTGGGAATAAGCTCGATACGTTCCCTGGCTTGTTCGGGTACGGCTTTCCGGGCATTTTCATAAAATTCGGCGCCAGGCTCCAGGACCACCATAGAATCGAAGGCGGCGTAGTCCGTAAACAGGGGCCGGTTAGCACAGCCGACTTCCAGGATAGACCGGGGCTGGTATTTATCCAGGGTGGCCAGCAGGTTCTTTCTCCGGAAGTGGGTCAGTTGTGATTCGAAGGGTAAGCCCTCATAAGTTTTCTGATAAGCGTCGAAGTCTTTCATAAAAAATTGGCTAGTCCAAATCCAATTGATAGGTATCGTACATGACGGCGCTGGCGCCAAAGCTTTCCTTGTTAGCCATCAGCCCTTCATTCAGATAATAGCCCCCTTTTTCGGTGGATATCCCGAAGTCAAACCAGGTCTTGTCGCCGGTGTATTTCCGGATCAGCTCATCCAGTAATACATCCATAGCAAACATTTTTTGGCCCCTTTCCGTGTAAGAAATATATTGCGCATGGGCGACCTGCCGGGTGAGATAAAGGATCACCCCACCGAGCATTTCAGTACCATCAAAAGCTGCGCTTAATTTGATATGATCCGGAAATCTATCTGCCAGCAGCTTTATTTCGGCAGCCGTATGGGTAGGGCTCTTGTCATATTTTTCTTGTAATATCCGAGCCTCCATGTGCATGAAGGTGTCGAAGTCATGACTATCCCGGATTTGGATATCCTGTTTTTTCCCTTTGTTGACCGCCCATTTGCGACCTTTCCGGTAGCTTGTTTGCAGCGGATATTTTATCGCCGCGGAAGCCTCTCGTTTGATCAGCCGAGCGCCGCACCGGAACAGCGCATACAGATCTTCTTCTGCCGGCAGGCTGTGATAGATCCCCGGAATGGCTTTATAGATGAACGTTTTGATACGCTTTTCTTTGAAATAAGCGGTCAATGCCTCGAACAAGTTGAGCATATTCGCCGTGTCCATTTTGGAGGAGCAGATCATACCGCCATAGGTTAAGCCTCCATGACTATAGTAGCTATTCTGATCCATATGGCCCGGAAGAAGGGCTATGAGCCGGTCGTTATCGTAAAACATCAGCGATGCATCGGGAAACCGGTCGGCATGATAATCCATATAGCCTCTGAGGTGTAAAAAGGTGCCGTTTTTCGAAGATCTGACAAACTGGTCCCAGGTCGTTTGCAGGTCTTTCCGATAGTCTTTGATTTCCGGCAAGGTATGCTGATTAATGGCTATGGTTGTGGAGGAAGCGATTATTCAAATGATCGTTGCAGGTTCCGGAATTCCTCATAAGACCGGATATAATCCGCTTCGCTGAATTCCATGGATGTCAGGCACAATTGGACGGCATTATCCCGGTAGCTTAGTATTCGCCAATAGCGTGGGGGGATATACAAGCCTTTGGAAGGGCTATCGAGCACAAATTCGCTGTGTTCCTTCTTCAACGACTCCAACTGTATGCGGATGGTCCCGGAGAGTGCGATCAAAACCGTTTTAGCCTCCCGGTGCATATGCCTGCCCCGAAGCACATCCTCTGGTGTTTGATAAGTCCAGTAGGCTCTTTTGATGTCGAATGGAAGCTGGCTGTTGGCAGCAACGCTCAAATACCCAATATCCGCCTGGCCAATGGTTGAGAAATCTAATAATTTAGGGGATTCCATGATTACCGTATATCGTCCGGCATAGATTCCGAAGATACAATTTTATGCGCTAAATCCCTAGATTAAGGGAAAGCACTTTGCCGAAGCAGTGGAGCCGGTCGGCTTCCGGGTAATCTATTTTTATGGCTGGCCTAGCGTTTGGTAAATAGCCGGGGAGATTGGAAATCCGAGTGCAGCGGCTTTATCGGCGTCGCTTTTGGCGGCAGCAAGATCCTTCAGGTGATAATAAGCCAGGGCTCTTTGTTGATAGGCTCTGCCGAAATCAGGATGGTAATCGATCAAAAGACTCAGATCTTCAATGGCCAAGGGAAGATCACCCTGGTTAAAACGGGCAAAAGCACGATTGAACAGTGGGCCGGCGGCATCGGGCTTGATCTTCAGACAGGTCGACCAGGCGGCCATAGCTGCTGCGGATCTGCCCGTTGAACTCAGCACCATGGCGAGGTTATCATAGGCCTCCCAATAGTCCGGTTTCAGGCTTATGGCTTTGCGGTAGTCACTTTCTGCGGCATCCATATTCCCTTGTTTACGATAAATATTACCCCGGTTGCGATAAGCCTGGGGCTGACCGGGTGCCAATTGTATACTTTGGTTAAGGTCTTTCAGTGCCAGTTCGAATGCATTGTTGCGGTAATACAAAATACCGCGGTTGAGATAAGCCATATGATATTCCGGGTTCAACTCGAGGGCTTTCCCATAGTCAGCCAGGGCATTTTCAGGGTTTTGTAATGCCCTGAATAAGTTACCGCGGTTATTATAGGCATTGGTCAAAGCCGGGTCGATCTGCAGGGCCAGGTTAAGGTCTTTCATCGCCTGTTCGAAATTGCCTATCTGCTGGTATAAAACGCCGCGATTATTCAAAGCTTCGGCATTTTGCGGATCCTGGCTCAAAGCGTGGTTATAATCCGAAAGTGCCATTTCATAATTGCCCTGGGAATAATGTAAAAATCCACGGTCGTTATATGATTTGGACACCCCGGGTTTCATACCGATCAGGCGATTATAATCTTCGAAAGCCAGGTCGGAGCGCCCCTGATCCTGGTAGGCATTCCCACGGTTGAGATAGGCAACCGTCGCTTGGGGATACTTGCGGATAACATCCGACCAAAAGCTTATGCTGTCTTGCCAAACATTGCTCCTGTTGAAGGAGATAATCCCGGATGCAAGGATCCCGATACCCGTGATCCCGATGATCAGGATGCGGAAAACCGGGGCAAAACGGTGTTGGAAATGAAAACAATAGTGCAAGCCCACAGCGATGAGCCAGATCAATCCTGCCTGGGAAACATAGGTGTAGCGGTCAGCGGTCATGTATTCACCCATCACCGGGATCAATCTTAAAGAAGGCAATATATTCAGGGTATAAAACATCACCGCAAAGAAGATGGCCCGGCCATAGCGCATCGAAAATACTGTCGCGATCAGGATGATCAGGGCCATGATCGGGTAGATGAAATAGGTCGATGGCAGATTTCCATTGATCTGATCCGGGTAGGGATAAAAGCCGCTTAAACCATAGGGGAGGATAAGCTTTACCAGGAAATAGATATAGCTGTAGGCAGATATGGCGATCCTTTCAAAGATCCCGTAATCCTCGATATCCACTGTTTTATCCTCACGGATGGTGAGGGTAAGTAAACCGCTGATCACTGCGAAAGCAAAAAACGGGATCTTTTCCAACAATGCTTTTTTATCGATCTTTCGTTTGTAAAGGTAATCCAGGAGGAAAAGGGAAGGGGCCAATGCCATTGCTGTGGGAAAGGAGAGCAAGGCAAAAACATAGCCGGCGATGGCTAACCCATACCAGGACCATTGTTGGGTATGATAATATCGGAGATAACTTAATACCGTTAACCAAAAAAAGCAGGCATACCATAGATAGGTTCTCCCCGTGATCCAGGCGACCGGTTCCACATGAAGGGGGTGAATGGCATAGATGAGGGTTGCTGTCAGGGCAATCCAGTTGTTTTTACTCCACTGCATCACCAGGGCATAAAATAAAAAGGTGATGACCAGGTGGAGGACCAGGTTGGTGAAGTGGTAGAGAAAAGGTTTGGCACCGACTAAATGATAGTCGATCGCCCAATGCAAAAAGGCGAACGACTCCACTTTGTAGGTAACCAGGATCCGGTACAATCCGGACATTCCGGCATCATGAACCAGGGGGTTGTCTACGATAAAATCAGTGTCATCCCAATTGGTAAATCCATTATCGAGACTCGGATAAAAAACAACAACGGTGAGTAAAAGGATACCGGCAAGGGCAAGTTTAGATCCGTTATGTTTGGCGGAAAGCAAGGATAATAACTTATCTCTAAAGCATTTAGGGGCGGAAGCCTGCAATAAAGATAGTAATTAATTTAGGATGGCTTTTCCGGAGTGGAGGCCGGATCCGATTTACCAAGAGATAATCAAGGATTCCCACAAGCTTGGTGAGTATCATGCAGTTCTGCAGGATATAATTTATTTTAAAAAATGGCTTTTTCTCTTACTCCGATGATGCTGGCCATAACATCCACATGATCAAACGCACCCCTCACTGAATACCTTCGCTAGGCTGATTTGAGTTCTTTCAGAATAATACGCCAAAGTCCTTCATATGGAATGACCTCGCAATCTGTAGCCGATCCTTCATACCGATACTTTGCTTTGCGAAGCTGCCGAAAATAGGGTACGCACTTTAACCTTGTCTTTTTGTAATCAAAGGAGCATTTCTCCATGATCAGTAGCATTTTTATGAAGAGTTTACTTCTAATATCCTCCTCCCTTTTGAGATAACGGTTCCGATAGATCTCCAGCGCCGTGGTCCTTTTAATGATGACATCAAAATCCTTCCTGGTTAGCATGAAAAGTATATGAATGATTAAAATAGCAATATTGAAACCACGCTTATCTTTGGAGAATATCGGTACTTCATTCAGGAATTTTAGAATATTGAATCGCTTGGTCCGATGCTTCCGAAGCAAACTTGGCTCCAGCTCAACGTTCTCCAATATGAAATTCAGATAGGCTTCAAAAATTCTCCATTTTTCTTTTCTTTCAGGGCTGAAATATTGGATCCGTGGGCTGTAAGCAATCATATTAAAGATCTCCTTTGCCTTGACATATTGTTTCGTTCGGATGGTGAGTAGGAAATAATGCTCAAGGAATAAAAACCAATTTGGACTATCCTTTCGGTAACTTTTAAGGCAGATTTCGGCTGCTTTTTGGCCGCTTTCAATATCATTCAAATGTAAATAACAGTCCAGTTTATCGTAATTAATATGTGCGATCAGTAGCTTTTGATAAAAAACCGGATGGCTAATAACATACCTTTCAAAGGAAATATATACTTTCAGTGCATCCCTATAATTCCCCTTAATGCCATAAACAAGCGCTGAGACCCTATACATATAGTAATGCAGTATGAATGAATGATATTTCTTAGCAAGTGGCTTGATCTTTGCATCATACTCTACAGCCAGCCTAGTCAGCTCGATTTTGCTAGATACGGACTTGTTGTAATGAATGGTTAACTCTTGATAACAGTCCTCAGCCAACATGTCGGCTTGTAAAATCAACTGATGCTCCAATATTAGACTTTTGTAGTAATGGTGCTTCTTTGATTCGCCTAATAAGGTATAATAGTCCTTCAAGATTCGCGCACAGCCAATGACCACCTCATGAAATGTGTATTTCTTCGCCTTATTTAAGGTTTTAATCGCCAGTTCAATGGCATTGTTCCTGGCTCCATGAATCGCTAATGCATGGCAGATGGCCAGGTTACGGTTACATTTAATTTTCTCTTGGTGATAGGTTGAAAAGGTATCATCAACCTTTAAATTAAATATCTCAGAAAGAAGCATTTCCCTCAAACGCCCTTTTAACTTGGCATACTGGTTGTATTGGGCTTCTTGGGTTTTATATATTGCCATATTAGCCTCCAAATCAGTCGTGTATTTTCCCGAAGCAATTCCATCGTGGAGTCTACGGAGTTTGTTTCTTTTGTCATGGAATCCGGTATTTCCAAAATTTACGGCATGCCCGTGTCTGCGTGGGAATATATCAACTATTTCTTTCAGATTTTTCATGATATGCTGTTTATTTAGAACCAGTAGTTTCTTGCCTTTGACATCAAAAATAGATAAAATGAAAATTAACCGATGGTAAATAATCCAATAAACTGATTATATTTTATTCATATTCTCTCCATAATTTCCCCTTGATATTTGAATTTGTTGATTGAAGTATAACGGCATTCCCCCTAAAGTAGAACCTCTCCGCCAACTGGAGAGGTTCTACTTTAGGGGTCGCGCTTTCCGCTATACCTCATTTACCCCGGTTAAGGGCTGCTAAAAAGTGCGGGGGCTTTCTTACGCTGTCGCTGAAGCTTTAGCGTAAGAGACCGGCAGCCTCCGCCTTTAAGCATCCCTAGACCGGGTCGGCATTCAGTGCCGCTGCAATCACTAATGCAAAAAGAAAAGCAGGATGAAAACGAATAAAATCGATGTGAAACTTAAAAACCCAAATGATCTTGTGTGTGGATTTAATCTGTCAAAACAAATTCATGAGTTAGGTATTTCTCTCAATACGTTCTTTTATTATCTCTATTTCCCTAATACAGGCAAACGCTTTCTTTACCGAAATAAAACCGCAGGTAAAACTTATGACTACAATTTGAGCAGAGGAATTCATTGCGAGTTGATACCTGCTCCATTGAGTGAAGAACTTTTATTAGGTATCCCCCATAAAGTTCAATCCTGGTGTAACTATCCTGGCCAGAGACCCAAAAACGTTATCTATTGTAGTTCCAATATTCCTTCAGGAAGTGAAAAAGTGGTTTCTGGAAATAATGAAGCCACAGCACGAGCAAAAATGCTCCTTCATTTATATGAAACCGGGGCAATTGATCTTAAATGATTTATTGTCGCTTTATTCAATTGAGGCCTTAATAGGCAAAAACCTTCAAGGCTGCTCAATGCCTTGAAGGTTTGTTGTTGCCGCCATATTGCATTGTATGATCAGGTATGCGATTAAAATTGTGTAATATGATAAACAACAAAGATAAAATGTTCGATAAATTATAAAGATAGCCAAATGTCAATTATATGTTAATGAATATCAATTATGATTTAAATACATTAATATTTTTAGTAACTTTAACAATTAAAAAAGGAGGATGCCTATGAAGCGAGGGATGATTTAAACGAAACTTTTAAAAAACGGCTAGCCCACCTCTGAAATCAGAGACCAGGCAGGCAAGCCTCTCTATAAGCTTCGTTTAACGAAAAAAATCATTTTATTCCAACTAAATTTTAATCCGATGAAAAAATTATCGATTATTTGTTTAAGTGTGTTTGCTCTTATATGCTATACACAAATCCAAGTTACAGCAAAGACCATTAAATACCCGGGTAAAAATATTGGGGGTGAAACAATTGAAAATGATGACGGGACAAAAACGTACGTTAATTTTTGTGAAGGTGATAGAAAAGTTTGTTTTAAAGAAAAAATAGGTATTAAGATAATTACCATGCAAGCACCTCACTCTAAACTCATGTTGACCGGTGAAATTGTCACTGACATCTTTAAACAAGATTTAGGCAATGGGCTAAGCTCCTTTACACGAACTATTCGACCATTAAAATAATACTCTCTGATCATTTTTACTTTATTGAACATTTAAACATAATATAATGAAACAAAGTATAATTCTCTCCTTCGCAGTTATGTTTTCTATTTTGATTTTTAATAGCGAATCTGAAGCGAAATGGGTAGTTGTACCTGGTGAAAACAAGGGAACTGAAATTGTAGAAATCTCTCCAGGTTTAATTGTTTATCATACAATATGTTCTGGAAAAGAAGGTGAATGTTACAAAAAAAAGCAATCTGCTAAAAGGCTTGAACTATCTATTCAGGCTCAAAGTATTCATGCACAGGGTAAATTGGTTGGTGATATTCAGGTTGTTGAATTGGAAAAAGGAATATTCGAGCATGCCATTCCAATATTTCTAAAATAAAATCATTTCACTGCATTTTTCTCTATTTTGTGCCAATTGCATTGATTGCTTTTGGCACAATTTTTCCGATTAGGAGATAAAATTAAAGCCCTAAATATTAAATCATATGCAAATTCATATCTGATGAAAATTGTTCTTTCCTGTTTTATTTATCTGCTTTACCTATTCCCCTTAATCGTATATGCTCAGTCAAAATTCAACCAACCTACAGTTTTAATTGCGCTGAATGTACTTGACTGCGTAACCTGCATCTATGCTACAAAAAATATAAATTCTACCTTGAATAAATGGTATATAAAACCTACCTATTTACTCTACGGAATTTCAGAAAAAGGGGCTGCTGATTGGCTTGAACAGCAATTTGGGTTATCGAATCCAGGATATATGATTGATAATGATTTATTCCTGAAATTAAGCCATGATCAGCGCGGTCGAATTGTAGTTATTCATCAGGATAAAGTACTATATTCTGAGTTGATTACAAAAGCTGACGAGCATAAAATACTTCAACTAAGCGTAAACTCTCTAAAACCTGTTAGAGCATTCGAGATTGACACAAACATATCAGTTGAATTTATTTATTCCATGCAATTTCACGATTCCACTATCATTATCCATGAAAATATTTTCAAAAAAATCCTATCCTTTGATTTGAAAAGCGGCAAATATTTAGCCACATTCAATTTTCCCAATGATCTCTATACTAACCTTTACAGATTAGCCTATCAAGATTCTTCGAGCACACAAGGGCATGATTGGAAGGAAGAATTGCATAAAACCAACATAAGTTTGCTTGAATTAAATAAGGTTGAAGTAGTAAACAACAAAATAACAGCCCTTATCCAAGCGAATTTTTTGAATCCTAATGGCACAAAGGTGGTTCCTGAATATTTTTTGCTACAGCTAGACGTATCATTGAAAATTGAAAATATTATACACATCAAAGACCCTCCAAAACCATATTTTTTGAAAACATGGGCCGGCTTTTTAATTTCGGATAGCATGGCAGTTTTTAGCGTTGATAAAGGAGGAAGACCTGGAAAGCCCCCCTATTATCTAGGTGAATGGGAAATTTCAGGGAATACCAGTTCATTTATAAACTTTAAACCGTTTAAGGTTGAATTTAAATCATCTCAAAGAAAGTTTACAGCTTCAAGACTGGTAATTGTACCTCATACTACTTATCATTATTTCGATAGATGGCCAGTCATTTATAACCAGGATGAAAACATTAGAATTCCTGAAGGACCTAAAAAAATTAATGTAGAAAATGACAAATTTAAAATTTGTAAGATTGTTCCATCTGTTCAAGGTATTTGGATAATTTATTGGAAGGAATTCAATTATTATTTAAGACATTTTGATGAAAAATTGGGACCATCAATAAAACTAGAGTTTGGTGAACCCAAAGGGAGTTATGTCACTTTTGACAATTCTGGCAATTCACTATATGCCATCTGGGCTATCCACGGTAAAAAAGGCGGATTAGTTTTTGAACTTCCTCAACTAAATATGTTTAAATAGATAATGCTCCAATGCAGTGAGCACCACCAGTGATTTTCTGATTTATTGTGATTATCAGGGCAGCCCGCCACAGCCATTTATCAGCCGGTCCAACTTAAAAGGGGTTTCGGTCCCACCCGGGTTACTCGAAGAAGACCCGGCTGAAATGCATAGGCCATCTCAGTTGCTTAGCTTGTTAAATTTTAAGGAATAAATACGGATTTAGCCATCGTACATTAGCAGTGTCTCCGCCGGCTGGCGGATGACCTGCTAAAGCCCAATCAATTAAAAAAAGCCTGCCTCTTTAGAAAAGGTGTTGGCCGATTTCCATATAATTCACAATATTTTTACATCATGAAAACCATTCTGCTTACTCTTGCGGCATATATAGTTTCTAGTACACTTTATGCTACAAGCCTTCAATTCATTATGGGGCTTAGTACCCATGATTGTATTACCTGCCTTCATGCTGCAAGACAGCATTTAACAATGCTTGATAAATCAGGTGTTCAGCCGGTTATCCTCCTTGAGGGGGTGAAAAAAGCAGGAGCCAAGGCATTTTTGAATCACAACCTAGGTAAAAATCACGGTTTGAATTGGAAGATTGATGAGAGTCTGTATGATAAACTCAGTAGTAAATGTTGCAAGAACACCGAAGAACGAAGTTTCATAGCCGTTGTAGATACTTTGTCAGGAAAGGTGCAATATGGCAGTTCACTTAAACTGGCTGATACCAGGATTGCATTGTCAAAAATGCCTCCAGTCCTTAGTAAAGGAAATATCGATAGTTCAAGCCTAGCATTTACGGAACTCAGTGATTTCGAGGTGATAGACGGCGAGTTATACCTTGCTGATTTTAACACCGGTACATTGCTACGGATAAATGACAACTTTGTGGATACTGTTTTTTCATTTGATGATCGAACGTATTTTCAGCACGGAATATTGGCAGGCATCGATAGTAACCTGGTACGAGATGGCTTTAATGTGATCACTAAAAATCATAAACAAAGATCAATTTACACCATTCAAAATTTGGCAACCGGTGTGGATACGTTGTATATATTTTATCAGGTACTTTTTACCGTTGAATATGACAAAAAAAGCGATGCCTATACATCCATGCAACATTGGTTTGTCCGTGCCTATTCCATCATTGATCGCCGATGGAAAGATTATTATATTCAATATGATGAAAACTATGTACTGCATTTAGGTGAGTACATTGTTGAACAACAACAGCTTTATGCACCTATATACTGTAAAATGGTCGATTCATCCGGAAATAGTGGATGCTTTGGGAAATGGGAGAGGGAGAACAAAATATTCAAGCCGGTAAGTGTACTTCCTATTGATATCCCTGAATTGAATGCTAAACATAAAAACATTTTTTCGTACCGCAACCTAACCACCTTTAAGGAGAATCTTGTGTACTGGTATAAGTACAATAATACCATTCGTTACGCCGATACCACGCTGCGGGTACCAGGCCTTCCGGATAACCCGAAATTAGTGCTCAAAAAAGGTAAGACCCTTCCCTTAATCGTTCAGCATGTATTTGAACATGATGGTAAATTGTACTGCATATACTTTCGGGACAAGCAATTATTCATTCAGGCCTACCATCATACACATAATTATTGGTCATCTCCAGCTTTATTGTCTGATTATTTGCAATCACGTGCTGATTTCGGATTCAGCTTTGATAGCGGCAAATTATACGCAGCATATTTAAATGACAATGGCACATTGGTATTTTATGCCCTGGATTTGCCATAAATTGAATTTAAAGGAAAATTCATTCCTTTGATAAGTAGATAATTTGCATTTTCCTCAACAAATACAGTCATGTAGAAAAAGTGGGAATCATTTAGTGATTACAAAACCAGGGTCAGGCAAATTCCAGGATAGTCTTCCGGATGATCGCTGCGCATTCCCGGATCTGATCTTCATTGATCACCAGGGGTGGGGCGAAACGGATCTTGTCACCATGGGTAGGTTTGGCAAGCAAGCCGTTATCTTTCAACGCCAGGCAAATTTCCCAGGCTGCATTTTCGTTGGGCGACTGTATCACGATAGCATTCAGTAACCCTTTGCCCCTGACCGTTTTGATCAAATCACCGGGGATATCTTCCAGCTCTTGCCGGAGGATCTTGCCCAATTGATCCGCATTTTCTGCCAGGTCCTCTTGTTTTAATACCTCCAGGGCGGCCATGGTTACCGCACAGGCTAAAGGATTTCCACCAAAAGTCGACCCATGTTCACCCGGACCGATGGTCAGCATAACCTCATCGTCGGCCAGCACGGCAGATACGGGCATGGTGCCGCCGGATAATGCTTTGCCCAGCAGAACGATATCCGGGCGCACGTTTTCATGCTCGCAGGCGAGGAGTTTTCCGGTCCGGCATAACCCGGTTTGGATCTCATCGGCGATAAACAAGACTTTTGCAGCCCGGCAGATCTCATAGGCTTTGGCCAGGTATCCCTCATCCGGAACATTCACGCCGGCTTCTCCCTGGATGGGTTCGACGAGAAAACCGGCAACATTCGGATCTTCAACAGCAACGGCGAGCGCCTGAAGATCATTATAGGGAATGATCTCGAAACCCGGCATATAAGGGCCGAAGTCCGTATTGGATTCCGGATCATTCGAAAAGCTAATCACCCCGGTGGTCCGGCCATGGAAATTACCTTCGCAAACGATGATCTTGGCCTGATCAGCCGGTATGCCCTTGACACGGTAGCCCCACCGGCGGCATAACTTGATGCCTGTTTCCACGGCTTCAGCGCCCGTATTCATGGGTAAAACTTTATCATAGCCGAAATAATGATGCATATATTCGGCATATTCCCCCAACAGATCATTGTGAAAGGCCCTGGAGGTCAGGGTAAGCCTTTTAGATTGCCGCATCAGGGCATCGATGATCTCCGGATGGCAGTGCCCCTGGTTGACGGCTGAATAGGCGGATAAGAAATCATAATATTGCTTGCCATCTTCATCCCACACGTATACCCCCTCACCTTTGGATAAAACAACCGGTAAGGGATGATAATTATGCGCTCCGTATTTTTCTTCCAGTGCTATCGCTTTTGATCTCGTCATGGTTTCCATGGTTGATGAATTTTATTGGGATAATTGTATTTCAGGTTTTGGATCTTAAAATGTCCAGGGAGAAGGTAAGCGGTAACAGATCACTCACGGCATCGGCAATATAGATATCCCCCTCGTCTCCCTGTAAAATGATCTTGATCCGGTGCTGCCTGGCAATCTCGTACTCCGATAGTACCTGCCGGCAGGAACC